>NZ_JBNNPK010000005.1:0-287847 GCF_050275675.1 Allobosea sp. NPDC003192
TGCGACCCCGGCGCCGCCTTGTGCTGCACATAATCGGTGGTCGAGAGGTACATCAGGTCGGGCTTGAAGCTCTCCAGCAGCTTGACGCCGGCGGCGAAGACGAACTCCGACAGATCGGCCGAATAGACCGACGGCACCGGCAGGCCGACGAAGCCGAGGACGTCGTCGATGCCGTTCTCGTTCCGGTTGGCCTTGTCGGCCTTCTCCGAGGAGAAGGCGATCGCGGTGCCCGCCGAGAAGTCGAGGCCCTTGCCGAGCAGGGTCCGGAGCTTGTCCTTGGCGGTGACCATCGCGACCTTGAGGCCGGCCTGCTGGAAGGCGGCGAGGATGGTGGGAGCGCGCAGGAAGCGGGCATCGTTCATCATCACCTCTTCCTTCGCCTCGCGGTCGTAGAAGAAGTTGCCGGCGATGCCGTGCCAGGAAGGCGGGCGGCCGGTGATGATCGAGAGGTTGTTCGGGTTGGTGAAGCTCGGGATCACCGAATAGGCGTGCGTGCTCGCACCCGTCCGCATGATCCTGTCGAGGTTCGGCGTCAGCCCCCTGGCGCTGGCAGCCTCGATATAGGAAGGCTCCGAACCGTCCATGCAGATCACGACCACAGGACGAGAAGGACGGCCATAGCCACGACCGTTCACGACGACGTCAGAACCAACCGAAGAATGCATGTTCATCGTTGCCACCCTCACGCCGCCGACTTGAGGCCGACGCCCATCTCGTCGAGGACCGACGAGACGGTGGCGACGAAATTGCGCATGTCCTGCGCTCCCAGTGCCCCGATGCAGCCGATCCGGAAGCTGTCGGCCACGGTGAGCTTGCCGGGGTAGATGACGTAGCCGGCATCCTTCAGCGCGTCGTAGAAGCGCTGGAAGACGAAGCGCTTATCCTCCGGCATGTGGAAGGTGATGATGATCGGCGCCTGCCGGGCGGCGGGGAGCAGCGTGCGGAAACCGAGTTCCTGCATGCCTTCGATCAGGATACGCGCATTCTCGGCATAGCGGTCGCCGCGCCCGGCGACGCCGCCTTCCGCCCAGAATTCCTGCAGCGCCGCACGGAAGGCGACGATGACGTGGATCGGCGGGGTGAAGCGGTACTGGCCGGTGCGCTCGAAGGCGGCGTGCTGATCATGCAGGTCGAGGACGAGGGTGGTGGCGTTGCCCTTCGTCTCGGAGAGCGCGCTCTTGCGGGCGATGACGAAGCCGAGGCCGGGCACGCCCTGGATGCACTTGTTCGAGGAGGCGGCGACAGCGTCGAAATGGACGTCGCGGCTGTCGAGCGGCAGGGCGCCGAAAGCGCTCATCGAGTCGATCAGCAGGCGCCGGCCATGCCGCTTCACCAGGGTGGCAATCGCCTCGATGGGATTGCGGATGCCGCTCGTCGTCTCGCAATGGACGGCGAAGACATGGCTGATGGCGGCGTTGGCGCCGAGCAGCCGGTCGACCTCGGTCAGGTCCGGCGGCATGTCCTCGGCCGTTTCGTGGACGACGACGCCACGCCCGGCGATCTCCAGGATCCGCCTGGCGCGCTGGCCATAGGCGCCGTTGATCAGGACGAGCACCGTGCCGTCGCGGGGGACGAAGGTCGTCAGCATCGCCTCGACGGCGAAGGTGCCGGAGCCCTGCATTGGAACGGTGACGAAATCCGATCCGCCGTGGATGACCTTCGGCAGCTCGTCCATGACGGCCTTGTTGATGCCGACGAAGGTAGCGTCGCGCGAGCCCCAATCGTGGACCATGGCCTCCTTGACGGCCTTGCTGGTGGTCAGCGGCCCGGGCGTCAGGAGAAGCGGATCACCGGTTTCGGAAGCGGCGGGGCGACGGGTGGCTGCCATGGCGCGGTCTCGCTCTCTTGCGTGTCAGCGGATGAGCAGACGCTAGGTGGTGTCGATCTATCGATCCAATACGTTCTTTCCATCGATGATATTGATAGGATCTATGCCTCTTGGGTTCCTATCGCCGGGTGTCGTGCGGCCATGCCGCCTCGTATCGGCTGGTCGGAGGATCGGGCGGCGGGCGCAACGGCTGGACAGGCCCAGCGCTCTTGCGGGCGTCGCCGGGCGGAGGCCTTGTGATCAAAGTGACGTAAAGTAAATGCAATTTTCCTTGCGAGAGTATGGGAAACAGTTTCTTTATCGCATACCCCCATTTGGGGAGTTTACCCTTGGTTAGAATCGGGAATAATCCCGCCGCGGCTTTGGTGATCGGCGAATTTGATGAGCGACAGGAATACGACCGTTTGGGCTCAGCCGGCGTGCCGCCTCCGGTGTTCCATAGGTCGAAGCGGGAAGCTTGGCCGAAGTACGCCGTCGAGCAACCCGGTGAACTGTGCCCTTCAAGACTTGTATTGAGTCCCCAAAAATCAAATCAGGTAAAGCATAGAGAGCGTCGCGTGTGATCGCGCTGCACGATTCTTGAGCAGGCAACCGTCGAAATCAGAATATCTGCCGCTGCGTGCGGCCCATGGGAGTTTCCACTGATGTCCACGATCACCGTCGATTTCTCGGGCGCCACTTTCGGCCAGGTCTTCAATCCCGGAACTCTCATCGAGGCCTTCACCGTCGATGGCAATGGCGCGCGGCCGGTGAGCCCGCTCGACGCGGCTCCGGTGACGGTGACGGCGACGATCGACGGTGGGCTGGCGCCGTTCTCCTTCACCTTCAACGGGCTCAATGGCAGCCTGCCGGTCTGGGCGGCTGCGCCGACCGCCAATGATGTCTATCTGGTGGGTGGCTCAAGCTACGGCTTCAAGCTGAACTCGCCCGGAAGCGTGCCCGATTTCTCAGCTGTCGCAGCGGCGATCGCCGCCATCGATGGAGCGGACTACCCGACGCTGCAGGCCTTCTACCAGGCGGTCCTCAACGCCCAGAACGCGTTTGCGGACTGGGTCGAGCAGGTGCGCGACCTGACATTCACCAATCTCGACCTCTACTCGGGGACGGGGCAGGTCGGGACGGTCCAGTTCAGCGATCCCAGGTCCTTCGATCCGGACGACGCTGTGAATGGCGTGACGCCGGCCTATATCCTCAACCCGGCGAACAGCTTCGTCATCACCGGCTCGGCTTTCGATGACGACCTGGCCGGCGGTGCTGGCGACGACATCCTCTCCGGCGGCGATGGGGACGACGACCTGATCGGCGGCGCGGGCGCCGACGTGCTCGACGGCGGGAGCGACGATCTCGGTACTGGAGGGGGCGGCGATACTGCCTTGTATGTCAACTCCACCGCAGGCGTGACGGTTGACCTCTCGCTGGCCGGTCCCCAGGTCTCGGCCGGCGACGCAGCCGGCGACACGCTGACGGGCATCGAAAACCTCATAGGCTCGTCCTTCGACGACAAGCTGAAGGGCGACGGTGGCGTCAACCAGATCCTCGGCAATGACGGCAACGACATCATCGAAGGCGGAGCGGGAGGCGACGGGCTGGTTGGCGGGGCTGGGTCCGACACCCTGAGCTATGCCGGCTCGAGCGGGGCCGTCACTGTCAACCTCGCCACGTCGACGGCGTCGGGCGGCGACGCCACCGGGGATGTTTTCACCGGATTTGAAAGCCTGATCGGCTCGGCTCACGACGATATCCTCACCGGCGATGGCGGCGCCAATACCATCGAAGGCGGCGCCGGGGCCGATACATTGAACGGTGGGCTCGGGAACGACACGCTGAGCTATGCCGGCTCGAGCGGGGCGGTTACCGTCGATCTCGCCGTGCCGGCCGCTACGGCCGGCGGCGACGCGGACGGCGACACGTTCACGGGCTTCGAGAACCTGCTCGGTTCGGCCCAGGGCGATACGCTCTCCGGCGATGCCGGCATCAACATCATCGACGGCGGTGACGGCGACGACACCATCCGCGGCGCCGCCGGCGCCGACGTGCTGCGTGGCGGGGCGGGCAGCGACACGCTGAGCTATGTCGGCTCGATCGCGGCGGTCACCGTCAACCTTCACGCGCAAACCGCGACCGGCGGCCATGCGACCGGCGACACGATCAGCGGCTTCGAGAACGTCACCGGGTCGAGCTTCGCCGACACGATCATCGCGAGCAGCGCTGCCAATGCGATCGATGGCGGCGACGGCATCGACACCGTCAGCTACGCCAATGCCACGACCGAGGTCTGGGCCAATTTGACCGGGGGCCTGGGAGGATTCGGAGCGGCCGGCGACGTCCTGACCAATGTCGAGAATCTCATCGGCTCGGCCTTCGACGACGTCCTGGCGGGTTCCAGCGGCGCGAACACCATCGACGGCGGCGCCGGCGATGACTTCATCATCGGCGGGGCGGGCGCAGATCGTTTGACCGGCGGGTCGAACACGGCGTTCGGCGATGGCGTCGGCTATGGGGGCAGCAGCGCCGGCGTCACAGTGAATCTCGCTTTGACCACGGCGCAGGTCAGCGCCGGTGACGCGAGCGGGGATATCCTGTCGGGCATAGAGAATCTCGAAGGCTCGTTCCACGCCGATACACTGCTCGGTAATGCCGGCAACAACATGATCCGCGGCCACCAGGGCAACGACATCATCGAGGGCGGCGCGGGAGCCGACAATCTCGATGGCGGCGCCGATATCGACACCTTGCGTTACGCCGCCTCAAACGCGGCCGTGCAGATCAACCTCGCCTCGAATACCGCGGCGGGCGGCCATGCGGCCGGCGACACGATCCTGAATTTCGAGAATGTCACCGGCTCGGGCTTCAATGATGATCTCACCGGTAATGCCGGAGCGAATATCCTCGACGGCGGGGCTGGCAACGACATCCTGGAGGGCGGCGCCGGCGCCGACACGCTGAATGGCGGCGCGGGCGCCGATACGGCGCGCTATGCGGCTTCGGCTGCCAGCGTCTTCATCGAACTTAACCTGAGCGGTCCGCAGGTCAGCGGTGGCGATGCCTCCGGCGACACCCTCATCGGTATCGAGAACGTCATCGGCTCGGATTTCAACGACAACCTGTTCGGCAGCGCGGCGGCCAACAACCTGGCCGGCGGTGACGGCAACGACTTCATTGATGGTCGCGGCGGCGCCGACGTGCTCAATGGCGGCAACGGCACCGACACGCTCGCCTATCTGAATTCGGTGGCGGGTGTCATCATCAATCTCACGGCCAATACCGCGACCGGCGGCGATGCCACCGGCGATATCATCTCGAATTTCGAGAATATCCTCGGCTCCAACGCCGCCGACAGCCTCACCGGCTCCGCCGGAAACAACATGCTGAGAGGCCGTGCCGGCAACGATGTGCTCTCGGGCATGGCCGGGGACGACACGCTCTATGGCGGCGCCGGCGCGGACACGCTCAATGGTGGCGACGGTGCCGACACGGTTCGCTACGCCGACGAGCGCGAGGGGCCCGACGGCCCCGGCCAGAGCGTGGTCGTCAATCTCTCTTCGGCGGCGATCACCGTTGCCAATCCCAGCGGTTCCGGAACCGTCACCGTCGCGGCCGGCAAGGCGCTCGATACATACGGTCATACGGACACGCTCATCGGCATCGAGAGTGTGGTCGGCACCAATGCGGCCGTCGGCGACATCCTGGTCGGCAATGACGCCAACAACAGATTTTTCGGTCTTGACGGCGACGACGACTTCACCGGCGGGGCTGGTGACGACTATTTCCAAGGCGGCGCGGGCGTGGACCGCTTCGACGGCAGCTCGGTTTCCCGTGCGGGCTTCCTTGATACCGATGCCGATGAAATCGATTATCGCGCCGAAGCGACCCAAGGCGGCCGTGCCGTGCCTCCGGTCGGCATCGTCGTCGATCTCGAGGCGGGCACCGCGACCGATACCTACGGCAATGCTGAAACGCTGATCGACATCGAGGGCGTCCTTGGGACGCAGCTCGATGACACGATTTACGGTTCGAGCGAAAGCAATAATCTTCGAGGCTTCAAGGGTAACGATTTCATCGACGGCAGGGGGGGCAACGACCAGATTTACTACAATCTGGACGCGACCGGTAACCGCAGCGAAGACAATAGCACCGACGACAACGGCACGCGCGGCGTGTTGGTGAACCTCAGCGCGAATGGCATTTCCGATCTCCAGGCCGAGTATCTGGCAGGGACGGCAATCGTCTCGCCCTTCTACACCAGCATCGGCGCCGGGCAGGCTTATGACGGCTGGGGCGACACCGATACGCTGGCCAACATCGAGCGCGTCCGTGGTACCGCCCAGGGCGATATCGTCATTGGCAGCGTCCTCGACAACCGTGCCCGGCTGGGCGCCGGGGCGGATTTCTTCGACGGCGGCGCCGGCAACGACATGATCGATTTCCGGATCGATGGAACTTCCGCACTCGGCGCGGTGGTCAATCTGAACGCCGGGGCGTTCACCCTGACGGCGCAGATGCTCTCATTCGTGACCGGCGGCTATGCGCCAACGACGATCGCCGGCCAGTCCGGCCGTGATTTCTCCAATTCGATCGACGAGTTCCGCAATGTCGAGAGCGTGCGTGGCTCGGAACTCGGCGACGTGCTGATCGGCAATGGGTTAGGCAACACTCTGCATGGCGAGGCCGGCAACGACTATCTCCTCGGCGGCCTCAACGAGGACAGGTTCATCGGTGGCCAGGGCAACGACATCTTCGATGGCCGCCCGATCGACGGCTCGGGCAATCTGGTCAACGATCTCAACGATTATGACCGTGCGAATTATGGCGATGAGCAGTCTTTCGCCGGCCTCACCGGGGCGATCCTGCCGGTCGCCGTCAATCTGTCCGCTGTCGCCAGGACGGTGACATTGGCCGGTGTCGGCTCCGTCACCCTCGCTGCTGGCACGGCGCGCGACATCTTCGGAGGCACCGATACGCTGCTCGACATCGAGGAAGTCATCGGCACGAACGGCAACGACGTCATCATCGGCAGCAGCACCGCTAACCTCGACTACGAAGGCTTCTTCGGCCTCGCCGGCAACGACGTGATCGAAGGTGGCACGGGGGGCTTCGACCAGGTCCGCTACGATCTGGATTGGAGCATGCGGCCACAGGTTTTCATCACCCCCACATATGGGGTGATCGTCAATCTCTCCGCTGCCACAGTGGTCGTTACCCCGCTCGGGAACCCCAGCGTCACAATTGCCGCGGGGCGTGCGCGTGATCTCTTCGGCGGCATCGATACGCTCAGCGGCATTGAAGGCGTGCGCGGCTCGCATCTGAACGACTACTTCTACGGCGGAGCCGGCGACGAGTACTTCCGCGGCATGGACGGCGCCGATTACATCAAGGGCGGTGCCGGCTTCGACTATGCCGATTACCGGTCGGATTCGGCGAATGGCGGCACGCAAGGCGTCATCGCCAACCTGTCCGATACCGACGTCACCGCAGAAGGAAGCTTCGGAGGGGTCACGGTCGGGGCGGGCTTTGCTCGCGACGGCTTCGGCTCCTTCGACGAACTGGTCGAGATCGAAGGCATCGTCGGCAGCGACAACAACGACTTCGTCATGGGCAGCGCAGCGAACAACGAGCTCAGAGGCCGCAATGGCGACGACGTCCTGATCGGCGAAGACGGCGATGATCGCCTCTTCGGTGACGCCGGTAACGATGCGCTGGACGGCGGCGCGGGCGAGGATTGGCTCTATGGCGGCAATGGCGATGATATCCTCCACGCTGGCGCTGCCTACGACGTCATGATCGGCGGTGCAGGCTTCGACGTGTTCGACGGCACCTCCGCCGGGCCAAGCGATCCGGAAGACTTCGACGCCGTCCGCTACGACCTCGATGGCGGATTCCAGGGCGTGGTCGTCAACCTGCTCACCGGTGTCGCGACCGATACTTTCGGCAATACCGATCTGCTGATCGACATCGAGGAGGTGCTGGGCACGGGCTTCGCCGACCGGTTGACCGGCGGCAATGTGGCCAACAACGATTTCGAGATGTTCTACGGCCTGGCGGGCTCCGACCGGATCGACGGCGGGACCGGCTTCGACGAGGTGCGCTACGACAAGGATGCCGCCAATGGTGGCACCAGCGGCATCATCGCCGATCTGCAAGCCGGCACGATCAGGGATGGCTTCGGCCACGTCGATATCGTGCGCAATATCGAGGGCATTCGCGGCACCCAGTCCGTCGATATCATGAACGGGGACGACGGCAACAACCGCTTCCGCGGTCTTGGCGGAGCCGACGTCATCGATGGCCGTGGCGGCATCGATACCGTCGACTACAGCCGGGATGCCGCGAATGGCGGCGGTCTCCAGGGCGTCACCGTCAATCTGGCGACGGGGATCGGAAAGGACGGCTTCGGCCATCAGGACCTGATCTTCAACGTCGAGAACGTGATCGGCACCGACGTCGCCGATCAACTGACCGGCTCGAGCGGCGCCAACAAGCTTGATGGCCGCGGCGGAAATGACGTGCTGGTCGGCGGGCTTGGTGCCGATACGTTGGTCGGCGGTGCCGGCAACGACATCTTCCGCTTCACCAACGTTGCCGATGGCGGCGATTTCATCTGGGATTTCGCCAAGGGCCAGGATCGCGTCCAGATCTCTGCCTCCGGCTTCGCCGGGGCCGGCCTCGTCGGCTCGGCGGCGGGGACCATGGTGACTGCCGCACAGTTCCTGTCCGTGGCCTCCGGGCACGCCGCGACCACGGCGGGGCAGCGCTTCATCTACGACCAGTCGACCGATCAGCTCTGGTTCGACAGGAACGGCAGCGCGGCCGGCGGTGACGTCCTGGTTGCGACTTTCACCAACAATCCGAACATCACCAATACGGACCTGTTCCTGATCCTCTGAGGTCCAATACGATCAGCTGGCATCGCCGGCTGATCGGCAAGGCCATCTCCAGCCGAGATCGAAAGCCGGGTCCGATCGGATCCGGCTTTCGCGTGCTTGATGAGCTGCGATCCGCCGCCGATGAGCTCTTCAGCTCGCCTGTGGGCAGGGCCATCGTCGAGTCGTTGTGACCGGTTAGAGCCGTCAGCTCGGAGCTTGCGGCGTCATCACGCCGGCGAAGAATGTGGTGAGGCCGGTATGGTCGTCGAGCGGCAGCACGTTCGCGACGTATTGGTCGGGTCGCACGATCACCAGACAGCCGCGCCCGCGGTCGATGCCGCGCAGGTCGAAGATGTCGTGGCCGCTTTTGAGGTCGGGGCAGAACACCTTCTCATAGTCGATCAGGCCGAGACGGCCTTTGCGCGGCAGAAGCAGGCTCGGCAGGGTCTCGAGCGCGACCTCGCGATGCGGCTGCTGGAGGATCGCGCGCAGGTCGATCACCGAGTCGATATCGTCTCCCGGCTTGGCGTAACGGCGTAGCGGCGACGAGGGTGAAGCCGCAAGGGCGTCGCACAGCGCACGCAGGCGCGATGCCGACGAGGATGGATCTGTCCGGTCGGCGAAGGCGTAGAGGCGCCAGCGGCCATCGGCCTGCGCGACATGGCCGAGCTCTACCGGCTTGGCGTCGCCGAGGCGGATCACCGGTGCGGACTGGAAGCGCGCGCCGATCGGAAGTCCCGTCGCCAGGTCGGCGTGAGTGGGCTCGCCGGTCAAGGAAGAGGGCGCGTAGCGGGTCGCGGTGCCCGCGGTGTAGCGGCCATGCCTGACGAAATAGGCCTCGACCTCCTTGGGATCGACCCCCTCGCCGCCGTCCCAGGCTTTCAGGGGCGCGCTCAGCATCTTCGCCCATTCGCGGTCGAAGTCGATCAGCTCCTTTGCGATCGCCTGGCGTTCGGCCGAGTAGCTGTGCAGCAGCTCGGGCGGGCATTGCCCGCGCAGGACCGCCGCCAGCTTCCAGCCGAGATTGAAGGCGTCCTGCATCGAGACGTTCATGCCCTGACCGGCTTTCGGGCTGTGGGTGTGACAGGCGTCTCCGGCGATGAAGACGGCAGGCAGGCGCTGCCCGGCCTCCCCCTCCGGCACGTCGTCGAACTTGTCGCAGAGGCGCTGGCCGATCTCGTAGACCGACCACCAGGCGACCTCCTTCACCTCGAACGCATACGGGCGCAGGATGCGCTGCGCCGCGGCGATGAGATGCTCCACGCCGATATTGCGGCTCGCGACCCGCTCGTTCTCGCTGAGCTTGTCGAGCTCGACATAGATGCGGATCAGATAACCGCCCTCGCGCGGGATGATGATGATCGTGCCTTCGCCGGCGGACTGGATCAGCGCCTTCAGCCGCACATCCGGGAAATCGGTGACGGCGAGCACGTCCATCACGCCCCAGGCCTGGTTGGCGGAATCGCCCTCCAGCGTCCGCCCGATCGACTTGCGCACGGCGCTGCGGGCGCCATCGCAGCCGACGACATAGCGGGCCCTGATGGTCTCGACCTTGCCCTCATGCGCGGGGTCGACACGCTCAAGCTTTACAGTCACCGGATGGGATGACGCGTTGTCGATCTGCAGATCGACGAGGCGCCGGGAATAATCGGGCTCCAGCCGGCTCGGCGAGCGCCGCATTACGCCGAGGAAGAAGTCGTGGATCCGTGCCTGATTGAGGATCACATGCGGGAATTCGGACAGCCCGTCCTCGACGTCCTGAATGCGGCCGCTGCGGGTGATCGCCTCCGGTCGCGAGGCATCAGGCTTCCAGAAGACGGTCTCGTTGACCCAATAGCTTTCCTTCAGGACCCGCTCGGAGAAGCCGAAGGCATCGAACATCTCGATGGTGCGGCAGGCGATGCCATCCGCCTGGCCCAGCTCAAGCGGCCCCGGCTTCTGCTCGACGATCCGTGTGGTGATCTCGGGAAAGGCGGCCAGTTGCGCTGCCAGTGTCAGTCCGGCCGGGCCGCAGCCGACGATCAGCACGTCGACCTCCTGCGGCAGGGAGCTGCCGCCCGACGGTGCGGCGAGGCCGCTGGCAGGCTCGGACACGCCGGGATCGCCGGTCCGAAAACCGTTGAGATGGAATTGCATGCAGGCCACCTTCTGCGAGGCAGGATGGATCGGGTTGGTTTTGACGCGGCCGGCGCCTCAGCGCCGGCGCGAGCGGGCCTGTTCGAGCCACATCTCCCAGGGGCGATGGACCTGCGCCTCGATGCTGGCGACGCAGGCGCGGCTCTCGCCCTCGGTGAGATAGGTGACCTCGCCGAGCTGCATCGCCTGGAGCTGGTAGCGCGCATTGAGCTCGGCATAGACGGCCCGGTAGACCGCCTGCTTGATCGAGTAGCCGACCACGGTCGAGCCATGGCCGCGCATCAGCACGATGTCATGGCCGTCGAAATGCTCTGCCAGCGCCCGGCCGAGATGGTTGTTGCTGATCAGCAGGTCGGTGGCGTCGCCGCCGGCCTCGCGGATCTCGAAGACGGGCGCGCCCTGGCCGACGAAGCCCGCCATGTGGAACATCGCCCGCAGGCGCGTGCCTTTGACGACGCTGAGCGGCACGATCGAATGCGAGTGGCTGTGGATGACGGCCATCACATCGGGGCGCCTGCGGAAGATCTCGGCGTGGATGAAGCGTTCGAGATAGACCTTGCGGCCATTGGCATTGACCGCCTCGCCGTCGAGCGTGAACTCGACGATGTCGTCGGCCGCGACCCGGCTCGGGGCCATGTTGCGGGCGAGCAGGAAGCGGTCCGGCCGCTTGTCATGGCGCACGCTGACATGGCCGAAGGCATCGACGACGCCCTGGTCGAACAGGATGTGATTAGCGGCAACGAGCTCCTCGACGATCTCGGGCGAGGGCGCGACCGAGGCGACGGCCGTGTCAGTTACGTCGACGGCGATGGGATGGTTGCCATGATCCGAGGTGCACATTGCTCTCTCTCCGAAATCGCCTTGATCGACAGTCTGCAGGCAGGCCCTGCCGATCGGGCGGCCGGGCCGCCGAACCGGGCAGTGGATCAGAGAAGCGGATAAGCAGCCCGTGCTGGCAGCGCCCGGTTTCCGCGACCGGAAACCGTTGAGGCATCCTCCCATCCGGCGATCTCTGATAAATCGTCCGTATACTGATTAACAGGATACTCCCAGATTTTCGGCTGTCAACTATGCCTGAAGGGCCGGTCTCCGAGTGTTCGGCCCGTAGGGGAAACGGGACGCTTTGACCGCTTACGGACTGAAAGCATACGATCTATAGCCAAGATGCGGCGATCGAGCCGAGCAGGATTCGCCTGACGAAGAGCCGGCGGCACGAACATTCGAGCGGCAGATCCACCCTCCGCCCACCAAGGCAAAGCGACGATGTCGACTGACGATATCTATCATATGCCCGGTCATCTCATCCGGCGCGCCCAACAGATCGCCGTCTCGCTCTTCCTCGAGGAATGCGCGCCGGTCGATCTCACCCCCGTCCAGTTCGCGGCGCTGGTCACGGTGCGCGACAATCCCGGCATCGACGCGACCCGCCTCTCGGCCCTCGTCGCCTTCGACCGCTCGACGCTCGGCAATGTGCTGGAACGGATGGAAGCGAAGGAACTGATCCAGCGTTCGGGCAGCAAGGACGACAAGCGCATCAAGGTTCTGCATCTGTCGCCGAAGGGCGAGCGCATCCTGCAGGAAGCCGGGCCGCTGGCGCTGCGGGCGCAGGAGCGTATCCTCGCCCCGCTCGCGCCGGAGGATCGCGAGGCCTTCATGCGCATGCTCGCGCAGCTCGTCGAGCTCAACAACGAAGCCTCGCGCGTGCCGCTGCGACTGGACGCAGTGCGCTCTTCCGACGCCGCCTGAGGGCGCGACTTCTTCCGAACTCGCGATTGGACCGAAGCTGCTGCGTGAAGTCCGCTTCGTCGGGTTCGGGTAGTTCGTCGTTTGACAGTGCCAAGATACGGTGCATACTGATAATAAGTATGCGGTCTTATCTTGATTGCTGGTCGGGCTTGCCGTGTGGTGGCCGATCGAAGCGGGAACGGGACCGCCGACCATCCTTTCGAATCGAACCTGAGAACCGCGAGCAACGCGGCCCTATCCGGAGGAAATCAGGTGATCATCACACGACGTGCCGCCCTGATCGGGCTCGCTGGCGCTGCGCTTGCGCCCCGCGCTGCCTTGGCCCAACGCAAGGTCGTCAGGCTGATCGTGCCCGCTGCGGCGGGCGGGGCGATCGACGTGATCGGGCGACTCTACGCCCAGCGCATCGCGCCGGCGCTCGACGAATCCTGGGTCATCGAGAACAAGGCCGGCGCCAGCAACACGCTCGGCGCCGCCGAGGTCGCTCGGGCCACGCCGGATGGCACGACCTATCTGACCAATGCCGACATCCACATCATGGCCAAGCATGTGATGCGCAGCGTGTCCTATGATCCGCTGGCGGACTTCACGCCGATCTCGCGCTTCGCGATGTCGCCGATGGTGCTGATCGGCTCGACCAAGACGCCCGAGACTCTGCCGGCGCTGATCGCGCAGATGAAGGCGAAGCCGACCGAATACACCTTCGCCAATTCCGGGCTGGGCAGCATGGGTCATCTCGCGACCGAGAGCTTCAAGCTCCGCACCGGCACGAGTGCCGAGCTGGTCAATTATCGCGGCACGGCCCCGGCGATCACCGATGTCGTCGCCGGCCAGGTGCAGCTGATGGTCGCTCCGCTCGGCTCGGCCCTGTCCTTCATCACCGATGGCAAGATGCGCGCCTTCGCGATCATGGGCGCGCAACGCAGCAAACTCCTGCCGAATGTGCCGACCGCCGGCGAGCAGGGACTGGCCGATCTCAACTTCACGCTCTGGTACGGCTTGTGGGGCCCGAAGGGGCTGCCGGCCGAGACGGTGCAGCGCGTCAACGCGACGGTGCAGGCGGCTTCCAAGGATCGCGAGATCGTCGAGAAGCTGACCGCGCTCGGCGCGGAAGCCGTGACCGAGGATCCGGCGAGCTTCGCCAAGTTCATCGAGACCGAAATCCAGCGCGCCAACCGCGTGGTCGAGCAGGCCGGCATCAAGCCGGGCTGACCGGGCAGCTCGGTACCGATCTTCCAAGAGCGGGCGTTGAAAACAGCCGATCACGCTTCGCATCGTCCTGCAGATCGACTACGCTGTCTAAAATCTGAGATTCAGATGATGCGGCGGATGAGGTCGGCTGGATGGCAATCCGGTTCAATGAAATCGGTGAGCGGCTGAAGGCCTACCGTCTGGGGCGGGGCCTCCAGGCCGAGGATGTCGCCGAACAGCTCGGGATTTCGCGAGCGGCGGTCTACCGGATCGAGGCCGGAGGCGTCGTCAAGATCGAGACGTTGGAGCGGCTGGCGACGCTGCTGGAGACGACCGTCGCCTCGCTGCTCGGGGCAGGGGTGGAGTATTACTCCAGCCCGGTCAGCTATTTCGAGCGCATGCGGCAGATCGAGGAGCAGGCCGACCAGGTCGTCGCGCATTTCCCGCCGCTGTCCTATCTGCTGACTTCGGACGATTATTCCGGCTACCTGCGGCAAACCCTGGTCGAGGCGTTGCCGCCTCATATCGCGCGCGAGCAGGCGGTGGCGGAGATCGATGCGATCATCGCGATCCTCAACGAGCGCAAGACAGCACGCAAGCGCCGCCGCTTGAGCGTCGTCAACTTCGTCAACGTCCTCGAGATCGAGCGCTGGCTGAAGCTCGGCGTCGTCGGCAGCTTCAACCTGCCGGCGGCCGAACTGGTCCGGCGTCGCCAAGCGGCGCGCACCGAGGTCGAGCACCTGATCGGGCTAATCGAAAGCGAGCCGATGGGCGTGCAGATCGGCCTGATCGAAGAGACGCTGCCGAACATCACTTTCCAGCTCTTCCGCACCGCCGAGAAGACCCTGCTGGGGCTGAGCCCGTTCCGGCTGGGCGGCGAATTGCCGAATCTCCGCTCCGGCATCGCCATGCTGACCGCGGACGAGGAGCCGGTGCGGCTCTATGAGGAGATCGCCGACGGGCTCTGGCGCCGCGCCCTCAAGGGTAGCGATGCCGGAGCCGTCCTGCGGGCTGCCCTCGACCGGTCCGGGATCGCGCAGCCGCCGATGACGGAGCCGTCTTCGGAGCTGGTCTGATGCCGACATGGCGTCTGTCGCAAAATTGAGATTGTTCTTGCAATTGAGATTTTGGCGTGAGATAGAGTGATCACGCAACGGCATCGGGCTTCCGATGTCCTTGCGAATTTCTCGCGGCCGAGCCTGACGCCTTGGCTGCCAAGCGGCGCGGCAAGCGCCCTGAGAATGCGGGCGAGCGCCCAAACTCCGATGAGATCAAACCGGCCGACAGCCGCGCGCGGAAGCGCGCGCTGGTGCTTTGGCGTTTTTGGTACGCACCGCAAAGAAAAGCAGAAACGGGGGACTTCGCCGTGAGTGACAACCAGGCCGCCGTCGGCGGCTCCATTGCCCTATCCGCTCCGACCGAGGTCGACAGCAAGGCCCGCAAAGCCCTGTGGGGTGCAGCCATCGGCTATGCCATGGACGGCTTCGACCTCCTGATCCTCGGCTTCATGCTGCGGACGATCTCGGCCGACCTGCAGTTGACGCAGGGCCAGGCCGCCTCGCTCGTCACCGCCACGCTGGTCGGCGCCGTACTGGGCGGCATCGGCTTCGGCATGCTGTCGGACCGCATCGGCCGCGTCCGCGTCCTGACCTGGACGATCGTGCTCTTCGCCGTCTTCACCGGCATGTGTGCGCTGGCGCAAGGCTATTGGGACCTTCTGATCTACCGCACCATCGCCGGCCTCGGCCTCGGCGGCGAATTCGGCATCGGCATGGCCCTGGTCGCCGAAGCCTGGCCGGCCTCGAAGCGGGCGCGTGCCTCTTCCTATGTCGGCCTCGGCTGGCAGGTCGGCGTGCTCGCGGCCGCGATCGCGACGCCGCTCCTGCTGCCGACGATCGGCTGGCGCGGCATGTTCGCCATCGGCATCCTGCCGGCGGTCGCGGCCTATTTCATCCGCCATTCGCTGCATGAGCCCGAGGTCTTCGTCGCCCGCAGCAAGGACCGGCCGAAGGAATCGGCGCTGCGCCTGCTGGTCAAGGACTGGGACACCACCAAGCTGAGCCTCGGCATGGTCGTGCTCTGCTCGGTCCAGAACTTCGGCTATTACGGCGTCATGATCTGGTTGCCAAACTATCTGGCGACCCGTTTCGGCTTCGCCCTGACGCAGTCCGCCGTCTGGACCTCCGTCACCATCGCCGGCATGGCGGTCGGCATCTACGCCTTCGGCCATATCGCCGACCGTATCGGACGCCGCCCGGCCTTCTTCGGCTACATGCTCGGCGCTGCCGTGATGGTCATCGTCTATTCGCGGCTGACCGATCCGTTCCAACTCCTGGTCGCGGGTGCGGTGATGGGCTTCTTCGTCAACGGCATGCTCGGCGGCTATGGCGCGCTGATCAGCGAGCTGTTCCCGACCGCCGCCCGGGCGACGGCGCAGAACGTGCTGTTCAATATCGGGCGCGGCGTCGGCGGCTTCGGTCCGCTCGTGGTCGGGACGATCGCGGCGGCCTACAGCTTCGAGATGGCGATCGCCCTGCTGGCGACGCTCTATGTGCTCGACATCCTCGCCATGTGGTTCCTGATCCCGGAACGGCGTGGCGCCGAGCTCTCCTGAGCGCATCGCCATGTCGATCCAGCACGATCAGTCGCAGGCCGCGCGCTCCGGCGCGGCCATCGGAGGCGATGCCTGCTCTGCTGCACCGTGGAAAGCGAGCATCGTCGCCGAGCTCGCCGAGGTCGTCCGCAACGAGGCTGTGAACGCCGAATACCGGCACCTCGTGGTCAATTGCAGCGAGGAGGCCGCCGCGGCCCAGCCGGGGCAGTTCTTCCAGCTCCTCTGCCCGCAGCCGGAGGGCGAGCAGCCCTTCCTGCGCCGGCCGATGAGCCTCTACGGCGCCGATCCCGACAAGCGCCAGGTCGAGTTCCTCTACAAGGTGACCGGCGCCGGCACGCGCGGGCTCGACATGCTGAAGCCGGGCGACGGGCTCGACATCATGGGCCCGCTCGGCGTCGGCTTCACGCTGGATCCGAGCTGGCGCCACATCGTCGCCGTCGGGCGCGGGGCAGGGTTGGCGACGCTCGCTCCGCTCGCCAAAGCTGCGAAGGCCAATGGTACGCAGGTGACGGCTGTCTTCAGTGCGAGGCGGCCAGAGCTCCTCGTCTCGGTCGATCTGTTCCATCGCCATGGTGCCGACGTCATCGCCGTCACCGATTCCGAAGCGACCAGCGGGCCCGCCAATGTCGAGCGCATCCTGCGCCGCCATATCGCGGAAGGGCGCTGCGATGCCTTCTTCACCTGCGGCTCGAGCCGGCTGATGCGGGTGCAGCAGCGCCTGGCGCGAGAGTTCCGACTGCCCGGCCAGGTCGCGATGGAGCAGCAAATGGCCTGCGGAATCGGGCTTTGCTACTGCTGCGTCCGCGACTTCAACGTCAATGGCGAGATCGTCAACCGGCGCGTCTGCTGGAACGGCCCGGTCTTCGACCTGATGGAGGCGCTGCCATGAGCGCTACAAGCACGATCGACCTCTCCGTCAGGATCGGCGGGCTGACCCTGCGCAATCCGGTCATGCCGGCGTCCGGCACCTTCGCCGAGGGGCTGGAGAAGGTGATGGATTTCAACCGGCTCGGCGCCTTCGTCACCAAGACGATCACGCGCGAACTGCGCGCCGGCAATCCGCTGCCGCGGGTGGTCGAGCGGCCGGGCGGGCTGATCAACGCCATCGGCATCCCATCCAGGGGTGTGCCCTACTTCATCGAGAAGACGATGCCGCATTATGCGGTTTACGACACGCCGCTGGTCGTCTCGATCTCGGCGCCGACGGCGGAAGGCTTCGCCAGCCTCGCCGCGGAGCTCTCGATCCCCGGCATCTCCGCGATCGAAGCCAACATCTCCTGTCCGAACATCGAGGAGGACGGCAAGGCCTTCGCGATGCGGGCCGAGTCGACCGAAAAGGTGACACGCGAATTGCGCAAGGCGACGGCGCTGCCGCTCTGGGTCAAGCTCACGCCCAATACCGGCGACGTGCCCGAGGTGGCCCGCGCCGCCGAGGCCGCTGGCGCCGACGCAGTCGTGGTCGCCAACACCATCCTGTCGATGGCGATCGACTTGAAAAGCTTCAAGCCCTGCCTCGGCAACATCATGGGCGGTCTGTCGGGTCCGGCGATCAAGCCGATCGTGCTGCGCCAGGTCTTCCAATGCGCCAAGGCGGTGACGATCCCGGTGATCGGCTGCGGCGGCATCTCCACCGCCGATGACGCGATCGAATATATGCTCGCCGGTGCCAGCGCCGTGCAAATCGGCACCGCGACCTTCCTGCAGCCGGCGGCGATGACGACGATCATCGACGGGCTAGAGTACTTCTGCCTGCGCCGCGAAATCCCGCGCGTCGCCGATCTGATCCATGGCGTCGTGATCGAGGAGGCCGACGAGCCCGACCTCGCCTGGCTGGATCCGGCCTCGTGAGCGCGCAGGCGGCCGAGATGCGCAATGTCTTCAGCGGCGACGAGGGCGACCGGGCCCTCACTGAGGCGCTGTTCGACAGCTTGCGGGAGGCGACGGGCGACGGCGTCGGCATCACCCGCGAGGCCTATAGCGAGCGTGAATCGCTGGCGCTCGATATCGTCGAGGCCAAGGCGCGCGAACTCGGCTTTGCGACTGAGCGCGACGCTGGCGCCAATCTCGTCGTCACACTGACGGGGAGGGAGCCGGAGCTGCCCTTCCTCGCCTGCGGCTCGCATCTCGATTCCGTGCCGCAGGGCGGGAATTTCGACGGCGCCGCCGGCGTCATCGCAGGGCTCGCCATCATCGCGCGCTTCAAGGAAGAGGGTTTTGTCCCGCGCCGGACGATCAAAGTCTACGCGCTGCGCGGCGAGGAAAGCTCCCGCTTCGGCCGGGCCTATATGGGCTCCAGCGCCCTGTTCGGGAAACTCTCGGCCGCCGACCTTTCCGTGCGCGATCATGCCAGCGGGCGGACGCTGGCGGAGTGCATGGCCTCCGTCGGGGTCGACATGGCCCGCGTCGAGAAGGGGCAGCCGCTGCTCGATTCGGCCACCGTTGCGGCCTGGATCGAACTGCATATCGAGCAGGGGCCGGTTCTGGTCGCCCGAGACCTGCCCGTCGGCATCGTCACCGGCATCAGGGGCAATATCCGGCATCGGCAGGTCGAATGCCTCGGCGAGGCCGGCCATTCCGGTGCGGTGCCGCGCTGGCTCAGGCGCGATGCGGTCTTCGCCACCGCCGAACTGATCACCCATCTCGACCGGCACTGGCGCACCTTGCTGGAACGCGGCCGCGATGTGGTCGTGACGGCGGGTGTGCTCGGCACCGATCCGCAGGAGCACGCCATCGCGCGCATTCCCGGCACGGTGCGCTTCTCCTTCGAGGTGCGCAGCCAGAGCCGCGAGACGCTGGAGGCCTTCTACGACCTCTTCCTCTCGGAATGTGGCCTGATCGGCGAGGAGAGGGGGGTCGAGTTCCGCGTCGACCGCCGGCTCGAATCCGCACCCGCGGTGATGGATGCCGGCTGGGTCGCCAGGTTGAAGAGCGCCGCCCGCAATCTTGGCCTGCCCGATGAGGACATCCCGAGTGGGGCCGGCCATGATGCGGCCGTCTTCGCCAATGCCGGCATCCCCAGCGCGATGATCTTCGTGCGCAACCAGAACGGATCGCATAATCCGCAGGAGGCGATGGCGATCGACGATTTCCTCGCCGGGATCGCGGTGATGCGGGACGCCATCAGGGAGGCTGTGCGATGAGCGCGAACGAGACCGGCCGCGAGGTCGCAGAGCTGCTGTTCAGGGCCGGCGCCGTCCATGTCAGCCGCCAGCAGCCCTTCATCCTGGCGGCCGGCTGGGCGAGCCCGGTCTATGTCGATGTCCGCCTACTGCTCGGCGATCCCGAATTGCGCCAGGCGGTCAGCGATCTCGCCGCCCACTATGCCGGCGCGGCCTTTCCGCCGGACAGCTTTGACGCGATCGCCGGCGCCGAGACGGCCGGCATCCCCTTCGCGGCCTGGCTCGCCGACCGGCTGGCGCTGAAACTGCGTTATGTCCGCAAGCGCCCGCTCGGCATCGGCCGCAACGCCCAGGTCGAGGGCGGGCCGGTCGAGGGCCTGCGCGTCCTGTTGATGGACGACCTGACCACCGATGGCGGCAGCAAGCTCAACTTCGCTCGCGGCCTCCGCTCGGCGGGGGCTGTGGTCGAGCATGTCCTGACGATTTTCTACCACGATGCCTTCCCGGGCGCCGATGCCCGGCTCAAGGAAGCGGGCCTGACACTGCACGCCCTGGCGAACTGGGGCGATGTCCTGCGTGCCGGTGCCGATAACGGGCTCGTCCCGGAGGATCGCGCCGAGATCGAGCGGTTCCTGGCCGATCCCGTGGCCTGGTCGACCCGGCATGGCGGTCGCGCCAGCCTTGCTCCCAGGACCTGAAGCCGGAACGATCAGGTGATGGCGCGAGATCGAGAGGATACCGACATGGCCGATGACACCCCCCGCCCGGACAGCGTCCAGCTCGCCACGACGCAGACCATCGCGCTGGCCGAGGTCTCGACCCGCCGCGAGCATGATCTGCTCGGCGAGGCCGATGTGCCCGCCGACGCCTATTGGGGCATTCACACCTTGCGGGCGGTCGAGAATTTCCCGATCACCGGCGTCCCGGTCGGCCATTTCCCCGAGCTGGTGCGTTCGCTCGCGCTGGTCAAGCAGGCTGCGGCCCGTGCCAACCGGCGCCTCGGCAACCTGCCGGCGGCGAAGGCCGAGGTGATCGACCGCGCCTGCGATCTCATCGCTAGGGACAACCGGTTCCACGAGCAGTTCGTCGTCGACGCCGTCCAGGGCGGCGCCGGGACCTCGACCAACATGAACGCCAACGAGGTCGTGGCCAATGTCGCGCTGGAGCTGATGGGGCGGCCGAAGGGCGACTACGCCGCGCTCCACCCCAATGACGACGTCAACATGGCGCAGTCGACCAACGACGCCTATCCGACGGCGCTGCGCCTCGCCGTGATCTTCGCGACCGAGCCGATGATCGCGGCGCTGGACGAGCTCGCCTTCGCCTTCAAGGCCAAGGCGGTCGAGTTCGCCGACGTGCTCAAGATCGGCCGCACCCAGCTCCAGGACGCCGTGCCGATGACGCTCGGCCAGGAGTTCGACGCTTTCTTCGCGACGATCAAGGAGGATGTCTCGCGTCTGCGCGAGGCCGCGGCCCTGTTCCGCGAGATCAATCTCGGCGCGACCGCGATCGGCACCGGCATCACCGCCGATGCGCGCTATGCGGCGCTCGCCATCGAGGAACTCGCGCGATCGGCGCGCCTGCCGCTGGTGCCGGCGACCAACCTGATCGAGGCGACCTCTGATATGGGCGCCTTCGTGCTGTTCTCGGGCGTGCTCAAGCGCGTCGCCGTCAAGCTCTCGAAGATCTGCAACGACCTGCGCCTGCTGTCGAGCGGGCCGCGCGCCGGCTTCAGCGAGATCCGCCTGCCGGCCGTCCAGGCCGGCTCATCGATCATGCCGGGCAAGGTCAACCCGGTCATTCCCGAAGTGGTCAACCAGGTCGCCTATCTCGTCATCGGCCACGACCTGACCGTCACCATGTGCGCCGAGGGCGGGCAGCTCCAGCTCAACGCCTTCGAGCCGACGATCGGCTACTGCCTGCTCTCTTCGCTGCGCCATCTCACCGCCGCGGTGACCACGCTGACGACCCGCTGCGTCAACGGCATCGAGGCCGACCGCGAGCGCTGCCGGGCTTTGGTCGAGGATTCGATCGGGCTGGTCACGGCGCTCGGCCCGGCGATCGGCTACGAGGCCTCCTCACGCGTCGCCAAGCGCGCCCTCGCCGAGAAGCGCAAGGTCGCCGAGATCGTGCTCGAGGAAGGGCTGCTCACGCTCGCCGAACTCGACGAGCTGCTGCGCATCGAGGCGATGACCGCGCCGTCGCGCGCCAAGCCGCCGACCCCGTCGCGCCCCTGAGCGCGACATCACGCCGACCCGTCGCGGTCATGATCGCAATCCCGCGGAGAGATGATGAACGAGCTTTTGAACTGGCTGCAGCAGCAGAAGGGCAGCCTGCGCACCTATGTCGAATTCCAGGACCGGGCGCTGGCCTTGCGCGCCGACGCGCCGGAACAGGCCGCATTGCTGCGCCTGCTCGCCGATCTCGCGGGCCGCTTCGTCGAGGCCTATGACCGTCAGCCGCTCTCCGCCGAGATTGCGGCCCGGGCTTTGGATCAGCTCACCGACTTCCTCGGCAAGGCCGCCAATGGAAGCGCTGCCGATCCGGCTGGCCGGATCGCCTTGCTCAACGAGATAGGGGCGAGCGAACTCGCCTGATCACGGGGCGCGGCCTGACTCAGGCCGCGCCGGCCAGTTCCTTCTGGCGGATGCAGGCGACGCTGTGGCCGGAGCCGACCTCCTCGATCTCGGGGATCGCGCTGGCGCAGGCGTCGATGACATGCGGGCAGCGCGTGCGGAAGACGCAGCCGGAAGGCGGATTCAGCGGACTTGGGATGTCGCCCTTGAGGATCACGCGCTCGCGCTTGACGCTGGGATCGGGCACCGGCGCCGCCGAAAGCAGCACCTTGGTGTAGGGATGGCGCGGATTGGCGTAGACCTCTTGCGCCGGGCCCTTCTCCATGATCCGGCCGAGATAGAGCACGACGATGTCGTCGCAGAGATACTCGACCACCGAGAGGTCATGGCTGATGAAGACCATGGTCAGGCCGAGTTCGCGCTGCAGCTCCTGGATCAGGTTGAGCACCTGGGCCTGGACGGAGACGTCGAGTGCCGAGACCGGTTCGTCGGCGATGATCAATTCCGGCTCGACCGCGAGCGCCCGGGCGATGCCGATGCGCTGGCGCTGACCGCCGGAGAACTCGTGCGGATAGCGCCTGGCATGGTCGGGATTGAGCCCGACCCGGCCGAGCAGCTCGGCGATGCGCGCCTCGCGGGCCTTGCCCTTGGCCAATCCATGGGTGTCGATCGCCTCGCCGATGATCTCGCCGACGCGCATGCGCGGGTTGAGGCTCGAATACGGGTCCTGGAAGATGATCTGCAGGCGGCGGCGATAGCCGCGCAGTGCCTTTTCCGGCAGGCCGAACAGATCGGTGCCGTCGAACTCCGCCTCGCCACCGGATGGCTCGACCAGGCGCAATATGCAGCGGCCGACCGTGGTCTTGCCCGAGCCGGATTCGCCGACGATGCCGACGATGGCCCCGCGGCGGACCTCGAAGGAGACATCCGAGACGGCGCGGACATCGCCGCCGCGGGTCGAGAAGACCTTCTGGAGATTGCGGACGGAGAGCAGCGGCGCTTCCGTCGGGATATGGCTTGCAGCGGTCACAGCGCGTCATGCCTCCAGCAGCGGGTGAGATGGGCGGCGGCGACGTCGATCAGCGGCGGCGCATCCTGGGTGCAGCGCTCCTCGACCAGCGGGCAGCGCGGCGCGTATGAGCAGCCCGGCGGCAAAGCGAGCGGGCTCGGGACATTGCCGGGGATGGCGTTGAGCAAGGCCCGACCCTGGCCGGGGATGCGATCGCGCCGGGCATCGGGAATGCAGGCGAGCAGGCCGCGCGTATAGGGATGGCGCTGCCGCGCGAACAGGTCGACAACCGGTCCCTGCTCGACGACGCGCCCCGCATACATCACCGCGACCTCATGGGCGATCTCGGCGACGACGCCGAGATTATGGGTGATGAACAGGATGCTCATGCCGATCTCGGCCTGGAGCCGGCGGAGCAGGTCAAGGATCTGCGCCTGGATGGTGACGTCGAGCGCGGTGGTCGGCTCGTCGGCGATCAGCAGCGAGGGATTGCAGGAGAGGGCGAGCGCGATCATCACGCGCTGGCGCATGCCGCCGGACATCTCGTGCGGATATTGCGCCAAGCGTCGCTCGGCCGCGGGTATCTCGACCAGCTCGAGCATCTGCTTGGCCCGCGCCCGCGCCTGGCTGCGCGACATATTCTCGTGCAGCAGAATCATCTCCATGATCTGGTCGCCGACGGTGAAGAGCGGGTTGAGGCTCGTCATCGGCTCCTGGAAGATCATCGCGATCTCGCTGCCGCGGATGGCGCGCATCCGCTTCTCCGGGACCTGCGCAAGGTCGACGGTCTCGCCGCTGCGCTGGCGGTAGAGGATGCGCCCGCCGACGATCCGGCCGGGATGGGCGAGCAGCCGCATGATGGTGAGGCTGGTCACCGACTTGCCGGAGCCGGATTCGCCGACCACCGCCAGCGTCTGGCCGCGGCGCAGCGAGAAGCTGACGCCGTCGACCGACTTGATCGCGCTGGAGCCGATCAGGAAGTGGGTCTGCAGGTCCTCGACCTTGAGCAGGATGTCGTCGTCGACCTGAGGCGCGGCGACGGCGGCTTGTTCCAGGGTCGCCATCGTCACAGATCCTTTCGCAGGCGCGGATCGAGCAGGTCGCGTAGGCCGTCGCCGACGAGCTGCAGCGAGAACACGGTCAGCACGATCGCGGCGCCGGGGAAGAGCATCATCCAGTCGGCCTGGCCGATATACTGGCGCCCGCCGGCGATCATCGTGCCCCAGGTCGGGATCTCCGGGCTGACGCCGACGCCGAGGAAGGACAGGCTCGCCTCGGCCAGCATCGCATAAGCGAAGATGAAGGTGGCCTGGACCAGGATCGGCGAGACCAGGTTGCGCAGGACATGGCGGGTCATGATCCGCCAGGTCGGCACGCCGAGAGCCCGCGCCGCCTCGACATAGGGCAGTTCGCGAATGATCAGCGTCGAGGCGCGCACGATGCGAGCGAGGCGCGGCGCGTAGACGATGCCGAGCGCGACGATGACGGTGGCGAGCGAGGGGCCGAGCGCCGCCACCAGCGAGATCGCCAGCAGGATGTCGGGGAAGGCCATCATCGCATCGATGATGCGGGCGATGACGCCGTCGAGCTTGCGGAAGAAGCCGGCGACGAGGCCGAGCGTGATGCCGAGCACCGCGGCGAGCACGGTCGCCGCAGCACCGACCAGCAGCGAGAGCTGGCCGGCATAGATGGTGCGGCTGAAGACGTCGCGGCCGAACTCGTCGGTACCGAAGAACCAGCGCTCGCTCGGCGGCTTCAGACGGTTGACCACCGAAAGCCGGCTTGGCGAGTAGGGCGCGATCAGCGGGGCGAGAATCGCCAGCAGCGCGATGATTGTGAGGACGATAAGGCCGATCAGCAGCGTCTTGCGCTGCAGGATCAGGCTGGCGAGCCGCGGGCGGCTGGCAGGAGCGGAGGAGGCGGCCATCAGTAGCGCACCCTTGGATCGATCGCGAGATAGAGCATGTCGATCAGGAAATTGATCAGCACGTAGAGGGCGGCGATGACGAGGAGCGCGCCCTGGATCACCGGATAGTCGCGGCGCAGCACGGCGGAGACGACGAGGTTGCCGATGCCGGGCAGGCTGAACACCGTCTCCGTCACCACCGCGCCGGAGATCAGCAGTGCCGCGGTCAGACCGACCACGGTCAGCACCGGGATCAGCGCGTTCTTGAAGGCGTGCTTCATCACGACGCCCCACTCGCCCATGCCCTTCGAGCGAGCGGTGCGGACATAGTCGTCGTTGAGCACGTCGAGCATCGAGGCGCGGGTGAAGCGGGTGATCAGCGCCGAGGAGACGATGCCGAGCGCCAGCGCCGGCAGGACGAGATGCCTGAGCCGCTCGAGGAAGGAGGCGTCGGGGCCGCCATAGCCGGAGGCCGGCATCCAGCCATAGCGCACGGCGAAAACCTGGATCAGGATCAGCCCGAGCCAGAAGCTCGGAATGCTCGCCGCGAACATGGCGAAGGTGGTCGCGACCTGGTCGAACAGCGTGCCGCGCTTGTAGGCCGAGAGGATGCCGACCGGGAGCGCGATCGCGCTGGCGATCAGGATCGAGAACAGGGTCAGGAAGAAGGTCGGCTCGGCCCGCTCGGCGAGGGCGCTGAGCACGGGCATGTTGAGGAAGATCGACTGGCCGAGATCGCCGCGCAGCAGCTGGCCGAGGAACAGCACGTATTGCGTCGGCAGCGACTGATCGAGCCCGAGCCGGCTGCGCAGGCCGGCGATGTCGGCGGCCGTGGCGTCGGGGCCGAGC
Source organism: Allobosea sp. NPDC003192 (assembly GCF_050275675.1). NCBI lineage: Bacteria > Pseudomonadati > Pseudomonadota > Alphaproteobacteria > Hyphomicrobiales > Alloboseaceae > Allobosea > Allobosea sp. NPDC003192. The sequence goes on from NZ_JBNNPK010000005.1 coordinate 25,838, forward strand.
ATGACGGCCGCCGGATCACCCGGTGCGACACGGACGATGACGAAGACGATCGTCACGACGGTGAACATCACCGCCAGCATGCCGAGGATGCGCTGCATCACATATCGCGTCATCGCCTGCCCCCCTTTTCGTGTTTCTTGAAGCGTTCGTCGCTTGCCCGTGGCGGCGCGCCTGGCGCGGCCACGGGTCTTGCGCAAGCGGCCTGGCGGCCGCGTCAGCCGCTCAGGGCTTGAGCGAGGCGTTCCAGAAATACGGCCAGGGCGAGGCCGTGTAGCCGGAAAGGCGCGGGGCCTTGGCGCTGAGGGCGGCGAAGTCGCCGACCTTGTAGAAGGGCGCCTCGTCGAAGATCAGCTTCTGCAGGTCGGCGAAGATGGCGATGCGCTTCTTCTCGTCCGACTCGGCGTTGAGGGCCGAGAGCAGCTTGTTCTTGGCTTCGCTCGCCCACCAGCCGGGATAGCTGTCCGGCAGCGGCGCGATCAGGGCGGGCTCGGCCAGGAACGGGCTGTGGGTGATGAAGATGTCCCACAGGGCGGGTTCTGCCCGGCGCTGCACCAGGGTCGCCCAGTCGACGACCTGCAGGTCGACCTTGAGGCCGGCCGCCTTCAGATACTCGGCCGCGACCTGCGCCATCTTGTAGTGGAACTCGTATTGCCGGCTGGTCAGGATCCGGATCGGCGCGCCGTCATATTTGGCGGTCTTGGCCAGGGCCTTGGCCTTGTCGGCGTCGCCCTGGTTATAGGCCTTGATGCCGGCATCGCTGCGCCAGGCATAGCCCTCCGGATACATGGCGCCGTCGAGCTTGTAGAATTCGGGCTTCCCGAAGGCTGCGGCCAGCATGTCCTCGGCGTTGAGCGCCGTCTGGACAGCCTTGCGCATGTCCTTGGAGGTCATCATGCCCTGCTTGTTGTTCATGATGAACATCGGCCAGCCGAAGCCCTGCATCAGCACCGGCTCGGTCTTGGCCTGGCCCTTCAGCCGGTCATAGGCCTCGACCGGGATCAGGTCGGCGAAGTCGAACTGGCCGGCCAGCGCACCCTCGACGCGGGTGTTGGCGTCCGGCACCGGCACGAAGCGGATCTCGTCGAGATACTGCTTGCGGGCGCCGCCGAAGCCGTCGGGTTCGCCCTGGCGTTGCTTGTAGCCGTCGAAGCGGGTCAGCTGGATGTACTGGTCGGGCTTGCGCTCCTTGAGCTGGTAGGGCCCGGTGCCGATCACCTCCTTGATCGGGTTCTCCATCTTGTCGGCCGGCATGATCACCGCGGCCGAGTTGTTGAAGGCGAGCAGCGCGGTCAGCGGCGCGAACGGAGCCTTCAGTGTGATCTTGACCGACTTGTCGTCGGGGGCCTCGATCGCGGCGATGTTGCCGGCGACGAGCTTGCCGCGCGAGGCCAATTCGGTCCAGCGCTTCAGCGAGGCGACGACGTCCTGCGCGGTCATCACCTTGCCGTTATGGAAGGTGACGCCCTGGCGCAGCGGGATGGTGTAGACCTTGCCGCCATCGCTGATCTGCGGAAGCGTCTCGGCCAGGAGCGGGGTCAGCGCCCAGTTCTTGTCGAAGGTGTAGAGCGTCTCGTAGAAGTGCTGGGTGATCATGCCGAGCAGGTCGCCGGCGGCGACCATCGGGTCGAGCGTGTTGGGCTCGCCGATGGTGGCGACATTGATCGCGCCGCCCTTCTGCTGGGCGAAAGCCGGCGCTCCAGCGCCTAGCGCAACGGCGAGCGCCGCTGCGCCAATTCGGGCCAGTTTCTGCAACATCTCAAGTCCTCCCAGTTTTCTTGGCTGTTGGTCTTCGGAAAATTTCGCGTGGTTTGTCAGCGTCGGCTGATCGTCTCCACGACATGGGCCAGTTGCTCGACCACGGCGGCGGTGATGGCCTGCCCCTTCTCGCGGGTGGCGAGCGAGGGATCGCCGACGACCCCGGTGCCGCCGGACATCTCGTGCATCGAGCGGAAGAGGGCGCCGCGGGCCGGCAGGATCATGTCGGCATTGGCCCAGTCATGGGTCTCGACATAGCTCATGCCGGAGACCAGAGCGGTGCGGACGCTCGCCGGTGCGCCGAGCAGCATCAACGAGGTCTCGAATTCGCAGGCGTGATTGACGCCGGCGAAGGCGCTTTGCCGGATCGCGCCGAGTTCCTTGGCGGCGAGCCGCCACCAGGTCAGGAAAGCGACGCGGCAGTCGCGGTGCTTCGTGCCGAACGTCTCCAGTAGCACCTGGCCGATCGCCTGGTTGCCGCCATGACTGTTGAAGACCACGATGTTGCGGAAGCCGTGGCGGACGACGCTTTCGAGGATGTCCCCGACATAGGCCAGGAAGGTCTCGTGGCGGACACTGAGCGTGCCGGCGAAATCCATGTGGTGCTCGGAGCAGCAGACCTTCACCTGTGGCAGGATCAGCACCTGCTCGCCGAGCTTCTGCTCCAGCGCCTGCAGGAAATGATCGCCGATGACGGCATCGGTCTCCAGCGGCAGATGCGGGCCGTGCTGCTCGATCGCGGCGACGTTCAGCACGACCGGGATGTCGCGATCGAGCGCGGCGACCTCGTTGGTCGTCAGGGTTTCCCAACGCATGGATCTGAGCTCGCTCTTCAGGAGATCGTGCGGCCGCCGACGCGGAAGCGGGCGATTGCGGCTTCGTCGAGGGTGATGCCGAGGCCCGGCCCCTCGTCGGGGATGCGCACATGCGGCGGCTCGAAGGTCAGCGGCTTCACGAGCAGATCGTGGCTGCGGATCATCCGGCCGAAGATGTCGCTCGGCCAGACGCAGCTCTTCGCCGCTGCGGCCTGATGCACATACATCGCCTCCAGGATGCCGAGATCGACCTCCGAGCCGTGCCAGCAATAGACGCCGGCGGTCGAGGCGATGTGGTCGAGCGTCTGGAACTTGGCGAGGCCGCAATTGAAGTTGAAGCCGTCGACCGCGCCATGGGCGATGGCGTTGATCGCGTCATGCGGGCGCTGGCCCTGATAGACGTAAGGCAAGGAGACGTGCAGCACGATCGGGATCGAGGAGAAACGGCGCAGCTCCGCAAAGTCCTGCAGCATCCAGCGCGGCAGCGGGTCTTCCAGCAGGAGGACGTTGCCGACCTTCTCCAGCTCCCGGATGATCGGGCGGGCATTGCCGGAGTTCTCCCAGCGCTGGTTGGGATCGAAGATCACCTTCATCCCGGGCGCGTATTCCTTGATGCGGGCGCACCAGCCGGCGACATCGTCCTCGAGGTCGCATTTGAACTTGATGACCTTGTAGCCCTGCTCGAAATAGCGCTTCACCCAGGGGCCGACCTCGTCCTGCGTGCGGTGGCTCGACCAGGCGCTGACATTGACGCGGTCGCGGATGGCGCCGCCGAGCAGCCGGTGCATCGGCACGCCGAGCGTCTTGGCATAGGCGTCCCAGATCACGCATTCGAAGCCGTCATATTCGCGGCAGAGCGGCAGCGGCAGGTCCTGCAGCGGCAGGTCGAAGACCGACTGGCCGATCAGATTGGCGCAGATCGCCTCGATGCGCGGCCATTCGTGGTCGCGGTAGAACTCGCCGATGCCGACGACGCCGTTCTTCAGCGTCATCCGGACGATGAGCTTGGGCAGTTCGTCGAACTGCACGCTCCAGCTCGCCTTGCCGCCGACCGGCAGCATGTGCAGGGGCTTGGCCAGGCTGTCGGAGTTGATCACGCCGGGAAGGGCGGGAACCACGACCTCGTCGAACTGGAAGGAAACGATCGTCCCGTCGGCTGGGTGCATTGGCTCGGCTCGTCTTCTGGTCGTTAGCGCAGGGCGCGACGCAGATATGTAGTTAAATTACATTTATTGTCAATCAAAGCCGTGGCTGCGATATAAAATTTCCCTCCTTTCGCCCCTTAGGCATAATTCGACGTGATAGCCAGGTTCGCGGCTCAAGCAGCGATCGTTCCGCCGAAATGTCTTTGTCTGGCTGATTTATCTAAAAATTCTGCGCAGCTCGAGCAACGAGAAGTGGCGGCGCTCGCCGCTTTCCGCCTGCGTGTGACAAGATGTAGCAAAATTACTATTTTGGTCGTTCAATCGCCGATCGGCTGACCCTCTGTGCTGCCATGCAGCGCGATCAAGGTGGCCCGCGCCCGCCAGAGCTTCTTCGAGACGATCTTCATGCGGCGGGCGCCCAATAGCGTCGCCATGCAGTCGAGCAGGAAGAGCTGCCCGTAGCGGCCGCGATTGGGCATGTAGAAGAACTTCTCCTCGTCGAAGGCCTCCAGCGGTACCAGCACGCTGGCGAGCTCGGCGAGCGGGCTCGGCGGATGGGTGACGGCGATGACCCCGGCGCCCTGGCTGCGGGCGATCTCGGCGCTGTCGAGCAGCGAGCGCGGCTTGCCAGTGACGGAGAAGATCAGCAGCGCATCCTCGGGACCGCAGGTCGCGGCCATGACACGCTGCTGATAGGGGTCGGCCGTCGAAGATGCCGCGACATCGAGACGGAACAGCCGGTTCTCAGCCTCGGCGGCGACATTGGCCGAGCTGCCGCCGACGCCGAAGCAGAACACCCGGCGCGCCTTGTCTAGCCGGTCGACGGCCGCTTCGATCGCTTTCGGATCATGCTGGCTGAAAGCCATCGCCAGCGCCTGGATGGTGGCGTTGTAGACGTGCTCGGCGACCTCGTTGCCGGTGTCGGCCGGCTGCTGGCGCTCGGCCGCGAGATACATCCGGCCGATCGCAAATTCCTGCGCCAGGCGGATCTTGAAATCGGTGAAGCCGTCGCAACCCATGCGACGGGCGAAGCGCACCACGGTCGGTTCGCTGACCTGCGCCTGCGTGGAAAGGTCCTTGGTGCTGATCCTCGTCGCGCCGTCGATATCGGCCAGGATGATCTCGGCGACGCTGCGCTCGGCCCGGTTCATCTCGGGCGCTTCGTGCCGCATGCGGTCGATCAGGCTGGTCACGTGGCGCATCGTCCTGTTCCCGCATGCTGCGGCGTTGCGCATCTCTGGCATGGGCGGGTGGATTTGGCCAAGACAGCGCTCTTCGCGCACTATCATACGTGTTTGTTCGGCTGCTCGTCAGTCTGCTTGAAGTTCCTTCGGCCTGGCTCCGACCAGGTAGGCCACGGCTCCAGCGCTCATCAGCGCGAGGCAGAACCAGGTCAGCGCGTAGACCAGATGGGTGTTGCGGAAGGCGACCTGGGTCATGCCGCCCTGCGGTAGCGGGCCCGGCTCGGTGGCGGCGTCGGCATCGATGAAGTAGGGCGCGACCGCGCCGAGCTGCCGCGCCTGCGCGATCGCCGTGACATCGCGCGAATACCAGCGGCCGGCGACGGGATCGTTGCTGCGCAGGAAGCCGCCGCCCGGCTCGCTCGGCCTGAGCAACCCGACCAGCTTCGCCTCGCTGCCCGGGATCTTGCGCCGGTCTTCCGGCGCGCGTTGTTCCTTCGGCACGAAGCCGCGATTGACGAGGACGGTGAAGCCGGCATCGGCCCGGAACGGCGCCAGCACCCAGAAGCCGGGCCCGCGCTCGGTCACCGCCATGGCCAGGGTCTCCGGCGCATCGAGATAGCGGCCCTGCAGGGTGACGCGGCGATATTCATCCGCCGCAGCCGTGATGCCGTTCCATTCAGCCGGCCCCGGCGCTGCGACGGGCGGCGCCTTCAGGCGCGCCTCGACACGGGCGATAAGGTCGAGCTTCCAGCTCAGCCGCTGGACCTGCCAGACGCCGAGACCGGCGCAGACCAGCGCCGTCAGACAGAGGCCGGCGATGAAGATGGCCCGCGCGGCGCCGCTGCGCCGTTCGACCGCGTCAGGCGACACGGCCCGGCTCACATCCTGTGCGGATCGGGCATCATGTTGGCGTTGAGGTGGAACATCACCCAGAGCGAGCCGGCGAGGGCGATCGCCACGATGATGATCGTGAAGATCAGCGCCAGCATGGTCCAGCCGCCCTCCGAGCGGCCGTTCATGTGCAGGAAGTAGACCATATGGACGACGATCTGCACGGCGGCGAAGAGCATGATCACGATCGCCGTCAGGGTCGCGTTCGCCAGCACGTCGTTCATGACGAGCCAGAACGGGATCGCGGTCAGGACGACGGAGAGCAGGAAGCCGGTGACATAGCCGCGCAGGCTGCCATGAGAGGCGCCGTTGGAATCGTGCCCGTCATGGTGGTCGTGGCCATGGGCCTCGGCGTGGTTCTGGCTCATTTCAGCACGCCCATCAGGTAGACGAAGGTGAAGACGCCGATCCAGACGACGTCGAGGAAGTGCCAGAACATCGACAGGCACATCAGCCGGCGCCGGTTGGCCTCGATCAGCCCATGCTTCGACACCTGCGTCATCAGCACGGCGAGCCAGATCAGGCCGAAGGTGACATGCAGCCCGTGCGTGCCGACCAGGGTGAAGAAGGAGGACAGGAAGGCGCTGCGCATCGGCGTCGCGCCCTCATGGATCAGGTGGGCGAATTCGTAGAGCTCGATGCCGAGGAAGGCGAGGCCGAACAGGGCGGTGACCACGAGCCAGCCCTGCATCGCCGCCTGGCGTCCCTTGTCCATCGCCAGCATGGCAAAGCCATAGGTGATCGAGGAGAACAGCAGCATGGCGGTGTTGACCGCCACCAGCTTCAGGTCGAACAGGTCGGCGCCGGAGGGGCCGGCCGCATAATTGCGCCCAAGCACGCCATAGGTCGCGAAGAGGACTGCGAAGACCAGGCAGTCGCTCATCAGATAGAGCCAGAAGCCGAGCATGGTCGAGCCGCCGGGGTGGGCGTGCTCTTCCTCGGTGACGTAGAATGCCGGGGCGGTGCCTGCGGTCTGTGCTGTCGCTCGAGCCATCATCCGCCCCTCAGGCCTGACCCAGAAGCTGAGTGCGCGCATCTTCTGCCTGCACGACCTCGTCGGCCGGAATGTGGAAGTCGCGATCGTAGTTGAAGGTGTGGATGATCACGGCGGCCAGCACGCCGACGAAGGAGAGCGCCGCCAGCCACCAGATGTACCAGATCAGCGCGAAGCCGCAGATCGTCGCGAGGCCTGCGATGATCACGCCAGCCCCGGTGTTCCTGGGCATGTGGATTGGCCGGAAGCCGCCGAGCGGGCGCTGATAGCCGCGCTTCTTCATGTCGGCGTAAGCGTCGAGGTCATGCACGATCGGCGTGAAGGCGAAGTTGTAGGCCGGCGGCGGCGATGAGGTCGACCATTCCAGCGTGCGCCCGTCCCAGGGGTCGCCGGTCGTGTCGCGCAATTGCTCGCGGCGCAGGATGCTGACGCCGATCTGGATCAGGAAGCAGGCGATGCCGAGGGCGATCAGCACTGCGCCGAACGCCGCGATCACGAACCAGATCTGCAGCGAGGGGTCCTCGAAGCGGCTGAGCCTGCGCGTCACGCCCATCAGGCCGAGGATGTAGAGCGGCATGAAGGCGACGTAGAAGCCGATCACCCAGAACCAGAAGGAGAGGACGCCCCAGAACCGGTCGAGCTTGAAGCCGAAGGCCTTGGGGAACCAGTAGGCGATGCCGGCGAAGACGCCGAAGACCACGCCGCCGATGATGACGTTGTGGAAATGGGCGATCAGGAACAGGCTGTTGTGCAGCACGAAATCGGCCGGCGGCACCGCGAGCATGACGCCGGTCATGCCGCCGATGACGAAGGTGATCATGAAGGCAAGCAGCCACATCATCGGCAGTTCGAAGCGGATGCGGCCGCGATACATCGTGAACAGCCAGTTGAAGATCTTCGCCCCGGTCGGGATCGAGATGATCATCGTCGTGATGCCGAAGAAGGAGTTCACGCTGGCGCCCGAGCCCATCGTGAAGAAGTGATGCAGCCAGACCAGGTAGGACAGGATGGTGATGACCACGGTCGCATAGACCATCGAGGCGTAGCCGAAGAGGCGCTTGCCGCAGAAGGTCGAGGCGACCTCGGAATAGACGCCGAAAATCGGCAGGATCAGGATGTAGACCTCCGGGTGGCCCCAGATCCAGATCAGGTTCACGTACATCATCGGGTTGCCGCCGAGATCGTTCGTGAAGAAGTTGGTGCCGACATAGCGGTCGAGCGTCAGCAGCGCGAGCGTCGCCGCCAGGATCGGGAAAGTCGCGACGATCAGCACGTTGGTGCACAGCGACGTCCAGGTGAAGACCGGCATCTTCATCATGTCCATGCCGGGCGCGCGCATCTTGACGATGGTCGCGATCAGGTTGACGCCGGACAAGGTCGTGCCGATGCCTGCGATCTGCAGGCCCCAGAGATAGTAGTCCATGCCTACCCCGGGCGAGTAGGCGGCCCCCGATAGCGGCGGATAGGCGAGCCAGCCGACCTTGGCGAACTCGCCGATGAAGAGCGAGGCCATGATCAGCACGGCGCCGCCGACGGTCATCCAGAAGCTGAAATTGTTGAGGAAGGGGAAGGCGACGTCACGCGCGCCGATCTGCAGCGGCACGACATAATTCATCAGGCCGGTGACGAAGGGCATCGCCACGAAGAAGATCATGATCACGCCATGGGCGGTGAAGATCTGGTCGTAATGGTGCGGCGGCAGGTAGCCCTCATTGCCGGCGAAGGCGATTGCCTGCTGGCCGCGCATCATCAGCGCGTCGGCAAAGCCGCGCAGCAGCATGATGACGCCGAGGATCATGTACATGATCCCGATCTTCTTGTGGTCCACGCTGGTGAACCAGTCGTGCCAGAGATAGCCCCAGAGCTTGTATTTCGTGATCAGCGCCACCAGCGCCAGCCCGCCGAGCAGGACGACGGCGAAGGTCACGACCAGGATCGGCTCGTGATAGGGGAACGATTCGAGGGTGAGGCGTCCGAAGAGGAACTTCCACCAGTCGGGATAGGAGGTCATGTTCGCCTCGTCTCGCGGCTCAGTTGACGGCGCGGGCGGTCACGCCCGCGGCGCCGTAGACATCGGTCGGCGTGCAGATCGCCATCACGAACGGGCGCGGCGGCAGCGGCTGCCCGCCGCGGCGCACGCTCTTGTCGTATTCGAGCGCTGCGACGGTATGAATACCCTCCTTGCCGCCACCCCCCTTGGCGTCCATCGCCATCATGTCGCGCGTGCACATCTTGGCGCGGTCGACGCACATGTTGAGGATGGCGCTGAACAGATCGGACGGGATGTCGCGGAAATAGCGGACCGCCTCGCGCTCGCTCGGCCGCTCCAGCACGAGATATTCGTCGCGCCCGAGCGTGCTGCCGCTGCGGATCGCGCCCTGGACCCATTCGCCGAAGGCTGCGTCGGTGACGCCGCGGAAGCGGAAGCGCATGTCGGAGAAGCCTGCGCCGCTGTAATTGGCCGAGAACCCCTCGAATTCGCCGGGATGGTTGATCACCGCGTTGAGCTTCGTCTGCATGCCCGGCATGGCGTAGATCTGGCCGGCGAGGGCGGGGATGAAGAGCGAGTTCATCACCGCGGAGGAGGTGATGCGGAACTCGATCGGCTGGTCGACCGGCGCCACCACCTCATTGAGCGAGGCGATGCCCTGCGCCGGGTAAAGGAACAGCCACTTCCAGTCGAGCGCCACGACCTGGATCACCAGCGGCTGCTTCCTGATCCCGCTGCTGCCGGCGCGCGCCTCGACGATCGGCTTGCCGGGGGCGATGCGGTTGAGCGGCCGGTAGGGATCAAGCAGATGCGTGCCCATCCAGGTCATCGCGCCGATGACGACGATGATCAGCAGCGGCACCGACCAGATCACCACCTCGAGCGGCAGCGAATGGTTCCAGTCCGGATCGTAGTCAGCCTTGGCCGAGGCACGGTAACGCCAGGCGAAGAAGATCGTCAGCGCCATCACCGGGATGATGATCAGCAGCATCAATGCTGTCGAAGCGAACAGGAGGTTTCGCTGCTGCAGTGCGATGTCGCCGGACGGCGAGAGCAGCACCCACTGGCAGCCGCCGAGAAGGGCAATGAGCGGCAGAACCGCTATGACGCGAAAGATCCGCAAGAGAGTCGAAGCCTCCCCGATCAGGAATAGCGGTTCTCTAGGTCCATTCTTTCAAGCCGCACATCGGACAATCTGTCCCAGCGAGGCAGTTTGACGGGTTGCTTTGATCCACCGTATCCATTTGTCAGAGGTGCGGGCAAGTCCGGACTCTCCGGGCGCCCGCCAGCTTAGGAATCCGCGGCCATGAGCGCTGACGCGACGGTCCAGTCATCAGGCCATCTGGCGGAAGATCACGGGCGGGACCATGTCAGCCCCGCCGATATCGCGCTCGGCGTCATCATCGGGCGGACTTCGGAATATTTCGACTTCTTCGTCTTCGGCCTCGGCTGCGTGCTGGTCTTTCCCGAGCTGGTCTTCCCCTTCGTCGATCGACTCACCGGCACGCTCTACAGCTTCGGCATCTTCGCGCTGGCCTTCGTGACGCGCCCGCTCGGCTCGGTGCTGTTCTTCGCGATCGACCGCCACTACGGCCGCGCGACCAAGCTTACCGTCGCGCTCTTCCTGCTCGGCGGCTCGACGGCGGCCGTCGCCTTCCTGCCGGGCTACCAGACGATCGGGATCTGGTCCTGCGTCATCCTCACGGCCTTCCGCCTTTTGCAGGGTATCGCGCTCGGCGGCGCCTGGGACGGGCTGTCCTCGCTGCTCGCCCTCAACGCGCCCGCCAACCGGCGCGGCTGGTATGCCATGCTGCCGCAACTGGGCGCCCCTTTCGGCTTCATCCTTGCCGCCGGGCTCTTCGCCTATTTCGAAGGCGCGCTCGGGAAGGAGGATTTCCTCGGCTGGGGCTGGCGCTATCCCTTCTTCGTCGCGCTGACGATCAACGTCGTGGCGCTGTTCGCGCGCCTGCGCATGGTTGCGACCCATGAATTCGCCCAGCTGATGGAAACGCGCGAACTCGTGCCGGTACCGGTGTCCGAGCTCATCCGCGTCCATGGCCGCACACTCGTCCTCGGCGCCTTCGTGCCGCTGGCAAGCTTCGCGCTCTTCCACCTCGTCACTATCTTCCCGGTCAGCTGGATCAACCTCTTCACTGACCGCTCGGTCTCGGAGTTCCTGCTGGTGCAGGCGGCCGGCGGCGTGGTCGGCGCCGGCGCGATCGTCACCTCCGGCCTGATCGCCGACCAGATCGGGCGCCGCAACACGCTGCTGCTCTCCGGCGCGATGATCGGCCTGTTCAGCCTGTCGAGCGTCGTTGCCCCGCTGCTCTTCGGCGACAGCCTCGCCGGGCAGACGATCTATGTGATCATCGGCTTCGGCCTGCTCGGCCTGGCCTATGGCCAGACTGCCGGCGCAGTCGCGAGCAGCTTCGGCCCGCAATATCGCTATACCGGCGCGGCGCTCACCTCCGATTTCGCCTGGCTGCTCGGCGCGGGCTTTGCGCCGCTGGTCGCGCTGACGGTGTCGAGCACCTTCGGTCTCGCCTGGGTCGGCATCTACCTGCTTTCGGGCGCAATCTGCACGCTGGCGGCGCTGGCGATCGATCGGCGGTCGGAAGCCCGCTACGAGTGAGATGGTTTGCCCGAGGGGATGGCTTTCCTTGGGCGGCGGTCGGTTCGTTTATCCCGTGCTGCTCAGGAAAAGCCGGATCTCGTCGGCGAGCCAGTCTCGCACCGCGCGCACCTTCGGATGATCTTGGGTCCCGGGGCGATAGACCAGATCGTAGCCGCGCTCGGCCTTGAGCTTCAGCTCAGGGAAGGGCGCGACGAGGCGTCCGGCGGCGAGGTCCTCAGCCACGAGCACGCTGCGGCCCAGCACGACGCCTTCGCCGCGCAGGGCGGCTTCGATCGCGAGGCTGCCATGGCTATAGGCGGGGCCGCGACTGCGCAGCTTGGCCAGGCCTGCCAGCGCGAACCACTGTTCCCAGTTCGCCAGCATGCGGTCCTCATGCAGCAGAGTGCAGCGCGCGAGTTCCGTCGGTGACGACCAGGCGCCGGTCCTGCTCCAGTAGGAAGGGCTGCACATGGGCGTGACGGTCTCGTCGAGGATCCGTTCCGCGACCGCGTTGGGATAGTGCCCGGTGCCGTAGCGCACGGCGGCGTCGATACGCCCATCGGCCAGATCGACATTGATGTCGGTGACGTCGAGATGGACGTCGTAGTCCGGGAGACGGAGCATCAGCCGGTGCAGGCGTGGCGCCAGCCATTTGCTGGCCAGCGACACGCTGGTGCTGAGCGTCAGGCGCGTCGCGGCGTTCAGGCTGCGCAGGCGTTCGGCTTCCCTGGTCAGCTCCGTGAGATTCCGGGTCACGACAGGGAGGAATTCGGCGCCCGCCTCGGTCAGCACGATCCGCCGGGTCAGGCGCTCGAACAGGGCGAGGCCGAGATGCGCTTCCAGCGTCTTGATGTGGCGGCTCACCGCGCCATGGGTGACGTTCAGTTCCTCCGCCGCCAGCGTCATGCTCGACAGCCGCCCGGCCGCCTCGAAGGCGCGGAGCGTCTGTAGGGGCGGAAGGCGGTCGAGCGGTGACATGACGTGTGAGTTTGGCTCACTCATGATGTGACGACAAATGGTTTGTCGGAAGCCGGTGGAAGACCTACAGGCTGCAACGATCTCATATGTCGCCGCGACGCCTCCAACACGCAGACACGCCCATGAGCCAAACGGCACTGGCCACTCGCTACAGCCCCTCGGTCGGCAGCTTCGCGGCGATGCTGCTGCTCGCGCTGATGTGGGGCGTCTCGATTCCGATCACCAAACTCGGCCTGCTCACATTGCCGCCGTTGACGCTGACCGCCTTGCGTTTCGGGATCGCCTTGCCGCTGATGTTCCTGCTCGTCATCGGCAAGCAGCGCCTGCCGCGCCGCGCGCTGCCCCGCGTCGCGGCGCTCGGCGTCCTCGGCATCGGCATCGGCCAGGTGGCGCAGACTTTTGGTGTCGTCGGCACCTCGGCCTCGGTCGCGACCATCATCTCCGCGACCATCCCGATCTTCGTCGTCGTCTTCGCCGCCGCGCGCTTGCGGCAATCGGTATCGAGTCTCCAGGCGCTGGGGCTGCTGGCCGCCTTCGCCGGCATCGCCCTGGTCGCCTCCGGGCGCGGCGATGCGGCCATCGCGACATCGCAGACCACGCTTGCCGGCGCGGCGCTGGTTCTGCTCTCAGCCGTGACCATCGCCTTCTACTATGTCTGGAGCGTCGAGCTGACCGAGCAATACGGCACTGCGACTGTCGCGGCCTGGAGCACCGTCTTCGGCTTCCTTGCGCTCCTGCCCTGGACGGCCTGGGAGATGGCGCATGTGCCGTTCCAGGTGACGGCTACGGGCCTCGCCACGGCGGTCTATCTCGGCCTCGTGGTAACGGTGGCGGGCCTGTTCCTCTGGCTGCATCTGCTGCGCACGGTGCCGGCGCGCATCGCCGCCGGCATCCAGTATCTGCAGCCGGTCGTCGGTGTCGCCGCCGCGGCCGCCATGTTCGGCGACGAGCTCGGGCTGTTCTTCGTCCTCGGCGTCCTGCTCGTGCTCGGCGGCCTTGCGCTCACCGTCACCGAGCGGCGCAAGGCGGCAGCGTAGCTCGCCCGCCTCAGCTCTCGAAATAAGCGGTGTTGCGCCCGCCGATGACGATGTCCCAGCGATAGAGCGCTTCGCCGTTCGGACCTTGCCCTGCCAGGTTGCCGAAATGGCGCGGCTGGGCTTCGCCGAGCAGGATGAACATCGGGTCGCGGGCAAGATGCGGATCGCCCGCGAAATACATCTGGGCGATCAGCCGTGCCGAGCCGCCGCGAATCGAGACATGGACATGGGCGGGGCGCCAGCGGTCGATATCCGGCCGCGCCAGATAAGAGCCCGGCATAATGGTGCGGAAGCGATAGCGCCCGGCCTCGTCGGTCATGGTCCGGCCGAAGCCGAGAAAGTTCGGGTCGAGCCGCTCGCGCACCGGGTCCTTCACATGGGTGTAGCGGCCCCATTTGTTGGCGTTCCAGATTTCAACCAGGGTGTTGCGGACCGGGCGGCCGAACTCGTCGAGGACATGGCCGGAAATCTCGATGACCTCGCCTTCGGCTTGCGGCCGGCTGGGCGCGATCCGGGTCAGGTCGTTTTCGCCGAGCTTGAGCCCGGGCAGGTCGGTGACCCAGGGCACGAAGCTGCGCCGGGCCGCTTCCGGGATGAGATGCAGACGCTTGCTCGGCACGCGCCGTTCTGCCGCCCCGTCGGTGGGGCCCGGCAGCATCAGGCGACCGCGGTCGATGATCCGGGACATCGCTTCGCCTCCGCTCAGCTCGAAAGGTCGTCGAAGAAGGGCGTCTCGCCCGGGCCGCGCATCACGATCGCGATCTCGTAGACGGCAGGGCCGTCCGCAGAGGCCTCGACCCGCCTGGCGACCAGGCGCTCGCGCAACTCGACCGGCAGACTCGCGAGCAGCGGGTCCTGCGCATTCGCCTCCGGCTCGTCGTCGAAGAAGATCTGCGTGACCAGCCGGGTGATCCCGTCGGAGAACATCGTCACGGTGATGTGCGGGGCGCGGGCCGCCATGCCGCCCGCGGCAGGAAGCGCGCCCGGCTTGATCGTCCGGAAGGCAAAAGGCTCGGTCGTGGTGATCAGCCGGCCGAAGCCGTCGAAGAACGGGTCGAGCAGGGGATGGCCGTCATTGTCCGGCGTGCGCGGGATGCCGGCGGCGTTAGCCTGCCAGAACTCGACCAGCGCGTCGTCGACGATGGCGCCGTCGCTGTCGAGCAGGCGCCCGCGCAGTATGATCTGCTGCCCCTGCGGCCCGACACTCAGCCCGTAATGCAGGCGCGTCAGGTCGCTGCGGTCTCCGTCGATGAAGGAATAGGGATAGTACGGACCGACCGTGTCCTCGGCGAGCGGTGCGAGCCGGTTGGTGGTGACGGGCGCAGCGCTCATCGCGCGACCTCGATCGACGATTCCTCCGGCATGCCGTCCTCCTTGGTTCGATTTTGTTTATATACAAAACTTTGTTTAATCAACGTAGCGTGAGGATCAGGCCGCCGCCGAGGCCTCGGTCGCGAAGCGGCCGGGATCGAAAAGCGGCAGCTCCGGTTCGCGGCCGAGGATGAGGTCGCCCATCAGCGCGCCGATATAGGGGCCGATGGTATAGCCGCCGCGGACGCAGCCGAGCAGAAAAGCATTGTCGATGCCCGGCGCCGCGCCGGCGAGGGGATAGAAATCCGGCACATTGGCTTCGAAGCCGGTCCAGGAGCGCACGACGCGGAAGCGGTCGAGCCCCGGCACGGCGAACATGGCGAGCTGCAGGTTCGGCAACAGCGTCGCCGGATCGACCGAGCCACGGCCCTGATCCGGCGAGCCGGTGCCCTGCCAGCCGCCGCCGATCAGGACGCTGCCGTTCGGCTTCTGCTTCAGGGTGAGCAGGCCGGTCGCGTGGCCGATCACAGTGTCCACCAGCGCCGGGCCACGCTCGGTGACCGAGACGGTGTTGACGCGGGCACGGACGGGCAGGTCGAGCCCGAGCAGCGCGCCGGCGCTCTTCAGCCAGGCGCCACAGGCGAGCAGCAGCCGCGTCGCCCGAATGGTGCCGGCCGGCGTCGCAAGTTCGAAAGCGCCGCCGCTGCGGTCGATCGCGGTGACCGGTGTGCGCTCGCGGATCTCGACGCCGGTGGCGTCGAGCAGAGTGCGGTAGTAGGCGCCGGACAGGCTGGCATTGGCGTAGCCATCCTCGGCGCACCAACTCGCAGCGACGACCTTGCGCGACAGATTGGGCTCGAGCTCGGCGACACGCGCCGGCGTGATCAGCTCGATCGGCGCGCCGGCCTCGCGCTTCAGCGCCATGCGCTCGTGCAGGAGCTCGGCCTCGCGCTGGTTGAAGGCGAGGGTGATGCCGCCGGTCTTGTGGAAGCCGACGCGCTCGCCGGCCCGCTCCCAGAGTTCATGGCCCTTGATCGCATAGGGCATCAGCTTGACGCGCTTGATCTGCAGCGAGAGCGTGCCGGCATTGACGCCTGAGGCGCCGCTGCCGAGCGTCTGCTGCTCGACGACGACCGTGCGCATGCCGCCTTCCGCGGCGCGGCAGGCGGCGGCGCTGCCCAAGATGCCGCCGCCGATGACGGCGAGATCGTAGAGCGCGCTCATAGCGGGGCCGGGGCGGGAATGGGCAGGTCGTCATAGTCGAAGGCGCCGGTGATCGCCGCGAGCGGCACCGGGCGCAACGGAGGGCGCGCGCTCGGCTGGCCGATCGTCTCGCGATTCCAGCCGGTCGCGGCCGCGATCAGCATCGCCGCCGCCTCGCCACAGACGCGACCGCCGCAGGGGCCCATACCGCAGCGCGTCGTCGCCTTGAGATCGGCGAGTGTCCTGGTGCCGGCCGCGATCGCCATGTCGAGGGTGGTGCGGGTCAGGCCCTCGCAGCGGCAGACGGTCGTCTCGGCAGCGATCATCGCGGCGGCGCCGGGTGGCGGCATGGCGAGCGCCGACATCGCCGCGCCGAAGCGGCTCGATCTGTGCCAGGCAGCTTCGATCTTCGCAGCCTGGCTGGCGAGATCGCCGCCACGCCCGAGCCGGCTGTTAACGCCGAGCGCCGCAAGCTCACCGGAGAGCGGGGCGGCATCGGCCCCGCGCACGCCAGCGCCATCGCCAGCGACGAACAAGCCGGGCACGGAGGTCTGCAGCGAGGCGTCCACGGTGGGTATCCAGCCGCCCAGCTCCGGCTCGTAGCGATGCCCGGCGCCGAGCAACCGTGTGACCTCGGTGGAGGGCAGCAGGCCGAAGCCGAGGCAGACGGAATCGGTAGCGATCGTGTGCTTTGCACCATCAACCGGTCGCCAATCCCGATCGACCGGGCCGATTGTGACGGCTTCGACTCCAACAGTGCCGTGAATGGCGCGGATCGCCGCCCCCGAATGGATCGGAACCCGCGCCTTCAGCAGCGCGAGCAGCCAGCCCGCACCCTTGGCTATCAGATCGGGCCGCGCCAGCATCGCGCCGGCCCTGGCGAGCCAGCCGGTACGTGGCGCTGCATCAACCACGGCTGCGACCTCGCCGCCAGCCGCGACGATCTTGCTGGCGACGAGCAGGAGCAGGGGGCCAGAACCCGCGACGACGACGCGGCGTCCCGGTAGCACGCCATGGGCCTTGAGCAGGATGGTCGCGCCGGCGAGCCCGATCACGCCGGGCAAGGTCCAGCCGGAAACGGGGATGTGCCGCTCGATAGCACCGGCGGCGACGATGAGATTGGGCGCTTCGAGCGTCAGCGGACCGTCGGGACCGATCGCGATGACGGAGAAGCCCGGAGTCAGCGACCAGACGCGGTGGCTGGCGTAGAGAACGGCGCCGCTGGCGGCGAGCTTCTCCCGCAATTCGCCGCCCTTCGCCCGGTCGGCATCGGGCTCCGTTGCCGTCAGCGCAAGGGAGGGCGCGCGGTAGACCTGGCCGCCGGCAGCCGGTGCCTCGTCGATCACGGCGACGCGGAGGCCGAGGCTGCGAGCCTTGATCGCCGCGGCAGCCCCGGCGGGGCCGGCGCCGAGCACGATGAGATCGTAGTCGCTCACCGCACGCTCTCCACGACCAGACCCTCATGCACCGGCGTGCGGCAGGCTTCCGTCAGCCGGCCGTCGATCGCAACGACGCATTCCTGGCAGACGCCCATGAAGCAGAAGGCGCCGCGCGGACCGCCATCGTCGCGGCTGATACGGAGCGTGCGCCGTCCCTGCGCATAGAGCGCGGCGGCGAGCGTCTCGCCCTCCCGCGCGGTCAGCGTCTCGCCGTCGAAGCGGAAGCTGACCGTCCGCGTCCGGGCGGAGCCGATGCGCAGGTCGCCTGCCATCTCAGCGGCCGGGTAACAGGCCGAGTTCGTCGAGGGTGGCGCGGAGCTTGTCGAGCTGGGCTCCGCCGAGCGGCAGCAGCGGATCGCGTGGCACGCCGGCCGGTAGGCCTTGCAGATTGAGCGCCGCCTTGAACGAGGAGGGCCAGGTTCCGAGCGACATCAGCGTCTCGTAGACGATGGTCAGCTTCTGGTGGGCGTCGACATAATCGGCATCGGGCGCCTTGCGGCCGATCTCCATCAGACGGCCGGCGGTCTTGCCGAGCAGTTCCGGGCCGGTGGCGATGAAGCCGGGCGCACCGAGCGCACTGCCGACGAGGATGTAATAGGCCGGGCCGACCATCACCGCGATCCTGTCGCCCATGCGCCGGATCAGCCGGGTCAGATGGCCGATGTCGCGATTGGATTCCTTGATGCCGACGACCGGGGCGACGCCGGTGATCGCCTCGACATCGTCGATCGAGAGCTCGATCACGGCGCGGCGGGGCGAATTGTAGAGCACGATCGGCATGTCGACCGCCTTGCCGAGCAATTCGAAGCGCCGCAGCAATTCCTCGCGCGTCGTCTTCAGCACATAGGTCTGCGGCATCACCAGGATGCCGCTGGCGCCGGCATCGCGGGCAGCTTGCGCGTACTGGATCGTCTGCCGCGAGCCCGGCGCTGTGCAGCCCATCATCACCGGCACGCGGCCGGCGCTGCGCTCGACGGCGATGCGCGTCAGGCGGGCGCGCTCGTCGCGGTCGAGCGCCCAGCTCTCGCCGTTGTCGCCGGCGACGCAGATGCCCTGCGCGCCGATGCCGATCAGATGCTCGACGATGTCGGAGAACGCGTCCGCCATGATCTCGCCGCGCGCGTCGAAGGGCGTGACGATGGCCGGCACGAAGCCCCTGAGCGTGTCCTTCGTCAACATGGTCATGAGGATCGTCCTGAAGCGGAGCCTGCGAGAAGCGTGGCCATGGAAATGCGGAAGACGCTGCCGGTCTGCGCCTCGACGATGAACAGCGTCGATTGGTCGGGCGAGAAGGCGCAGGAGGTGGTCCAGAGCCCGCCCGGCGTGTGGATCACTGCGAGCGGATCGCCGAGGGCATCGACCAGATAGATCCGCCCGGCCTGGGCCTGGGCGATGGCGAGCCGGCCGGAGGCGTCGACCGCGAGCCCGTCCGGGCCGAGGCCGCCGGAGAGCTGCAGGAAGGTGCCGACCATCGGCCAGGCGGGATCGGGCGCCTCGGCCATGAAGCGCCAGACGGCATTGGCGCGCGTCGCAGCGAGATAGACCAGCTTGCCGTCCGGCGAGAGCACGATGCCGTTCGGATAAGGGACGTTGGCCAGGATCAGCTCGGGCTTCGTCTCGCTTTGGCGCAGCCGGTAGACCCGTCCGGTCGGGTCCGAGAGGCTGGTGCGGCCGGCATCGGTGAACCAGATGTCCCCGTTCGGCGCGATGGTGAGATCGCTGAGACCGCGGAAAGGCTCGGTGTTCACCCGCGCGCACAGCGCCGTCACGGTGTTCGCGGCGGGATCGAAGGCGAGCAGGCCGTGGCGGTAGTCGACGATCAGCCAGGTACCGTCGCCGCGCGGGCGCAAGGCATGGGGCTCGCCATCGTACTGGAAGGCGAGCTGCCAGCTGCCGTCCGGCGCGATCCTGAACAAGCGGCCATAAGGCACGTCGACCAGCCAGAGATGCCCGTCGGCATCGAAGCACGGGCCTTCCAGGAAGGAATGCAGGCGCTGGCCGGGCCGCGTCGTGCGGACCCAGTCGGTCGGCTCGCCGGTCCAGTGCAGATCCTGCGGCAGGCGGGTGAAGAGCTCGGCCTCGTGCCGGGGGAAGGCAGCGGCGATCATGCGATCACGCCTTGCGCTCTCAGGGCCTCGACCTCAGCCGACGAGCGCCCGATCTCGGCGAGGATGTCGGCGCTGTGCTCGCCGAGCCGCGGCGGGGGCCGGTCGATCGCCGGGCCGGCCGCGGCATAAGTGAAGGGTGCGAGCGGCACCGCGACGGGCGCGGCACCCAGCAAAGCTGCGTCGAGCATATGGAAGAAGCCGCGCGCGCGCAGATGCGGCAGGCGGGCGGCCTCGTCCAGCGTGCGGACGCGCTCGGCCGGGATGCCGATCGTGTGTAGATAATCCTCCCACTCCGCCGCCGAGCGGGTGCGCATGATCGGCACGAGCGCCTCGCGCATCATCCGGGAGGCTCCCCAGAGGTCCGGCCAGCTGTCGAGCGCGGCGAAGTCGGGCCGGCCGAGCGCCTCCCACAGCCGCCTGTTCTGTCTGGTGTTGAAGGCACCGAGCATCAGCAGGCCGTCGGCGGTCTCATAGGTGCCGAGCCCGGCCTCCTTCGGACGCGGCTGGGCCGGGCCTTCGTAGAGTGCGGCGGCGGCTTCCGGCGCCATCAGCGTCAGCGCCGTGTCGAACATGGCGCAATCGATGACCTGGCCCTTGCCGCTGGCTTGGCGCTGGAACAGGGCGGCCGAGATCGCGAAGGCTGCGGCATAGCCGGTGGCGTAGTCGATGAAGGAGGCGCCCGATTTCACCGGCTCACCGGAACGGCCGGTGGTGCGCGCCATCACGCCCGAGGCCGCCTGGATGACATTGTCATAGGCGTTGACCGCCTCGCGCTCATGGCCGCGGGCGAAGCCGGTGATCGAGCAATGGATCAGGCGGGGATTGCGGGCGCACAGGGCCTCTGCCCCGAGGCTGAGAGCCTCCAGCGCGCCGGCGCGATAATTCTCGACCAGCACATCGGCGCCATCGACGAGGTCGAGCAGGATCGTCCGGCCCTCCTCGGAGGCGAGGTCTAGGGCGAGCGAGCGCTTGTTCGAGCCCTGCACGAGATAGTTGATGCCGAGGCCGGCGGCGTTGAGGGCGCCGTCCGGTCCGCGGCCGCGCGCCGTGTCCGGCATTAGCGGTGGCTCGATCTTGACGACATCGGCGCCGAGCAGAGCGAGCTGATAGGCGCAGAACGGGCCGGCGAGCACATGGGTGAGGTCGAGCACCCGGATGCCGTGAAAGGGACGCTGCCGTGATGGGCTCAAAGATCGCGGGCTCAAGGCTCGACCACTCCGTTCTTGTTTCTCATACGAAAATGTGTTTTGCATATCAACATAATTCTTGTGGTTGCGGAGAGCGCCATGTCACAATCCAGCTCCCGGGCGAACGCGTCCGCGGTCCTTCATCGCAACCTCCGCAGCACGCCGCAGCTCGCTCTGGTGGGAGAGGGCGTCCACCTCGTCGATGCCGAGGGTAGGCGCTATCTCGATGCCAGCGGCGGTGCGGCGGTGTCCTGTCTCGGCCATGGTCATCCGCGCGTCACCGCGGCGATCATCGCGCAGCTCGGCAAGCTTGAATACGCCCACACCTCCTTCTTCACGAACGAGCCGAGCGAGCGGTTGGCGCAGATGCTGGTCGAGCGTGCCCCGGCCGGTTTCGGCAGTGGCCGCGTCGCCTTCCTCGGCAGCGGCTCGGAGGCGATGGAAGCGGCGCTCAAGCTGGCGCGGCAGTATTTCGTCGAGATCGGCCAGCCCCAGCGCAGCCGCTTCATCTCGCGGCGGATGAGCTATCACGGCAATACGCTCGGCGCCCTCGCGGTCGGCGGTCATGCCGGGCGGCGGGCGCTGTACCAGCCGATCCTGATCGAGACCTCGCAGATTTCGCCCTGCTACGCCTATCGCGACCAGCGCGATGACGAGACGGAAGAGGCTTACGGCCTGCGCGTCGCCGATGAGCTCGATGCCGAGATCCGGCGCCTCGGCCCGGAAAATGTTGCCGCCTTCATCGCCGAGCCGATCGTCGGGGCGACTCTCGGCAGCGTCACCGCCGTTCCCGGCTATTTCGCCCGCATCCGCGAGATCTGCGACCGACATGGCGTGCTCTTCATCGCCGACGAGGTGATGTGCGGCATGGGCCGGGCCGGCGCGATGTTCGTCAGCGCGCAGGAGGGCGTCAGGCCGGACATCATCACCATCGCCAAGGGGCTGGGGGCGGGCTACCAGCCGATCGCGGCGACCATGGCGAGCGAACGCGTCGCCGGCGCGATCGAGGCCGGCTCCGGCCTACTCGCCAATGGCCACACCTATATGAGCCATGCTGTCGCCTGCGCCGCCTCGATCGCGGTGATCGAGACGATCAAGGAGGAGGGGCTGCTCGACAACGTCCAGCGCATGGGCGCGCTGCTGTCGCGCCGGCTGAACGAGGCCTTCGGCCAGCATCCGCATGTCGGCGACATCCGGGGAAGGGGGCTGCTGCAGTCGCTCGAACTGGTCGCCGACCGCGACAGCAAGCAGCCTTTCGCGGCGAAGGAGGGGCTTGCCGCCCGGATCAAGCAGACGGCGCAGGGGCTCGGGCTGATCTGCTATCCGTCGAGCGGCACGGCCGATGGCGTCAACGGTGATCACGTCTTGCTGGCGCCGCCCTTCACCATCGATGCCGGCCATGTCGACGAGATCGTTGGGAAGCTCGGGGCGGCGCTCGCCGCGACCCTGCCGGCCGCCCGCAGCGCCGCCTGAGGAGACGCAGCCTTGTCACGCAAGACCATCCTGACCTGCGCCGTCACCGGCAATCTGACGACGCGCGAGCAGCATCCCGGCCTGCCGGTGACGCCGGCCGAGATCGCCGCCGCTGCCATCGAGGCGGGCAAGGCCGGCGCGGCGGTGGTGCATCTGCATGCCCGCGACCCAGCCACGACCAAGGGCACGATGGACCTTGCCCTCTTCACCGAGATCGTCGACCGCATCCGGCAATCCGGCTCGGACGTCATCCTCAATCTCTCGACCGGGGAGGGCGGGCGCTTCATTCCGAGCCTTGACGATCCCAAGGTCGCGGCGCCGGGGACGACGCTGACCACGCCGGAGCGGCGGGTCGCGCATATCGAGGCGCTGAAGCCGGAAATCTGTACGCTGGACCTCAACACCATGTTCTCTGGCAGCGCGGTGGTGATCAACACGCCGCGCAACGTCACCGAGATGGCGCGGCGGATCTATGCCGCCGGCGTCCTGCCCGAGCTGGAGCTGTTCGATGGCGGCGACCTGCAGCTCGCTAGGGCGTTGCAGGCGGACGGGGTGCTGCGCAATCCGTTGCTGATCCAGATCGTGCTCGGCGTGCGCTATGGCGCGATCCCTAATCCGCAGACTCTGGTCTATTTCGCCTCGCAATTGCCGCCGGACTGCATCTGGGCCGCCTTCGGCATCGGCCGGCATGAGTTCCCGTTGCTGGCGCAGGCCTTCCTGCTCGGCGGCCATGTCCGGGTCGGCCTGGAGGACAATGTCTATATCCGCAAGGGCGTGCTGGCGCGGGACAATGCCGAGCTGGTCGAGAAGGCCGGCACGATCATCGAGAGCCTGGGTGGCGCGCTCGCGACGCCGGCCGAGGCGCGGGCGATCCTCGGCCTCTAGCCCAGCCGTTCGGAAATCCGCTTGGCCGCGGCCCTGACCGCGGCGAGGTAGCGGCCGTCGATCTGGTCGAGGTCGAAAGCCGAGTCCGGTCCGGAGATGTCGATCGCCGCGACGACCGTGCCGCGCCGGTCGACGATGGGCGCCGAGATCGAGCTGCCGGCCGCCTCCATCACGCCGCGGCTGACGACATGTCCGCGCGCCGCCGCCGCTTCCACCGTGGCGATCAGCTCTGGCGTCGAGGTCGGAGTCTGGCTGGTCAGCGACACGTAGCGCTCCTTGCGGAAGAGCTCCTCCAGCTCCGCCTGCGGCAGACCGGCGAGCAGCAGCCAGCCCATAGGCGAGGCATAGGCCGGGACGCGCGAGCCGACATTCATGTTGCTGAGGAAACCCGAGCGGGTCTGCACGCAGCTCAAATAGAGCACGTCGCGTTCGTCGCGGATCGCCAGATGGGCCGAGACCAAAGTCTCGTCGCGCAGTGCCTCGAGCTCGGGACGGGCGATCTCGATGATGTCCTTCGAGGCCAGGAAGGCGAAGCCGATATTGAGAACGCGCGGGCCGAGCGCGAACTGCTTCGACTGCTCCTCCTCGAGGAAGCCCATGTGCCGGAGCGTATAGATCAGGCGGAAGACCGAGGAGCGCGTCAGGCCGAGCTCCGAGGCGATCTCGGTGATGCTCAGCGGCCGGCGCGCCGCTGCGACGATTTCGAGGACACGCAGGCCGCGATGCAGGCCGGGCACGAAATAGACCGCGTGGTTCTTGTGCTGCGTTTCCGCATCCGCCGCGTCGTCCATGCGTTGTCGACTCGCCTCAGGGGTCACCGTTCCATTTGCATGTAAAACAGTTGTGCGCTGCGGTCACGCCCAAGGCGAGCGGTACAAGGGCGGTTGCTGCCGTGGTCAGGCCGGCAGCACCTTGCCCGGGTTCATAATGTTGTCGGGGTCGAGGCTCGCCTTCAGCGTGCGCATCACCTCGACGGCGGCGTCGCCATGCTCCTTGCGCAGGAATTTCGCCTTGCCGTAGCCGACGCCGTGCTCGCCGGTGCAGGTGCCGCCGAGCTCGATGGCGCGGTTGACCAGGAGGCCGTTCAGCCGCTCGGCCTCGCGGATCTCCTCGGGCGAATCCATACTGATCAGGAAGCCCATGTGGAAATTGCCGTCGCCGACATGGCCGAGCGCCGTGACCGGGAAAGGCGCATCCTTGGCCTGCTCCTTGATCTCGGTGATGCAGGCGGCGAGCTGGGAGATCGGCACGCAGGTGTCGGTGCCCCAGCTGCTGGCGCCGGGGCGCAAAGCGAGTAGCGCGTAATGCATGTTGTGCCGGGCCTGCCAGAGCTTGTTGCGCTCTTCGGTACTGGTGGCGAAGCGCCAGCCCTCACCGCCATGGCCTTCGGCAAGCATCTGCACGGTCTCAGCCTGCGAGACGACCGCCGCTTCCGTGCCGTGGAACTCGAGGAAGAGCGCGACCGTCTCGGGATAGCTCAGATTGTTGTGGCGGTTGATGGCGCGCATGCAGGTCTCGTCGAGCAGCTCGACGCGGGCGACCTGGATGCCGCATTGGATCGTCTCGATCGCGCAATTGACGGCGCTGGCGATGTCCGGGAAGGAGCAGACCGCGACCGAGCTGGCTTCTGGAATGCCATAGAGCCGCAGCGTGATCTCGGTGATGACGCCGAGCGTGCCCTCCGAGCCGACGAAGAGGCGGGTGAGATCGTAGCCGGCCGAGGATTTGCGGGCGCGCCCGCCGGTCTTCAGGACGGTGCCGTCGGCGAGCACGACGGTGAGCGCCAGCACATTGTCCTTCATCGTGCCGTAGCGCACCGCGTTGGTGCCCGAGGCGCGCGTCGCTGTCATGCCGCCGAGGGTGGCGTCGGCGCCGGGATCGACCGGGAAGAACAGGCCGGTGTCACGCAGGTGTTCGTTGAGCTGCTTGCGGGTGACGCCGGCCTCGACCGTGCAGTCGAGATCCTCGGCATTGACGGCGGTGATCGCGTTCATGCGCGAAAGGTCGATACAGACGCCGCCATGCAGCGCGACGACATGGCCTTCAAGCGATGTGCCGGCGCCAAACGGGATGACCGGCACCTTCGCCTGATGGCAGAGTTTCACGATCTGGCTGACTTCTTCGGTCGTCGCCGGATAGCAGACGAGGTCCGGGGCCTTGGTCGGGTGATAGGATTCGCCATGGCCGTGATGTTCGCGCTCGCTGTCCGATGTCGAGCAGCGCGGGCCGAGGAGGTCGCGCAAGGAAGCGGCCAGGTCGTCGAGGGCGGGGTGTCGAAAGGTGCCGGACGCGGTGGCGGGGGCGTTCATTGGGTCTGCGATCCTCGTGCACATCTTCGGCGCGGCTGCGCTGCAATCTCGGCCAGCTCATTGTTCTCGGCCAGCACCGATGCAGCATGAGCGCTCTGCATTGGCAGGGGAAGTGCGGCGTCAGGCCGAATGGTCGCGCCTGGCGACGCCGAGCAGGTACTGGCCATAGCCGCTCTTCGACAGGGCTTCTCCAAGCGCGCGCAACTGCTCGCGGTCGATCCAGCCGTTCTCGAAGGCGATCTCCTCGGGGCAGGCAATGCGGAAGCCCTGGCGGCGCTCCAGCGTGCGCACGAACTCCGAGGCCTCGACGAGGGAATCCGGCGTGCCGGTGTCGAGCCAGGCATAGCCGCGGCCAAGCCGCTCGACATTGAGGGCGCCGCGTTCGAGATAGGCACGGTTGATATCGGTGATCTCGAGCTCGCCGCGGGCCGAGGGCTTCAGCTTGCGGGCGATTTCGACCACCTGCTCGTCATAGAAATAGAGACCGGTCACCGCCCAATGCGAGCGCGGCAGCTTGGGCTTCTCCTCGATCGAGAGCGCCTTGCCGGCTGCGTCGAAGGAGACGACGCCGTAACGCTCAGGATCGCTGACCCGATAGGCGAAGACGGTCGCTCCACTGGTCCGGGCGGCGGCGCGGTGCAGCACGCCGGTGAGGCCGTCGCCATAATAGAGATTGTCGCCGAGGATCAGGGCGGAGGGGCCGCCGGCGACGAAATCGGCACCGATATGATAGGCCTGCGCCAGCCCTTCCGGCTTCGGCTGGATCGCATAGGAGAGCTTGAGGCCCCAGCGCTCGCCGCTGCCGAACAGCGCCTCGAAGCGGGGAGCGTCCTCCGGCGTCGAGATGATCAGGATCTCGCGGATGCCGGCGAGCATCAGCGTCGAGAGCGGATAGTAGATCATCGGCTTGTCGTAGACGGGCAGGAGCTGCTTCGACGTCACCATGGTCATCGGGTGAAGCCGCGTGCCGCTACCGCCGGCGAGGATGATCCCCTTCATGTTGTCTCCTTCAGCTTCGCGATTGCGCGAGCAATGTGGCGACGCAGCTTTGCACGGAACCCTGCCAGGGCGGCAGGCGCAGGCCGTGGCGCTGGGCGAGCAGGCCGCAGTCGAGCCTGGAATTGCTCGGCCGGCGGGCGGGGGTGGGGTAGTCGATCGTGGCAATGCGCCTGACTCTGGCGCTCGGGCCACCAAGCGCGGCCGAGGCGGCGAAGACAGTCTCCGCCAGATCAGCCCAGCTTGCCTCGCCCGCGCCGGCGACATGGAAGACGCCGCGCAGCGTGGCATCGCCGGGGCGGGCGACCAGTGTCTTCGCCACCGCGATGATCGCCTCGGCGAGGTCGGGCGCGCTGGTCGGCGAGCCCAACTGGTCGGAGACCACGCCAACCTCGTCTCTGGTTTTGGCGAGGCGCAGCATGGTCTTCACGAAGTTGCCGCCATAGGGGCTGTAGACCCAGGCGGTGCGCAGGATCGTCCAGTCCGCGCCGGAAGCCGCGACCGCCTCCTCGCCGGCGAGCTTCGAGCGGCCATAGGCCGAGAGCGGGGCGGTCGTGTCGCTTTCGCGCCAAGGCCGCGGCGCCATGCCGTCGAAGACATAGTCGGTCGAGATGTGGATCAGCGGCACGCCGAGCGCCGCAGCGGCGACAGCGACCGCGCCGGAGCCTTCGCCATTGATGCGCAGAGCGAGCTCCGGTTCGGTCTCGGCCTTGTCGACGGCCGTGTAGGCGGCGGCGTTGACGATGCAGTCGGGGCTGACTGCGGCGAGCGCCTGCCGAACGCCGTCCGGCTGCGCCAGGTCGAGCTCGGGCCGGCCGACCGGGATGACGGTCACGGCCGCCGCCTGCGCGCAAGCGAGAAGGGATTGGACGACCTGCCCGGTCCGTCCGGTCACGGCTATGCGCATCGGGCCTTCGCCATCGGAAGCATGCGGCCGGTCTAGAGCATGGCGGGGAGGGGCTCAACCCGCCGCATCGAAGCGGCGGCCTTCCTCGCAGAGCCAGGTGACCAGCGCGTCGAGGGCCGAGCTGCGCTCGCTCTGCCGGTTGACGGTGAGCCAGCAGCCGGTCGCGCTGTCGAAGCTAAGGCCGAGCGGATTGACCAGCGCGCCCGAGGCCAGTTCCGCGGCGACATAGCAGCGCGGCGCGAGCGCGACGCCGAGCCCGGCGACGGCGGCGCGGATGATCACGGAATAATAGCCGTAGCGCACGGTGTGAGCCGGAACCGCGCCGCGCAGGCCGTGCGCCTCGGTGAATTCGGCCCAGAAGGCCGGCATCTGGAAATGCTGCAGCAGCGTCATCTTCTGGATGTCGGCGGCGCGATTGAAGCCGCCCAGGCGGTCGAGCGCTGCGGGTGCTGCGACGAGCGCGACCCGGCGGCCGAACAGGTAGTGCGACTCGCGATCTTCCCAAGGGCCGAAGCCGTGGACGATCTCGAGGTCGGCCTCCTCGATCTCCTTCTCGCTGACGAAATTGGTGAACTGGACGTCGATTTCTGGATGGGCCTGGGCGAATTCCGGGAAGCGCTCCATCAGCCAGCGCTCGCCGGCGATGGCGATCATGTGCAGGCGGATCGGCCGGCCGATCGCGGCGCGCTCGGCAAGGCGGCGGGCGCCGCGCTCCATCTGCTCGATCGCCGCCTCGGCATAAGGACGATAGATCGTGCCGGCCTCGGTCGGTTTCAGCCCGGCAGGGCTGCGCTCGAACAGGACGGTGCCGAGATGGTCTTCCAGAGCCTGGATCTGCTTGGAGACGGCGCTCTGGGTCAGGTGCACTTCGCCGGCCGCCTTCGCGGTCGAGCCGAGGCGGGCGACGGCGAGGAAAACCCGGAGCGCCGTGGTCGACGGCGGGAGATTGCGGCCGGCCAAATAGATATTCCTTCAGCGACTACCCTTGAGGAGATCGTTTCGTTTGCCGGTTGCGCGGTCAAGAGGGCAGTGTTTCAGGCAAGGGGAGAGCATCATGAACCATAATACGCGCCTGTGGGGTGGCCGTTTCCGCAAGTCGCCCGACCCGCGCATGATGAAGCTGTCGAGCGCGGCCGGCGCCCATGCGCGCCTCGCGCTGCAGGACATCGCCGGCGGCAAGGCCCATGCCGCCGAGCTCGAACGCGCCGGGCTGCTCAGCCAGGACGAGGCCAGGACCATCGTCGCGGCGCTCGAAGCGATTGCCGCCGACCTCGCTGCCGGGACGCTCGCGCCGGACGAGAGCGACGAGGACGTCCACACGTTCATCGAGCGCGTGCTGATCGCCCGCATCGGCGCGACCGGCGCCAAGCTCAGGGCCGGGCGCTCGCGCAACGACCAGGCCGCCAACAACCTGAAGCTCTATCTGCGGGCCGAAGCGCGGACGATCGGCGCGATGCTGGCCGAATTGCTCGAGGCGATCGCTGGCCAGGCCGATCGGCACGCGGCCTCGGTCTGCCCCGGCTTCACCCATCTGCAGAGCGCCCAGCCCGTCACCTTCGGCCATTGGCTGATGGCGCACGGCCAGGCGCTGTCGCGCGATGCCTCCCGCCTGCAGGACTGGGAGAAGCGCTCCTCGCTCTCGCCGCTGGGCGCTGCGGCGCTGGCGGGCTCGGCGATCGCGCTGACGCCGGAGCTCAGCGCCAGGGCGCTCGGCTATGACGGTCCCTGCGAGAATTCGGTCGATGCCGTCGGTGCGCGCGATCATGTCGCGGAATTCCTGTTCGTTGCGGCGATGCTGGCGACCAACCTGTCGCGGCTGGCCGAGGAAGTGACGCTCTGGACCTCGCGCCAGTTCGGCTGGGTCGTGCTCGACGATGCCTTTGCGACGGGGTCCTCGATCATGCCGCAGAAGAAGAACCCGGATATCGCCGAGATCTCGCGCGGCCGGGCAGCGCGCCTGACCGGCGATCTCGTCGCCATGCTCGGGGCGCTGAAGGGGTTGCCGCTCGCCTATAACCGCGACCTCGCCGAGGACAAGCGCGCGGCCTTCGACGCGGTCGACGTGCTTGGCGAAGTGCTGCCGGCCTTCGCCGGGCTGGTCGCGACGATGGAGGCCAGGCCCGAAGTAATGCGGGCGCAGGCCGGCACGGGCTTTGCGCTCGCGACCGAAGTCGCCGATCATCTGGCCCGCAAGGGCGTGCCCTTCGCCGAAGCGCACGAGATCAGCGGCGCGCTGGTGCGCTATTGCGAGGAGATGGGCCGCGAGCTCGAAGGGCTGGAGCCGGTGGAACTGCGCGCGATCGATCCGCGCCTCGACGAGAGCGTGCTCAAGGTGCTGACGCTCGATGCGGCGGTGGCGGCGCGCAGCGGCCATGGCGGCACGGCGCCGGCGCGGGTCGTCGAGCAGATCGGCCGCTTCCGTGGTTGGCTCGCCGGCTTTACGCACTGGACGAGGGAGCGCGCGGCATGAGCAGTCCAGCCCCAACCATGCCGGACCGCGGCCTGGCCGAGCTTGCGGGCCTGACCATCGTGCCCAAGCGCTTCTACGGGCGCTGGATCGCTGCGGCGGCGATCCTGTTCGTGCTGGCCTGGATCGTGAAGGCGTTCGCGCAGGGGCAGATCGCCTGGCCGGTTGTGGCGCAGTTCTTCACCGCGCCGGCCATCCTCGCCGGTCTCGTCAACACGCTGATCATGACCGTCTGCGCCATGGGGCTGGGCATCGTGCTCGGCGTGGTCTTCGCGATCATGTACATGTCGCCGAACCCGGTGCTGCGCGGCGTCGCGCTGTTCTACATCTGGTTCTTCCGCGGCACGCCGCTGCTGCTGCAGTTGCTGCTCTGGTTCAACCTGGCGCTGGTCTTCCCGACGATCGGCATCCCCGGTGTGGTCGAGTGGCGCACCATCGACATCATCGGGCCGTTCATGGCGACGCTGCTCGGCCTCGGCATGAACCAGGGTGCCTACACCGCCGAAGTCGTGCGCTCCGGCATCCTCTCGGTCGATCTCGGCCAGACCGAGGCCGCCAAGGCGATCGGCATGACCAGGCTGACGACGCTGCGCCGGATCGTGCTGCCGCAGGCGATGCGGGTGATCATCCCGCCTGTTGGCAACGAGGTGATCAGCATGGTCAAGCTGACCTCGGTCGCCAGCGTGATCCAGTTCTCCGAGATCCTGCGCAATGCGCAGAATGTCTACTACGCCAATGCTCGCGTCATCGAACTGCTGATCGTCGCGGCCGGCTGGTACCTGCTCGTCGTCACCCTCCTGCAGATCGGCCAGTTCTTCCTCGAACGCGCCTTCTCGAAGGGCCGGGGCGAGCGCCGCGCCAAGCCTCAGGTCGCCGAGGAGGCCGCCGCGTGACTTCCCTGTCCCCGATCGTCGTCGCCGCCAGCGTCACCAAGCAGTTCGGGCCGCTGAAGGCGCTGAACAAGGTTTCGCTCTCGGTCAGCCCAGGCGCGGTGCAATGCATCATCGGCCCGTCCGGCTCGGGCAAGTCGACCCTGCTGCGCTGCATCAACCAGCTCGAGAAGATCGATGCCGGCGCGATCACCGTCGCCGGCGAACTGATCGGCTTTCGTCGCGTCGGCAACGAACTGCACGAGCTCAGCGATGCCGAGATCGCGCGCCAGCGGCTGAAAACCGGCATGGTCTTCCAGCGCTTCAACCTGTTCAACCACATGACGGTGCTGCAGAACATCATCGAGGGGCCGCTCACGGTGCTGAAGCGGCCACGGCGCGAGATCATCGCCGAGGCGATGGCGCTGCTCGATCGTGTCGGCCTTTCCGAGAAGCGCGATTCCTATCCGATCGAGCTCTCGGGCGGCCAGCAGCAGCGCATCGCCATCGCCCGCGCGCTGGCGATGAAGCCGCAGGTCATGCTTTTCGACGAACCGACCTCGGCGCTCGACCCCGAACTCGTCGGCGAAGTCCTCAACGTGATGCGCGACCTTGCCGCTACCGGCATGACGATGATCGTCGTGACCCATGAACTCGGCTTCGCCCGCGAGGTGGCGAGCGACGTCGTCTTCATGGACAAGGGCGAGATCGTCGAGCAGGGCCCGCCGCAGCAGGTGCTGGTCGCGCCGAGCCAGGCCCGCACCCGAGACTTCATCGCCGCCGTCCTCAAGTGATCCAAGACCAAGTGAACCTAAGCAAAGACAAGAGGGAGACCACCATGCTTCGCCTTTCGCTCGCCGCCGCGCTGCTCGCCGGTACCGCACTCGCCGCCCAGGCCCAGGCCCTGCCGGACCGGATCAAGACCGCCGGCAAAATCGTCATCGCGACCCAGCCGAACTATGCGCCGATCGTCTACAAGGACCCGGCGACCAACCAGATGGCCGGCTTCGACTATGAGCTCGGCGAAGCGATCGCCAAGGAGCTCGGCGTCAAGGCCGAGTGGCAGGACACCGCCTTCGCCCAGATGCTGCCCTCGCTGACCACTGGCCGCGTCGACATGGTGATGGCCGGGATGAGCGACCTGCCGGCAAGGCGCGAGACGGTCGATTTCGTCGACTACATGGTCTCGGGCGCGCAGTTCTACACCGTCACCGCCTTCGCCTCGACGATCAAGTCGGTCGAGGATCTCTGCGGCAAGAGCGTCGGCGCCAGCCGCTCGACGAACTGGCCGAAGCAGATCGGCGAGTGGAGCGAGGCCAACTGCGTCGCCAAGGGCAAGCCGGCGATCACCGTGGTCGGCACGGAGGGCTCGGTCGACGCCCGAACCCAGCTCAAGACGCAGCGCCTGCAGGGCGGCGTCCAGGGCAGCGAGACGATGAGCCATTTCCAGAAGCTCGAGCCGAACACCTATATCCCGCTCGGCGAGCCCTTCACCCGTTCGCTGACCGGCATCCCGTTCCCGAAGACGGCCGAGGGCGGCCAGCTGCGCGATGCGGTCAAAGGCGCGCTGGAGCGGCTGCAGGCGAACGGCACCTATGACGCGCTGATCGCGAAATACGTCCAGCCGAGCAATGCGCTGAAGCCGATCTCGGTCAACAAGGGCGAGTGAGGCGACTGTAGCGCTTTTTTGGCAGCTTCCCTTTTTGCGGGAGGCTGCCAATGGCCGCCGCGGTCAAGGACGGCGCTGACAGCCGGATGCTTGCCTGTTATACATTTCGTACAACAGACAAGCCCCAGAGCGCGCCATGAACAAGCCCGAGAAGCCGGCAGGCGAGCAGGCCATGGTCCTGCAGGTCCGCAAGATCGGAAACTCGGTGGGGATCATCCTGCCGAAGGAATTGCTGGCGCGGTTGAAGCTCGCAGAAGGCGACAAGCTGACGGTGGTCGAGCAGTCGGAGCTCGGCCTCAAACTGACGCGTTATGACGATACCCATGCGCGCGGGCTCGAAATCGCCCGACGCTCGTTCAAGACCTATGCCAACACTTATCGCGCCCTGGCGAAATGACCGAGCCCGTCTGGGTCAGCGTCGACCTGGTCGTCGATATTCACGCCGAGCAGCTCGCGTTGTTCGGCGGGCCGGCCGGCATTCGCGATCATGGTCTTCTTGAATCGGCGCTGGCACGAGCGCCGAACAAATATGCCTACGGTGAAGACGATCTCGCCGCCCTCGCTGCGGCCTATGCGTTCGGCGTTGCGCGCAATCATCCCTTTGTCGACGGCAACAAGCGGGCCGCATTCGCTTCTATGATCGTCTTCCTCGGGCTCAACGGCATCGACTTCCTCGTGCCCGAACCGGAGGCGACGGCGGCCATCCTCGCGCTCGCTGCCGGCGAGGTCGAGGAGGAGGGGCTGACGCGCTGGATCCGCGACAACTGGCCGAAGGATGCGCCGGCATGAGCAAGCCGATCTGGATCGAGGCTGCGATCAACGGCCCTTGGGGCAAGGAGCGCCAGCCCGGCATCCCCATCGCGATCGCCGACATCGTCGCGGACGGGATCGCTGCGGTCGAGGCCGGCGCCGCGATCGTCCATCTGCATGTCTATGATCTCGAGACCGGCCGCCAGCGCGACGACTGGGAGCTCTATGCCCAGGCGATCGAGGGCATCAGGGCCAAAGTCGATGCGATCGTCTACCCAACCATCCCGATCCTCGGTTCGGGCTATGCCGGCGACATGATCGGCTCGGGCCGCTACACGCATCTGGAGGAGTTGGCGAAGCGCGGCCTGGTCGAATGGGGCGTGCTCGATCCCGGCTCGTGCAACTGGACGACCTTCGCCGGCATCCCAGAGGGCGAGGCCGGCTTCATCTACCAGAACCCCGGCGAGCATATCCGCGAGGGGATGGCGGTGGCTCAGGCCCACAGGATCCATCCGAGCTACGCGATCTACGAGCCCGGTTTCACCCGGTTGGGGGCGGCGCTGGCCAAGGCCTACCCCGGCATGCCGACGCCGATCTACCGGCTGATGTTCTCCGACACCTTCGCCTGGGGCTTTCCGCCGAAGCCCTATGCGTTGGAAGCCCATCTTGCGCTGCTGGCGGACTGCGCGCCACAGGCTCCGGTGATGATCGCTGGGCTCGGCGTCGATCTCACGGAGATCGTCACCCCTGCGGTCGCGCGCGGCGTCCATGTCCGTGCCGGGCTGGAGGATGCGCCCTTCGGCGAGACGCGCAGCAATGCCCAATTGATCGCCGAGACGGCTCGCAAGGTCGAAGCGGCCGGTGGGCGAGCGGCGAGCGCGGCGGAGGTCAGGGCACAACTCGCGGGGTGACCGGAGCAGTAGCGGCGAACGTCACCAGCGATTAGCTTTTCGCGCTTCCGCAAGCGGGGAGGGCGCGATGGCGTCGGTGACTGTCGAGTTGCGCAATGTCGAGGGCACGCAGGCGGCGATGGGCTGGGCCGGCGCGCACACCGTCGTCGTCGATCGTCCCGAGGGCAAGGCCGGCGGCATGGGACTCGGCTTCAACGGAGCGCAATTGCTGGCGCTCGCGCTCGGCGGCTGCTTCTGCAACGATCTGCGCTATGCCGCGCATGAACTCGGCGTCTCGCTTGGGCGGATCGCCGTCTCGGTCACGGTCGAGCTGGAAGGCATGCCCTTGCTGACCAAAGCGGCGACGATGAGCGTCCGGTGCGAGATGCAGGACGGCTCGGACGCCGCTGCGGTCATCGAAAAGGCCAAGGCGATCTGCATGGTCGCCAACTCGCTCGGCCGCGGCTTCCCGGTGGCGATCGAGCAGGCCGGGCGCTCCTGAGACAGCGTGTCGGCTGGCTTTCCCCGCCGGAGCGCCTACATCGGATGCAGCCCGTCATGAGCCGCGCGAGCCCCGATGTCCGAACGCGATAGCGAAGCCAATCGATTCTCCGCCCGCGCGGCGCGCTATGCCCGCGTTGGCGCCAATGTCGGCGGGGTGGCGGCGCGGATCGCCGGCACGAAGCTGTTCGGGCTGGAGGGCCGCAACGCCACCAATGCCGAGGCGCTGGCCAAGGCGCTCGGCGGTCTGAAGGGCCCGCTGATGAAGGTGGCGCAGCTCGTCGCCACCATTCCCGATGTGGTCCCGCCGGAATACGCCGCCGAATTGCAGAAGCTGCAATCGGAAGCGCCGCCGATGGGCGCGGCCTTCGTCAAGCGCCGGATGCAGGCCGAACTCGGTGCCGCCTGGCGCGAGCGTTTCGCCGAATTCGATCTCAAGCCGGCCGCTGCCGCCTCGCTCGGGCAGGTGCATCGGGCGGTCTCGCTGGACGGCGCTCCGCTCGCCTGCAAGCTGCAATATCCCGACATGGAATCGGCCGTCGAAGCCGATATCTCGCAACTCGAAATCCTGTTCGGGCTGCACCGGCGCATGGGCGCGGTGATCGACACCAGCGAGATCGCCAAGGAGATCAGCGCCCGCGTCCGCGAGGAGCTCGACTATCGCCGCGAGGCCAAGCATGTCGCGCTCTACCAGCATATGCTCGCCGCGACGCCCGAAGTGCGCGTGCCTGAGATCGTGTCGGAGCTGTCTACACGGCGGCTCCTGACCATGAGCTGGCTCGACGGCGACAAGATCCTCAACCACAAGCAGGCGAGCCAGCAGGTCCGCGACCGGATCTCGACCGCGATGTTCCGGGCCTGGTGGCGGCCGTTCAGCCATCACGGCGTCATCCATGGCGATCCGCATCTGGGAAACTACACGGTCTTCCAGGAGGACGGCGAGCCTCAAGGCATCAACCTGCTCGACTATGGCTGCATCCGCATCTTCCCGCCGAGCTTCGTCGGCGGCGTGGTCGATCTTTATCGCGGCCTGCTCGAAGGCGACGACACCCGCGTCGTCCATGCCTATGAGGTCTGGGGCTTCAAGGGGCTGACCAAGGAGCTGATCGACATTCTCAACATCTGGGCGAAGTTCATCTACGGCCCGCTGCTGGAAGACCGCACGCGCCGGATCGCCGAAGGCGTCAGCCCGTCGGAATACGGCCGCAAGCAGGCCTTCCAGGTCCATTCGGCGCTGAAGGCGCGCGGGCCGGTGACGGTGCCGCGCGAATTCGTCTTCATGGATCGCGCCGCGATCGGCCTTGGCGGTGTCTTCCTGCATCTCGATGCCGAGCTCAACTTCCACCGGCTGTTCGAGCAGGAGATCGAGGCTTTCAGTGTCGATCGCGTTGCACGCGAGCAGGGCGCTGCTCTGGCCGCGGCCGGGCTTGCGGGCCACTGATCGCCGGAATCGTCAATTTCGCGCCTGCACGGCACAATCCCTCGGTGGAGGGATGCCATGCAGGACGCGAGCAAGGACGTTACAGCGCGGCGCGACTACAGCCTGTTCGTGCGGCGCAATCCCGGCGAGCTCGCGCTCAAGCTGTCGGATGAGGGCGTGGCGATTGCGGGTGGTTGCCTGCTCTGGGTGACCGAGGCCGGAGAGGATTCACGGCCACTTGCTGATGTCAGCGCGGTGCATCTCTCGGTTGCCCACATCGCCCGGCATGGCGATTTCGGCAGCTGCATCATCCACTTTGGTGGGGCTGCGCCGTTGCAGGTGGTCGGCAGCAGCGCCTTCGGCTTTCCGGATGAGGAGCGCGATCCGGCCTATGCCGCCTTCGTGCGTGATCTGCACGAGCAACTGGCGACGCGGCCGACAGGCGCCGTGCGCTTCTCGGCGGGCGTGAGCGATGGGCGGCTGCAGGTCATGCAGGTGATGCTGGTCATTGCCGGACTGTTCTTTGTCGCACTGCCGCTGGTCCTGCTGCTGCTCATCGGTGAACTGATTATGCTGGCCGCAGCTACGGCTGGCGGCCTCTTCGTCACCGGCATCTATGCCTCGATGCAGAAGAATCGGCCGCGCGGTTATGATCCGTGTCATATTCCCGCGGAGCTGCTGCCATAAGTCGCGCCGGCTGACTCAAGGCCCAAATGGCTGCAATCGGCGACATTCGCGCCCTTTTTCCCCGGCATTGGCCGCTGTCGTTCAGAAAATGGTCCTCATCGTTCCGGTGTTCCGTTGCCGACCCTTTTCAGGTGCGCTACAGGGCGTCAGGACAGGTTTGAATTCGGGACTTTCTTCATGGCCGATCACGGACACGCCGCCGACATTCCGGAGATGGATTATCCGGAGCACGAGCGCACCTATACCGGCTTCATCCACTTCGCCGAAGTCGGCACGGTCGCCTGCCTCGCCATCGTCGCGGCGCTCGCGGTCGGCGGCACCAAGCACGCCTGGGGCACTGCCATCATCGGCACGCTGCTGACCCTGGTCGGCACCGGTGTCGGCATCGCCGCCCCGTCGATCGGCTGGCGCGCCACGCTCGTCCCGCTCGTCCTGATGCTGCTGGCGCTGCTGCTCTATTGAGCCGGATGGCCCGGTACTGACGATATCGTCAAGGCGCTGGCCGATCCGGGCCCGGGCTTTCGTCATCGGAACGTTGTAAAGGGCCGGCTCGATGCCGGCCTTTTCGCTTTGGGCGAGGCCTAAGGTTGCGGATGATGCGCAGGCTCCTGAAGTTTCTCGCGGTCAGTGCGCTCTGCGGCTATGTCGCCGTGCTGGGGCTGCTCTATGTCAAGCAGCGCGACCTGCTCTATCCACGCAACCCGGCCCGCGCCGAGGTCGCCAGCGCCAATCTGCCGGGCGTCGAGGAAGCCACGCTGACCGCAGCGGACGGCGAGAAGCTGATCGCCTGGGTGGTGCCGCCGCGCGAGGGCAAGCCGGTGCTGCTGTTCTTCCACGGCAATGCCGGCAATTTCGCGGGATCGGGCAGGCAGTCGCTGTTCCGGCAATTGACCGAGGATGGAACCGGCCTGTTCGCGGTGAACTACCGGGGCTATGGCGGCTCGACCGGCTCGCCGAGCGAGGGCGGGTTGGCGCAGGATGCGCGCGCGGCCTATGCCGCTGCGAGCGCACGGTTCGGCCCAGATCGGCTGGTCGGCTATGGCGAGTCGCTCGGCACCGGCGTGGTGGCGAAGCTGGCGGCCGAGGTTCCGCTCAGGGCGGTGATCCTCCAGGCGCCCTATATGTCCACGGTCTCGGTGGCGCAGCTACGCTATCCCTATGTGCCGGTCGGCGGACTGATGAAGGACCAGTTCCGCTCGGATCTGGTGATCGGCAAGGTCAAGGCGCCGCTGCTCGTCATGCACGGCCAGCGCGACAGCGTCATCCCGTTCAGCCAGGGCGAGGCGCTGTTCGCCCTCGCCAATCCGCCGAAGCGCTTCATCAGCTTTCCCGACGGGAACCACAATGATTTGCGCCTGCATGGCTCGGTCGTAGAGGTCCGGCGCTTTCTCGCCGATCTGGGCGCGAACCGGCTGAGCGGCAGCGCGACGATGACTGCGGCGCGGCAATAGGCGAGGCGCTTCAGAGGCGGAACATGCCGCCACCGCCGCCGAGGCGGGCCGAGCCGGAGCGAGCGATCTGGTTGTTGCCGTCGAGGCCAAGAGCGCGCTGGTAGGCTTCGCTTGCCTCAGTCTTCTTGCCCTGCTTCTCGAAGGCGAAGCCGCGGCCGGCCCAGGCCGCAGCGTTGCGATTGTCGACATTGAGCGCCGCGGTGAAGTCTTCCAGCGCCGAATCGTATTTGCCGAGGGCGTTGAGGCTCTCGCCGCGGGCGATATAGGGCGGGGCGGTATAGGGGTTGCGGTCGATCACCGAGTCGAAATCGGTGACCGCCTGCTGGTGCTGGCCTTCCTTCTGATAGACCAGCCCGCGGGCGTGGAAGGCCTCGGCCGATTCCGGGTTGAGGCGGATCGCGGTGTTGAGGTCGGCCAGCGCCTGCTGGCTGTTGCCCTGCAGACGCAGCAGGTTGGCGCGGGCGACGAAGGCCGGGGCGTAATTCGGATTGGCGGTGGTGGCGCGGTTGAAGTCCTGCAGCGCCGCGTCGTTGCGCCCGCTCTGGCGCAGCGCCAGGCCGCGATTGGTGTAGGCCGGCGCGAAATTGGAATCGATCTGTACCGCCTTGGTGAAATCGGAGATGGCGTCGGAATAGCGGCCGATGCGGGCATAGGCGGCGCCGCGCGTGTTGTAGGCCTGCGGGTCGTTCGGATTGCGGTTGATCACCTCGCTCAGCGAGCCGATGTTGACGCTCGCGGCCTCGGTGTTCTCTGTCTGGAGCTCGGCGACGCCGGCTCCGGAGCTCATGCTCACCGTGTCGCAGCCTGCGAGCGCGAGCGCGAGGCCCGTCGCGATCAGCCAGTTCCTGCCCGTGAACATGCTCTTATCCATCGCCTTAAAACTCTCGTCTGCCATGCGCCGCGCCTGCTCCGATGCGCAGCCCATCCTCCAAAACGCCCAAGCCCTGACAAGGTTTGGTTAACGAGCCTACAAAAACAACAGCGCCCGGAGAAGCTCCAGGCGCCGGTATCAAAATGGCACTGGGGCGGCGGTAGCCAGACCTCTTGCGCGGGTCAGACCGCCGGCCGGGCGGGCCGCTCGGGGCGCTTCGGCTTGACCGGCGCCGGCAGCAGGCCTTCGCGCTGCAGCTTCTTGCGGATCAGCTTGCGGGCGCGGCGGACGGCCTCGGCCTTCTCGCGCGCCTTCTTCTCGGACGGCTTCTCGTAATGGCCGCGGAGCTTCATCTCACGGAAGATGCCTTCGCGCTGCATCTTCTTCTTCAGCGCCCGCAGCGCCTGGTCGACATTGTTGTCGCGAACGAGAACCTGCACGTCTCTTAGTCCGTCGTTGTCGGTGGCCCGGAATCGGGGCGGCGACCTTCCGCTGGGAAGATCGCCGCGAAGGTGGTGCGGATACCAGAATTCCCGTGGCCTGTCCACGCTGCAGCGCGTCAAAACACGCGCAAATGCGCGGTTTTCGCTGCGTTCGCGCCGCGTCCCTCAGCCGGCCTCGGGGAGGACGCGGGTAACGTGACCCATCTTGCGGCCGGGCCTTGCCTCGCGCTTGCCGTAGAGGTGCAGATGCGTGCCCGGCTCGGCCAGGATGGCGCGCCAGTCGTTCGCCTGATCGCCGATCAGGTTCTGCATGGTGACGCGGCCACGCCGCGCCGTCGCGCCCAGCGGGAAGCCGCAGACGGCTCGGACATGCTGGTGGAACTGCGAGGTCTGGGCGCCCTCGCTGGTCCAGTGCCCGGAATTGTGCACGCGCGGGGCGATTTCGTTGACGACGACCTGCTCGCTACTCTCGCCCTCGACCAGGAAGAACTCGACGGCGAAGACGCCGACATAGCCGAGCGCCTCGCCGATGCGCCGCGCCGCCTCGATTGCGGCGTCGGCTGCGGCCACGTCGATGTGGGCCGGCACCTGCGTGAGCGCCAGGATGTGGTCGCGATGCTCGTTCTCGCAGACGTCGAAGGCGGCGAAGGAGCCGTCGACAGCGCGGGCGGCGACGACCGAGACCTCGCGCGCGAAGGTGACGAAGCCTTCGAGGATCGCCGGGAAATGACCAATCTCGTCCCAGGCCTGCGCGAGATCGACGCCCTCGGCGATCTTGACCTGGCCCTTGCCGTCATAGCCGAAGCGGCGCGTCTTCAGCACGGCCGGGCGGCCGAGCCTGGCGACGGCCTTTTCCAGATCGGCGAGCGAGTCGACCGGCTCGAATGGCGCCACCGCGAGGCCGAGATCGGCGACGAAGCGCTTCTCGGTGAGGCGGTCCTGCGTCACCGCAAGGGCGCGCGCTCCCGGATGCAGCGGGGTGCGGGCGGCGAGGAAGGCGGCGGTCGCGGCCGGGACGTTCTCGAATTCGTAGGTCACGACATCGACCGCGTCGGCAAAGCTGGCGAGCGCCGCCTCGTCCTCATAGGCGCCGATGGTGTGGCGGGCGGCGACCTCATAGGCCGGGCTGTCGGGCTCGGGCGCGAAGATATGGGCGCGCACGCCAAGGTCGGCTGCCGCCAGCGCCAGCATGCGGGCGAGCTGGCCGCCACCGAGAATGCCGAGTACGGCGCCGGGACCAAGGCCGCGCGGATCGGGCTGGCTCATGCCTCATCCTTCGGGCGTTCGGCGACGGCGGCGCTCAGCTTGGCGCGCCAGGCGTCGAGGCGTTCGGCGAGCGCGTCATCGGAGAGGGCGAGGACGGCGGCGGCGAGCAAGGCGGCGTTGATCGCGCCGGCCTTGCCGATGGCGAGCGTGCCAACCGGGATACCTCCCGGCATCTGCACGATCGAGAGCAGGCTGTCCTGACCGGAGAGCGCCTTGGATTCGACGGGAACGCCGAAGACGGGGAGGGGAGTGAGCGATGCCGTCATGCCCGGCAGGTGCGCCGCGCCGCCGGCGCCGGCGATGATGACCTTGAAGCCAGCCGCCTTGGCGCCCTTGGCGAAGGCATACATCCTGTCGGGCGTGCGATGGGCCGACATGATGCGCGCATCGAAGGCGATGCCGAGCTCACCCAGTGTATCGGCGGCATGGCGCATCGTCGCCCAGTCGGACTGGCTGCCCATGATGATGGCGACGGGTGGGGTCGGCTCGGCCATGAAATCAGCGCTTCCCGGCAGGAGGGAGGAAGCGCGCGATCTAGACCGGCCGCAGCGTCACAGGCAAGCGCGGAATCGGGATTCCCGCGGAATTTCCGTGCCTAAGCGATGATGTCCGGCGTCAGCTGATCTTCGAGATAGGAGATGCGGTCGCGCAGATAGAGCTTGCGCTTCTTCAGGCGCTGGATCTGGATCTGGTTGACCGGGCCGAGTCGCTCGAGCGCGTCGATGGCGCTGTCGAGGTCGCGGTGCTCCTCGCGCAAGCGGGCCAGTTCCGCCTCCAGGACCTCGATCTCCTCCGCGCTCAATTCGAATCCCATGAAGCCGTCTCATCATCGCCGCGATCGGGCGTGACTATGCGCAGGCGCGGTCGGCGCGGCAAGGGTGCCGACCGGGCAGATGCGGGCCGGCTCGCTCGCATTCACGCGCCTCGGGAAAGGTCCCGGAAGGGATCACAGAAACTCATGGTGCAGTGCACGTCTGCCCCGCAGACGTGAAGCCGGCTCTGTGTCAGAGTTCACTTGCTAGAACGCTCATCAGGAGGATCCAGATGTCGCTGCAGACACATCTCGCCGAGCTCGAACGCAAGCATCGCCAGCTCGAGGAAGCCATCGCCCAGGCGGTGTCGAGCCCCTCGTCCGACGATCTCAATGTTGCCGAGCTGAAGCGGAAGAAGCTGCTGCTGAAGGATGAGATCGAGCGCGTGCGGCTGACCATGCCGTCACCGACATTGCACTGAGAGGACAGGCGGGCCGCGGCGGCTCGTGACGAATTCGCGCAAGGCGCGCTTCACCGGCCCCGAAAGGGGCCGGTTTTTTGTGGCCACGAGCGTTACGACTTGCCGCCGGCGTCGGTGGGAGGCCGGGCTTGGAGGAGATCGCGGGATCGTGCGAGAATGCGCCGAGCCTGGAAGGATACGCCGGTGGCCCGTGTCGATAGACACAATACGACCCGTTACTGGAACGCTCCCGGCGTCGACGGCCTCAGTTGCCTCCATGCCGATTTCACGACGCATGACTACGCGCCGCATCAGCACGACGCCTTCGTCGTCGCCGTGACGGAACATGGCGGTTCCGAGTTCAAGAGTCGCGGCCGCAGCGACGAAGCCCGCGAGAATGTGCTGCTCGTCTTCAATCCCGCCGAGCCGCATTCCGGGCGCATGGGCTGGAGCAAAAGCTGGCGCTATCGCTCGATCTATCTGACGCAACCTGCCATCGATCAGGTGATGGCCGATCTCGGGATCGTCCGGCCGGCTTACTTCATGCGCAATGTCCTTGCCGACACCGATCTGATCGCAGCCTTCGCCCGGCTGCACCGCAGCCTCGACGATGGAAACGACCTGCTCGAAGAACGCGAACTCCTCGTCGCCAGCTTCGGCCAGCTCTTCGTCCGGCATGGCGATGGCACTCGCTCGATCCCGACCGTGCCGCGCGACGAGGCGGCGGTTTCGCGCGTGGCGAGGCGGATGGCCTCGCAGCATGCGCAGAGCGGGCTGAGCCTGAACGAGATGGGGCTGTGGGTCGACATGACCCCATTCCAGCTCATCGGCCTGTTCAAGCGCACGATCGGGCTGACGCCGCACGCCTACCTGACCCAGCTTCGCCTGAAGGCGGCGATTCGGCAGCTCAAGGCAGGCGCACCCATCGCAGATGCGGCCCTGGC
Organism: Allobosea sp. NPDC003192; assembly: GCF_050275675.1. Classification (NCBI taxonomy): domain Bacteria; kingdom Pseudomonadati; phylum Pseudomonadota; class Alphaproteobacteria; order Hyphomicrobiales; family Alloboseaceae; genus Allobosea; species Allobosea sp. NPDC003192. Next base: position 68,499 of record NZ_JBNNPK010000005.1, read on the forward strand.
GAGCGGCTTCTACGACCAGAGCGCATTGAACAGGCACTTCAAGCGCTCCTTCGGGATCACGCCGCTGCAGTACCAACGGGCCGGCTCTGTCAGCCCGGGCCGCTGACCGTTCAATTTCCGCCAATACCGCGCTGATCGCGACCACCAGACTTCCCCTGAAAAGGAGTCTTCGCGTGACGCGCTATTTCTGCCTGGACGAGCCGGAGGTGTTCGCCCTCGAAACCGTAGTGACCGCTGCCGAGTCGGGGCGGGTGCTGCTCGATCGATCGCCGTTCTATCCCGGCGGCGGTGGCCAGTTGCCCGACAGGGGCACATTGCACTGGTCGGGTGGTGAGGTCGCGATCGCCGGTTTCGAGACACAAGCCGACGGCGTCTGGCACCTGCTCGCCGAGCCGGTGGCGCTTTCGGGTGCTGTCGCTGCGAAGGTCGATCGCCCGTTCCGGCAGCTCATGCGCGAGCTCCATACCGATCTGCATATCGTCAATGCGCTGGTCTATCAGGGTTTCGACGGCGCGCTCGTGACCGGCGTCCAGATGAACGAGGACGGCACGGCGCGGATCGATTTCGATCTGCCGGAAGCCGACAATGAGCGTCTGCGTGGCCTCGAAGGCGCGATCAACGACGTCATCAGGCAGGACCTGCCGGTCCGCGAAACCTATGTCAGCGAGGACGAGGCCTTCGACGAGCCCGGCCTGATCCGCTCGCGCTCGGTCACCCCTCCGCCGACGGCCGATGGCAAGATCAGGGTCGTCGATATCGTCGGGCTCGATCGCCAGGCCTGCGGCGGCACGCATCTGGCGACGACGGGGGCGTCGCGCCCGCTGCGCATCCTGAAGATCGACAACAAAGGCCGGCACAACCGACGCCTGCGCATCGGCCTCGACGGCGTGTGAGACCGGCCATGTCCGCGCTGTTGAAAGGACTCTGGGCGCGCCCGCTCCTGCTGCTCTGGCTGCCGCCGCTGTTCTGGGCGGGCAACCTCGTCCTCGGCCGCGCACTGGGCCCAAGCTTTCCGCCGGTCTCGCTCGCTGTCGGGCGCTGGCTCGTGGCGCTCGCCTGCCTCCTGCCCTTCGTTGGCCGGCAGGCCTGGCGGGAGCGGGCGTTGCTGCGGCAGCATCTTGCCCTGATCGTCGCCTGCGGCGCCTTCGGCATCGCCGGCTATAACGCGCTCGGCTACCTCGCCTTGCGGACGACGCCGGCCGCCAGCGTCGCCTTCCTGAACTCGACCCTGCCGCTGATGGTGCCGCTCGCCGCCTTCGCGCTTGGGGTCGAGCGCGTCTCCGGGCGCACGCTCGCCGGTATCGCAGTCTCCTTCGCCGGCGTGGTCTGGATCGTCGCGCGCGGTGACCTGCAACAACTAGGCGGATTGCGGGCCGATGGCGGCGAATTCCTGGTGCTCATCGCCGTCGCCAATTACGCGATCTATTCCGTCCTGCTGCGGCGCAAGCCCACAGCGTTGAGCCCGCTCATCTTCCTGGCGGCCACGATGGCGGCAGGCTTGCTGGTATTGGCGCCGTTCTGGACGTTCGAGCTGATGCAGGGCGCTCGCATCCCGACCGATGCGGGCTCGATCGCGGCGGTTCTCTATATCGGTGTCTTCGCCTCGCTCCTCGCCTTCATCCTCTGGGGGCATTGCGTCACAACGCTCGGACCTAGCGTCACCGGCGTATCGTTTCATCTGGTCGCGCTGTTCACGGCGCTGCTCGCGGTCGCGGTGCTGGGCGAGCCGGTGCGCGGCTTCCACCTCGCCGGCATGGCGCTGATCCTTGCCGGCTTTTTCCTCGCGACCGGCGGCGGGACGAGTGCCAGGTCGAGGCTGGTACCGCAGCCTGGCCAGTCCAGAGGCTGAGGTCGTGGATACGGTCGAGATCCTGCGCAGGCTTGTCGCCTTCGACACCACCTCGCACCGCTCCAATCTCGATCTGGTCAATTGGGCGGCCGACCATCTCGACAATGCGGGCGCGCGGGTCCGCCTGACCAGCGATGCCTCCGGCGAAAAGGCCAACATCCTGGCGACGATCGGCCCGGAGGGGCCTGGAGGCATCGTCCTCTCCGGCCATACCGATGTCGTGCCGGTCGACGATCAGGGCTGGGCGAGCGATCCGTTCCAGCTCGCGAGCCGGGATGGGCGCCTGCACGGCCGCGGCGCCGTCGACATGAAGGGTTTCGTCGCGGCTTGTCTTGCGGCCGTCCCGGGCTGGCAGGCCCGAAAGTTGCGGCGGCCGATCCATCTGGCTTTGTCCTATGACGAGGAGGTCGGCTGCCTCGGTGTTCCCCTGCTGATCGCCGACATGCTGGCACATTGCCCATCTCCGGCACTTGCCATCATCGGCGAGCCGACGCAGATGCGCATCGGGCTCAGCCATCGCGGCTTCTATGGCTATCGCAGTGTTTTCCATGGCCGTGCCGCCCATTCGAGCGACCCGCGCCTCGGCTCCAGCGCGATCGAGCCGGCGGCTGCCTTCGTCGCAGCGCTCGCCGGCTTCGGAAGGCAGGATGGCCGGGTGGCGACCACCGTCAACATCGGCAAGATCGCGGGCGGCAGCGCCATCAACATCGTACCGGAGCGCTGCGAGGTCGTCTGGGAGTTCCGCCCGCCGGGTGAGGCTGCCGTCGATGCCGTGCTCGCTGACGTCGAGCGCTTCGCGGCCGGGCTGCCTCCCGGCGTGAGCGTCGAGACGGTGCCGCTGGCGCGTGTGCTGCCGCTCGATTGCGCAACGGACAGTCCGGTGGTGGCCCTGACGCGCGAGTTTGGCGGGCTATGGCCGCCGATCACGATGCCATTCGGGACGGAGGCCGGTTTTTTCCAGCAGGCTGGAATTCCGGCCCTGGTCTGCGGCCCCGGCTCGATCGCACAGGCGCATCAACCAGACGAGTGGATCGCGAGCGCCGAGCTGGTGGCGGCGGATCGCTTCCTGGCACGTATTGGGAGTTGGACGGCCGAGAAGGGTGGTGTCTGAAAATTCCTTGTATTCCTTATTGATCCCTAATTTAGAATAAAATAGTTATTATTGGGATCAATAAGGATTTTTCTCGTGAACGTGTTTCATACCGTCGAGCAGGTTGCAGAGCGCCTCAAGCTGCACCCGAAGACCGTGCTTCGCTTCATTCGCGAGGGCCGGCTGCGCGCGACGCGGGTCGGCAAGTCCTATCGCATCGTCGCCTCCGATCTGGACGCTTTTGCCGGGGTGGATGGCGCTGCGCCCGCTGCGAAGCGGGCCGTTCGCGTCACCTCCGTTCTCGAGGTGAGCGATCTCGATCTCGAGGGGGCGCAGAAGATCGCGACCTTCCTGAGCGCGGCGATCATGAGCACGGAGGCGAGGCCGAATCCGATCCAGCTGACGACCGCGTTCGACAACGCCGCCAGGCTTCTGAAAGTCGTTGTGATCGGCACGCCCGCCGACACGAGCCAATTGCTTCAGCTCGTCCAGTTTCAGCTGGAGAACCTGCGGTGACAGTGGGAGCCTTCCGATCGGCCGAGGGCGCTGAAGCCGTACGGCGCCTCTACCGGAAGGTGCTGGACGACTGGCCGGTGCCGGCGTCCGAGTTGCGCCTGCCCACGCGCCAGGGCGAGACCTTCGTGCTGGCATTCGGCCGGGAGGACGGGCCGCCCATTGTCCTCCTTCACGGCGCACAGGCCAATGTCGCGGCCTGGCTCCTCGATGCGATGCCCTGGGCCGAGCGGTTCCGGCTCTACGCCATCGACATGATCGGGGAGGCGGGCTTCAGCGCGCCGGCCCGGCCGCCGCTCGCCTCGGAGGCGTACGCGCTTTGGCTCGACGATGTCATGTCCGGGCTCGGCCTGTCGCGGGCAGCGATTGTCGGCGTCTCGCTCGGCGGCTGGCTGGCATTGGATTATGCCAGCCGCCGGCCGGGTTTCGTCGAGCGCCTCGCCCTGATCTGCCCGGCCGGGATCGGCCGGCAGAAGAACTTCCTGCTGCGAGCCGCGCCCTTCCTGCTGCTCGGTTCATGGGGCAAGCGGCGGATGCGCGAGCTCGTCCTCGGACCGCAGGTGAGCGAGCCGCCGGAGGCGCTGAAGCCTGTCATCGCCCTGATGGAAGCGATCGGACGCTCGATCCGGCTTCGCCTCGGGACGATACCCCGCTTGAGCGACGCCGAGTTGGCGAGGCTGAAGATGCCCATTCTGGCGATCATGGGCGGGCAGGACGTGCTGATCGATTCAGACGATACCTGCCGACGGCTGCAGGAATTCGCGCCCCACGCCGAGATCAGCTTCCTGCCCGACGCCCGGCACTTCATTCCCGGTCAGTCGGAGCCGGTGCTGCGCTTCCTCGCCGACGAGCAGGCCCGCCATGGATAGCACGGTGCTGAAGGTCGCAGGACGCCGCATCCTGGTCTGTGCGTCGGCCGGCGCGGCGCTGGCCAAGCTAGGCGACGCCAATGACTTCCTGGCAGAGGCCTGGGCGCAGGAGGTCGACATGCTCGCCATTCCGGCGGCGCGCCTCGGCGAGGATTTCTTCGACCTGCGGACCGGGCTCGCCGGCGAGATCGGCCAGAAGTTCGCGAACTACCGGATGCCGCTCGCCATCATCGGTGACCTCACGCAATGGATTGCGAAGAGCCGCGCCTTTCGCGACTATGTTCGCGAGGCCAATGCGGGAAGCGGTCTCTGGTTCGTCGCCGATCAGGCCGCGCTGGTCGAGAAGGCGTCCGTGCGGCGCGGCTGATGCCGCTTCCGCCGCCATTGCAGGCCGCTGGCTGCTGCGAAGTCGAAGTAGAGAGGGGCTTGTTCTATTGGCGGGGAGCTCGCTCGCGTTGCCGAGTTTCCCCTGCGCTGCCTGGACCAGCACCTCCAGCGTCGGGCGCGTCGATGCTCTGCGCCTCGATCGGCACTCGGTCCTCGTTCCTTCCCACCCGCCCCGGTGCGGACGGTTTGCGTTTCAGAGAACGATGGCGAGAGAGAGCCTGTGGTCTTGCGGGCCTGAACTGACCGCGGGGGCCTCGACGCGGCAGGCGTCGTAGGTCGACGGCGTGGCGGCGATCCTGGTCAGGTCAAATCTGGAGCACAGCTTACCATGGCCCGGTGTCGCCACTGTGCCCGACATGCTTGAACCGCCTCGCCCGACCCGCCCGTGCAGGTCGACGGTGATGTAGCCGGCCGGCTGCTTGATCCAGCTGTTCCCGATGATATCGACGGCCCCGCGGCTTCCGATGCGGCCCGAGACGGTGAAGCAACCTTCAGGCACCGTGATGTTCTCGCGCACAGGGTAGAATTGGAAGACGCCGGAAAACGTATCGCCGTCCTGCCGATCGATCGTCAGCGTCAGCCCGGTCTTGCCCTGTGCGCAGACATAGGTGCCTCGCCAGTTGCCAGTAAGGGCGGTGGATGCGTCCTGCGCCCGAACCGGCGGCGCCAGCATCGCCATGAGTGCAAGCGCCAGAGCCGTGATCGAGCGCGCCATCACAGCGCCCGCGCCATCTCGCGCAGCTTGAACTTCTGGATTTTTCCCGTCGAGGTCTTGGGCACTTCGACGAAGACCACCGTGCGCGGGCATTTGAACGAGGCGAGCAGCGTCCTGCACCAGGCGATGATCTCGTCCTGCGTGGCGCTCTGCCCCGGCTTCAATTCGACGAAGGCGCAGGGCGTCTCGCCCCATTTCTCGTCGGGGCGGGCGACGACGGCGGCGGCCTGCACGGCCGGGTGCTTGTAGAGCGCGTCCTCGACCTCGATCGAGGAGATGTTCTCGCCGCCGGAGATGATGATGTCCTTCGAGCGGTCCTTGAGCTGGATGTAGCCGTCGGGATGCATCACGCCGAGATCGCCGGAGTGGAACCAGCCGCCCGCGAAGGCGGCGGCGGTCGATTTCGGGTTCTTGAGATAGCCCTTCATCACGACATTGCCGCGGAACATCACCTCGCCGAGGGTTTGCCCGTCGCGCGGGACACGCTCCATCGTCTCGGGGTCGAGCACGTCGAGTCCTTCCAGCGCCGGATAGCGCACGCCCTGGCGGGCCTTCAGCGCCGCCTGCTCGCCGCCGGGCAGCGCGTCCCAGGCGCCGTTCCATTCGTTGACCACGGCGGGGCCGTAGACCTCGGTCAAACCGTAGAGATGCACGACGTTGAAGCCGGCCTGCGCCATGCCGGCGAGCACGGCCTCGGGCGGAGGGGCGGCGGCGGTGAAGAAGTTGACCTTCTGGGGGAAGCTGCGGCGCTCGGCATCGGGCGCGTTGAGCAGCGTCGACATCACGATCGGTGCGCCGCACATATGGCTGACGCCATGGTCGGCGAGGGCGTCGTACATCGCCTTGGCCCTGACCTGGCGCAGGCAGACATGGGTGCCGGCGAGCAGCGAGATCGTCCAGGGGAAGCACCAGCCATTGCAGTGGAACATCGGCAGGGTCCAGAGATAGACCGGGTGCCGTCCCATGCCGCCGGTGAGGACGTTCGAGGTCGCAAGCAGGTTGGCGCCGCGATGATGGTAGACCACGCCCTTGGGATCGCCTGTGGTGCCGGAGGTGTAGTTCAGCGCGATCGCGTCCCACTCGTCCGATGGCATGATCCAGTCGAATTCGGGATCGCCCTGCTTGAGGAAGTCCTCATATTCGATGCTGCCGAGGCGCTCGCCCGGCCCGTCATAGAACGGGTCGTCATAGTCAATGACCAGCGGCTTCACCTTGCAGAGAGCCAGCGCCTCCTTGACCGTCTTGGAGAACTCGCGGTCGGCGATCAGCACCTTGGCCTCGCCATGGTCGAGCGAGAAGGCGATGATCGCGGCGTCGAGGCGGGTGTTGAGCGTGTTCAGCACGGCGCCGCACATCGGCACGCCGTAATGGCATTCGAGCATGGCCGGCGTGTTCGGCAGCATTGCCGCGACCGTGTCGTTCTTGCCGATACCGTGCTTGCTCAGCGCGGAGGCGAGCCGGCGGGTGCGGGCATAGAGCTCGGCGTAGTCACGCTTCAGCGGGCCGTGGATGACGGCGACATGGTTCGGGAAGACGCTCGCGGCGCGCTCGAGGAAGGGCAACGGCGAGAGCGGCTGGAAGTTCGCCGGATTGCGATCGAGATCGGTGTCGTAGGGAGAGAGCGGCATGGCGTTCGGCGTTCCCGGCTGTCGTTATCGACAAGCCTAGAAGCGCGCCCCGCCCGCGGCAATCAGCCGATGAGCGGACGCAGGCCGTCGAAGACCAGTTTCATGCCGACCGCGATCAGCAGCCAGTAGATGATGGTGTAGAAGCGCTCGGCCGGAACGCGCCGGACCAGCCAGACCCCGGCGATGGTCGAGAGGATCGCGACCGGGGCGAGCGCCGCCGAGGCCATCAGGTTCTGCGGGCTGAACTGGCCGAGGATGAAATAGGGCAGCACCTTGATCCAGTTCATCAGCGCGAAGAACAGCGCTCCGGTGCCGACGAAGACCGCCGGCGGCAGGCGCTGCGGCATGGTGTAGATCTGGAAGGGCGGGCCGCCGGCATGGGCGATCATGCTGGTGAAGCCGCAGATCGCGCCCCAGAGCGTGCCGGCCGCGTAGTTCGCCTTGGTGACGGGCTGAGCCGTCTTCTTGCCGGCGAGGAGGCGGCGGAGCGCGAAGCCGATCGAGATCACCCCGACGGCCAGGCCGACGACGGCGTCCGAGACCTTTGCCGCCAGGAGATAGCCGGCGAGCACTCCGAGCAGCATGCCGGGGATCAGGGTCGCGAGGTTCCGGCGGTCGAAGTCGCGGCGATAGGACCAGACCGAGACCACGTCCTGGATGATCAGGATCGGCAGCATGATCGCCGCCGCTTGCACCGGCGAGACGATCAGCGCCATCAGCGGCAGCGAGAGCAGGCTCAAGCCAGCGAAGCCGCCCTTGGACAGCCCCATCAGGATGACAGCCGGAACCATGACGGCGAAGAAGGTGAGGTCGAAGGTCATCGTTCCGCGCGGCTGCCGGCTGGACCGGCTGTGCAGCACAGCCCATGCGGTTGCGCTGAAAGTCTGACAGAGGAGCGCTTGCACGCAAGCGGCGGACATGGGCACGATCCCGCGCCAAATCCGGCCCGCAGACGGCCAGCCCGGAGTTCAGCTCTAGGCTCAATACCCGGCGAAGAGGAACGCTTTTCATGACTGCCAGCCATGCAAGCCGCTATGCGCAAACCTATGCCGCCTGGCAGCGCGACCCTGAAACCTACTGGGCCGAGATCGCCAAGGGGATCGAGTGGATCAAGCCGCCGCAGCAGATCTTCGATGCGAGCGCCGGCATCTATGGCCGCTGGTTCCCGGATGCGAGCTGCAACACCTGCTTCAATGCGCTGGATAGACATGTCCGCGACGGGCGCGCCGAGCAGACGGCGCTGATCTATGACAGTCCGGTCACCGGCACCAAGGCGAGTTATAGCTACGCCGAGATGCTCGACGAGGTGTCGACGCTCGCGGCCGTGCTGCAAGACCAGGGCGTCGGCAAGGGCGATCGCGTCATCATCTACATGCCGATGATCCCGGAAGCGGCCTTCGCCATGCTGGCCTGCGCCCGGATCGGCGCGATCCATTCGGTGGTGTTCGGCGGCTTTGCCGCCAAGGAGCTGGCGACCCGCATCGACGATGCCACGCCCAAGCTGATCATGACTGCGACCTGCGGCATCGAGCCGACCCGCGTGGTCGAATACAAGCCGCTGCTCGACGCCGCGATCGATCTCGCAAGCCACAAGCCCGATGCCTGCATCGTGCTGCAGCGGCCGCAGGTCGATGCCTCCATGCATGTCAGCCGCGACAGGAACTGGCGCACGCTCGTCGCCGCCGCGCGCGCCAATGGCCGCAAGGCGGGTTGCGTCGAGGTCGCGGCGACCGACCCGCTGTATGTGCTCTACACCTCCGGCACCACGGGGCGGCCCAAGGGCGTGGTGCGCGACAATGGCGGGCACATGGTCATGCTGGTCGCGACCATGACGCAGCTCTACGACGTCAGGCCCGGCGAGGTGATGTTCACCGCCTCCGATGTCGGCTGGGTCGTCGGCCACAGCTATATCGTCTATGGCCCGCTGATCCAGGGTGCGACCTCGATCCTCTACGAGGGCAAGCCGGTCGGCACGCCCGATCCCGGCGCCTTCTGGCGGGTGATCTCGGAGTACAAGGCGGTGGCGATGTTCACCGCGCCGACCGCCTTCCGGGCGATCCGCAAGGAGGACCCGCAGGCGACGTTCCTCAAGAACTACGACCTCTCGCAGTTCCGCACGCTCTTCCTCGCCGGCGAACGGGCCGATCCCGATACGCTGAAATGGGCCGAGGATGTGCTGAAGGTGCCGGTGGTCGACCATTGGTGGCAGACCGAGACCGGCGCCTGCATGGTCGGCAACCCAGTGGGACTGGGATTGCTGCCGATCAAGCACGGATCGCCGAGCGTGCCACTGCCCGGCTACGACATCCAATGCCTCGACGAGGGGGGCAGGCCGGTGCCTGCCGGAACGATGGGGGCGATCGTCGCCAAGCTGCCGCTGCCGCCCGGCGCACTGCCGACGCTGTGGCATGACGACGAGCGCTTCCGCAGCGCCTATCTCGAGACCTATCCCGGCTTCTACAACACTTCGGACGCCGGCTTCATCGACGCGGACGGCTATGTCTTCATCATGGGCCGTACCGACGACATCATCAACGTCGCCGGCCACCGGCTCTCGACCGGCGGCATGGAGGAGGTTCTGGCCTCGCATCCGGCCGTGGCGGAATGCGCCGTGGTCGGCATCAGGGACGCGCTCAAGGGCGAGCAGCCCTGCGGTTTCGTCGTGATGAAGGCTGGGGTGACGCAGTCGCCGGCCGAGGTCGAGAAGGAGCTGGTCGGGCTGGTGCGCGACAAGATCGGTCCCGTCGCCGCCTTCAAGCTGGCGATCACCGTGGCACGCCTGCCGAAGACCCGCTCGGGCAAGATCCTGCGCGCGACGATGAAGAAGATCGCCGATGGCGAGGAGTATGCCATGCCGGCGACGATCGAGGATCCGGCCGTGCTCGGCGAAATCGGAACCGCGCTGAAGGGCAGGGGGCTCGGCTGAAAGACCCGCCGCGTGGTCGACGAAAGTACAACTTTACGTTGTTTTAAACAGAGTTGTCCAAGATCGCAGGCGCTTATCCCGCCGGATTTAAACGATGGCGCTGCGCCCACGCGTCGGACCTCTGGCCTTGGCGATCGGTGCGTTGCTCGCGCCGGTCGGCGTCGTCCTCGCTCCGCGTGACGGAGCGCCCGTTCTTGTGCTTGCGGCGAGTTCCGCCGCAGCTGCCGAGGCGGTGAGCCGGGCGGATGGCGTCATCCTTGCGCCGGTCGGCCGCTTCGGCCTGCTGGCCCGCTCGGCGACCCCCAACTTCTCCACGCGCCTCTACCAGTCTGGCGCCGCGCTCGTCCTGGCCGGGCTGGGCGGCGGCTGCTCCGGGCAGGCGCGCGATCCCCTCACCCCAGCGAGACGGTCCCCATGAGCCAGAGCCTCGAGACGTTCCGCCGCGCCTTCGCCAAGCCACTGATGACAGGGCAATGGCTCTTGGTGCCGGTGACCTGCGCCGTCGGTTGGCTCGCCGGCCATCCGGCGCTTCTGGCGATCGGGCTGGTCTCGCTTCTGCTGGCTGCGGCCACGACCCTGGCCTGGCGCTCGGACGGGATTGGCCTGTCGACGCGCCTGATCTCGACCATTGCGATCAACGGGCAGGTCGCTCTGCTGGTCTTCGCCTGCGAGGGCACGCGCTACCAGATCGATATGCACATGGCCTTCTTCGCCGCGCTCGCGGTGATGACGGCCTGGTGCTGCTGGCGCTCGATCCTGGCCGCGACGGCGGTCGTAGCGGTGCACCATCTCGTGCTCAATTTCGCCTATCCGGCGGCGGTGTTCCCCGACGGCAGCGAGTTCGCCCGTGTCGTCGTTCACGCCGTCATCCTGCTGGCCGAGGCGGGCGCGTTGATCTGGATCGCGCATCGGCTCGCCACGGCACTGGACCAGGCAGACGAAGCGGCCTCGACGGCCCTACTCAATCAGGAGCGCGCCGAGACGCTGCGCCATGACAATGTTGCGAGCGAGACCGAGCGCGCCGCGGTCGAAGCGCATCTGCTCGAAGCCGTCGCCGGCGTCGTCGATGCGGCCAAGCGCGGCGATTTCTCGGCCAGGACCGTCCGCACTGACGATCTCGGCCGGTTCAGCGCGCTGGTGAGCGGCATCGACGAACTGACCGAGGCTTGCGAGTCCTTCCTCGACGAAGCCGATCGCGCGCTCTCGGGGCTGGCCAATGGCGATCTCGGCATCCGCATGTCGACGGGCTTCGAAGGGCGGCTCGCTGCCGTCGCCAGCAATTTCAACCGCTCGGCGGAGGCGCTCGCGGGAGCGCTCTCGGCGATGGCTGACAACGCCACGCAGACGCGCAGCGCCGCCGACGACATTCTCTCGGCGACGCTCGACCTGTCGCAACGCGGGCAGAGCCAGGCCAATGCGGTCCAGGATACCTCCAGCGTGATCGAGGAGATCGCGGCCACCGTGCGCCAGACCTCCGACATCGTCCAGGCCGCAGCGCGCAAGGCGCGCTCGACCGCCGACGATGCCGGCGCGGGTGTCGCGGTGGCGGGCCGCGCCGTCGAGGCGATCGACAAGATCGACCAGCAGGCGCGCCGGATCGTCGACATCGTCGAGGTCATGGACGGGCTCGCCTTCCAGACTAACCTGCTCGCGCTCAACGCCTCGGTCGAGGCGGCGCGGGCCGGCGAGGGCGGGCGCGGCTTCGCCGTGGTTGCGACCGAGGTCCGCCGACTCGCCCAGCAATCGGCCGATGCAGCGCGTGATGTCCGGGCGCTGATCAGCGAGACCAAGGTCCATGTCGACGAAGGCGTGAAACTGGTGCGCGAGGCCGGGGCCAGTCTCACCATGATCTCCAGCGAGGTTGAGGAGGTCGCGCAGGCCTTCGGCGAGATCAGCCAGGCGACGGCGGAGCAGTCGCAGGGCGTCGGCGCAATCGAACGGGCGCTGGTCGAGATCGACCGGGCCACGCAGGACAATGCCCAGGCGGCGGAACGCACCGCCGCGGCAGGGCGCGGCATGGCCGAGGCGGCTGAAGCGGTTGCGAGGCTGGCAGGTGGATTCCGGCTGGGCGGCGATCAGGCTTCCGCGGGATTGCGCCGGGCGGCTTGAACGGTTGCTCAGAACCCCAACGAGGCGCCGTTCCAGCGCAGCAGTCGCGCCGGCAGTTCCAGCCGCATCAGATCCTCGCCGACGATCAGCGGGCCGGCATAGCCGCCGGCCCGGATTTCGGCGAAAAGCGCTGCCGTATCGGCTCCCGGCGGGACGAGATGGGTCAGCGCCAGCGCCTTGACGCCGGCGCGGCTGGCGAGGCCGGCCACCACGGCCGGGGTGATGTGATAGCTCTGGACCGATGCCACCGTCTCGGCGGAGCGCACGCCGGCGGTGACCGGCATCTGGCTGTCGATGAAGACCTCGCAGACCAGGAGGTCGCAGCCCTGTGCGGCCTGTTCGAGCGAAGGTGTCAGACGGGTGTCGCCAGAGAAGACGACGCGGCTGCCATTGGCCGACAGTGATAGCCCGAATGCCGGTTCGACCGGCCTGTGATCGACCAGGAAGGCTTCGACGTTGAGATCGGCTAGGCCAGCAACAGGGCCCTGGCGCAACTCCTCGAACACGACTTCCAATCCGGTCGCATCCGGGCGTTTCTCGAAAGCGATGCGCAAGGCGCGCTCGCGGGCGAAGGCCTCGTATTGCCCACGCACATTGGCGAGTGCCGGCTCGGGCGCGATCACGCGCCAGGGCCGGTTGCGGCCCTGATGCCAGGACGAGACGATCAGCTGGTAGAAATCGACCAGATGGTCGGAATGCTCATGGGTGACGATGAGCGCGTCGATCTGCGCTCCGGCATGGCCGGCGGCGACGAGGCGCTGGCTGACGCCCGAACCGCAATCGACCAGAACCTTGACACCGCCCGCCTCGACAAGATGGGCCGGGCCAGCGCGGCGCAGGCTGACGGGTGGCGCGCCGCTGCCGAGAAAGGTGAAGGCGAGATCGGTCATCACGGTCACTCGCCTCCCACCCTTGTTGGCTTCGGCTCAGTAGCCGCCGTCCTCGTCCTCGTCGGCCGGGCGCTTGAGCTGCTTCAGCTTGGCGAAGACCGAATCGACGTCGATCTTCTCCTCGTCCTGCCGCTTCGGCCGGCTCATGTCGGCGAAGGGCTGCGAAGACGGCGCCGGCTCGGGCGCGGTGGTCTCCTCGGCCGGGAGCAGGGTCGAGCCGGTGTCCTGCAGGACCATGGCCGGACGCTCCTTGGCGGCGCGGGCCACCTCGAAGTCGAGGTCGATCTGCGAGGTCAGGCCGAGGCTGACCGGGTCGATCGGCTGCAGCTGCTGGGTGTTCCAGTGCGTGCGATCGCGGATCTGGGCGATCGTCGTCTTGGTCGTGCCGATCAGGCGGATGATCTGCGCGTCCTTGAGCTCGGGATGGTTGCGCAGCAGCCAGAGGATCGCGTTCGGTCGATCCTGGCGCTTCGAGACCGGGGTGTAGCGCGGGCCCTTGGTGCGCTTGATCTCCGGCACCTTGACCTTGCGCTCGGCCAGCTTGAGCTGGTGCGCCGGGTTCTTGGCGGCGCGCTCGAGCTCCTCGCGGGTGAGCTGGCCGGAGGTGATCGGGTCGAGGCCCTTGATGCCGGCAGCGACCTCGCCATCGGCGATGCCGCGCACTTCCAGCGGATGCAGTTTGCAGAACTCGGCGATCTGCTCGAAGGTCAGCGAGGTGTTCTCGACCAGCCAGACCGCAGTGGCTTTCGGCATCAGCGGCGTTTGTGACACGGGCCGTCTCCTGGAATGTCGCGGGCAATAGCTCTCAGGCGCCGACCGGCCGCCCCGGCCGGTCATCCAAATCATCGACGATGAGGAGGATGGCCGCCTTATAGGCAAAGCCGCGATGGCTGTCCATGGAAAGCAGAGATCGCCTCACACCGTCAGCACGATCTTGCCGATATGGGCGTTGCTCTCCATCAGCCGGTGCGCCTCGGCTGCCTGCGCCAGCGGGAAGCGGGCGTGGATCAACGGCTTGCAACGCCCTTCCGTCAGCAGAGGCCAGACCTTCTCTTCGAGCTCGCGCGCGATCGCGGCCTTCTCGGCGATCGTGCGCGGGCGCAGCGTCGAGCCGGTATGGGTCAGCCGCTTCATCATCAGGCGGCGGAAGTCGACCTCGGCCTTCGGCCCGTTGAGGAACGCGATCTGGACGATGCGGCCGCTCTCGGCGGCAGCATCGTAGTTGCGGTTGATATAGTCGCCGCCGACCATGTCGAGGATCAGGTTGACGCCGCGCCCGCCGGTTACAGCCTTGGCCGCAGCGACGAAGTCCTCGGTGCGGTAGTTGATGGCGTAATCGGCGCCGAGAGCACGGCAGGCGGCACATTTGTCCTCGGAGCCAGCGGTCGCCAGCACCGTCGCGCCAAAAGCCTTGGCGAGCTGGATCGCGGTGGTGCCGATGCCCGAGGTGCCGCCATGCACCATGAAGCTTTCGCCCTTCTTCAGGCCGCCGCGCTGGAAGACATTGGTCCAGACGGTGAAGAAGGTCTCGGGGATCGCGCCGGCTTCTTCCAGCGATAGCCCGGCCGGGATCGGCAGGGCGTTGTCCTCGTGGACCACGGCATATTCGGCATAGCCGCCACCGGCGACGAGCGCGCAGACCTGGTCGCCGACCTCGTAGCGCGAGACGCCTTCGCCGAGCGCGACGATCCGGCCTGCTATCTCCAGGCCGGGAATGTCTGAGGCGCCGGGCGGTGGAGCATAGCCGCCCATACGCTGCAACACGTCGGGCCGGTTGACGCCGGCGACCGCGACATGGACCAGGAGCTGGCCGGGGCCAGGCTGCGGCACCGGGCGCTGCTGGGGCTTCAGCACATCCGGGCCGCCGGGGGCATCGAAGCCGATGGCGGTCATGGTCTGGGGCAGGGCGGTCATGCGGTATCTCCTCGCCTGTGGTCTCGGCGCTTCCGTCCGATTAAGCTCCCGCGCTCCGAGGATGCAAGGCGAGGCTATGATGGCTGGATTTCTCGATGACGATCGTCCCGCGCCGAAGCGGGCTCACGAGATCGGGCAGGACCTGTCGCAGCTTTCCGTCGCCGAGCTCGGCGAGCGCATTGCGCTTCTCGAAGCGGAGATCGAACGGCTGAAGGAGATGCGCGAGAAGAAGTCGGCCTCGCGCTCGGCTGCTGACGCGTTCTTCAAGAAGGCCTGAGGCGAAAACGCGGCCGTCAACCAGATCGGCCGGCCCCGCGGTCATTTGCGAGCGGCTGAGTCCTTCCTGCCACGCGACAAGATGCGCCAGCAGATGAACGGATATTCATCTTCGCATCGCTGGCCGATGCATCTATCCTGAGGATGTAGACGAAAGGCGGCCGGATGCCGCCCGCCTGTGCCGATGCGTCGTCTTGGCCGGGACCGCTTCAGACAATGACAGCAGGTGGAAACGAGCGGAGAGACGGCTAGATGCCGTCGCCGGCCGCGCGCCTGCCTTTCGACAGGAGAGAAGACGATGCGCTTGCTCGCGCTCGCCATGGCCTTGCTCGCTGCCATGCCAGCTCTCGCCGTGGAGGACACAGCCCGGATCGGACTGCGCGAGGACGGCGGCAAGCCGCTCGCTGCCCTCCAACTGCGGTGGCCGCAGACCATCGTGATCATGCAGGCGCCGGTCACCGTGCTCGGCGGGCACAGCATCGAGATCCGGCGCGAGATCGCACCCAGCGTCAGCCTGGGAGGCACCTATCGCTATTCGCTGGGCGAGCGATTCCTGAGCGAGCGCTTCGGCCTGAAGCTGACGGTGACCCGGTAGCGAACGGCTTGCGTCAGGATCGTTCGAATTTGTCGCATTTTCGGGCGGCGTTAACGGCCGCTTAACGATTCCAAAGTATGAATCGCATTATCCAGTTTGTCTGGATGTCGAGTGGCTCCTGCCCACTCTGTTTGACGCCTCCCTGTTGACCTTCGAGCCGCCTTCGGGGCGGCTCTTTTTTTGGTCTGCAGCCCGATCCGGCCGGGCAAGGCGTGGCCCGGCCGGACCATCGCATCGTTAACCTTAACGACACGTTACCACGGCGCCGACATGGTCATGGCGTTATCCTTGCGACGTCCCGGCCAGTTCGGCGTCGAGTCTCTCGATCGCACGCCGCTGTACCGATTGGAGACATGGGATGACCGATTTGACGATGCTGAGGCCTGTGGCCGAGGACGGCGCGATCTCGTTTGCACGCGGCTTCGTCAAGTCGGACGCGTTCATGCAGCTGTTCCGCGAGGGGATGGGGCTGGTCGAGGCGACCGCCGCCTATCTCGATGGGGAGGGAAGGGCTGAATCGGCGGCGCTGCCGCGCGAGGTTTCTCTGACCTATGCGACCGAGAGCATGCGCCTGACGACGCGACTGATGCAGATCGCCTCCTGGCTCCTGGTGCAGCGCGCCGTCGCCGAGGGCGAGATGAGCGCCGAGCAGGCACGCAACGAGCACAGCAAGGTGCGCATCGCCGAGCCGATGCTGCAACCGAGCAGCGCCGAGGCGGAGCGCCTGCCGCAGCGCCTGCGCGACCTGATCGGCCATTCGATCCGCCTGCAGGAGCGCATCCGCAACCTCGACGAGCAGATGTCGGGCGCTGTCCGCCCCGCCGCAAACCCGGTGCGTGGCCAGCTCGAAAGCCTGCAGGCGCGCCTTGGCTTGCTGCGCTGACAAGCACGCGCCGCGGCCTATCGTCGCCACCAAAGCAAAAAGCCCGGCCGCGAGGCCGGGCTTTTCTGTTGCGGTCGCAGGCCCCGAAGGGCCGCGAAACCTGCGAATTACTTCTTGCCGAGGGCGCCCAGCGCGCCGAAACGCGAATTGAAGCGCGAGACGCGGCCGCCACGGTCCAGCATGTGCTGGGTGCCGCCGGTCCAGGCCGGGTGGGTCTTCGGGTCGATGTCGAGGTTGAGGGTGTCGCCCTCCTTGCCCAGCGTCGAACGCGTGAAGTATTCGGTGCCATCGGTCATGACGACCTTGATGGTGTGGTAGTCGGGATGAATGCCGGTCTTCATGGCGAAATCCTCAATTCGAAAAGCGGGTGGCCGGAACTCGGCGCACATCGCCGGCTCTTCGAACAATTCGTATGAGCCTGTCGTGAAGTCGGGTGCCCATAGCGCAGCCGCAGCGACGGTGCAAGCTTTTCAGGACAAATGAGCGTGGCGAACGAGAACAAGGAAGACCAGAAGGCGCGGCCGGATTTCAGCGCACTGCGCTCGTTCTGGCCGTATGCGATGGCCCAGAAGCAGCGGATCGCCTTCGCGCTCGTCGCCCTGATCGTCGCCTCGCTCGCGACGCTGGCCCTGCCGATGGCGGTCAGGCGCGTCATCGATGTCGGCTTCTCCGGCGGGGAGCAGCAGCTGGCGAACTCCTATTTCGCCATCCTGATCGCCGTCGTCGCCGTGCTGGCATTGGCGAGTTCGTTTCGATTCTATCTGGTGATGACGGTCGGCGAGCGCGTCGTCTCGCAATTGCGCTCCGATGTCTTCGCGCATCTGACCCGGCTCGAGCCGGCCTTCTTCGATGCCAGCCGCGCCGGCGACCTGGTCTCGCGCCTGACCGCCGACACCACGCAGATCAAGTCGACCTTCGCCTCGACCGCCTCGATCGCGCTGCGCAACGGCATCATGTTCCTCGGCGCGCTGGCGCTGATGATCTTCACCAGCCCGCAGCTCTCGGCGATCGTGATCGGCGCGATCCCGCTGGTGGTGCTGCCGCTGGTTTTCTCGGGCCGCAGCGTGCGCAAGCGCGCCCGCGCTGCGCAGGACCGGCTCGCCGACGCCTCCGCCTTCGCCTCGGAGGCGATCGGTGCGATCCGGACCATGCAGTCCTTCGGGGCCGAGCGCGCGACGACGCAGCGCTTCCAGGGCGCCTCGGACGATGCCTATGCCGCCTCGCGCGATGCGACGCGCTCGCGCGCCTGGCTTTCCGGCATCGCCATCTTCCTGGTCTCGGCCAGTGTCGTGCTGGTGCTCTGGGTCGGCGCGACCGAGGTCTTCGCCGGGCGGATGAGCGGCGGGCGGCTGTCGCAGTTCGTGCTCTACGCCGTGCTGGCGGCGAGCTCGCTCGGCCAGCTGTCCGAGGTCTATGGCGATATCTCCGCGGCTGCGGGCGCTGCCGGGCGGCTCGGCGAGATCCTCGCGACCAAGCCGGCGATTTCAGCGCCGCCGCATCCGAAGGCGCTGCCGACACCGCCGGTCGGGGCGCTCGCCTTCGAGGGCGTTTCCTTCCGCTATCCCGGCCGCAGCAATCTCGCACTCGCCGATCTCGATCTTGCGATCAAGCCGGGCGAGCGGGTCGCGCTTGTCGGCCCGTCCGGCGCCGGCAAGAGCACGGTGCTGCAATTGGCGCTGCGTTTCTACGATCCCTTCGCCGGCCGCGTCGTCGTCGATGGCGTCGCCGGGCCCGAGGCCGATCCGACCGATTGGCGCAGCCGCTTCGCGCTGGTGCCGCAAGAGCCGACCGTGTTCGGCGTCTCCGTGGCCGACAACATCGCCTATGGCCGCCCCGGCGCGAGCCGCGCTGAGATCGAGGAGGCGGCGCAGCTCACCGCTGCCGATGGCTTCATCCGGGCCCTGCCCGATGGCTACGACACCATTATCGGCGAGCGCGGCGTCACCTTGTCGGGCGGCCAGCGCCAGCGCCTCGCCATCGCCCGCGCCGTACTCAAGGATGCGCCGATCCTGCTGCTGGACGAAGCGACCTCGGCGCTCGATTCGGAAAGCGAGCGCGCCGTGCAGGATGCGCTCGACCGGTTGATGCAGGGGCGGACGACGCTGGTCGTCGCCCACCGCCTCGCCACCATCCTCTCCGCGGACCGCATCCTGGTGATGGAGGATGGGCGCGTGGTCGAGGAAGGCACCCACGCCGCCCTCGTCGCCAAGGGCGGGCTCTATGCGCGCCTCGCCGCGCTCCAGTTCGGGCTGGAGGCGGCTTAGCTTCTTTCTCCCGTCGGACCCACCTTCTCCCCCGAGGGGAGAAGGGAAGCTTCCAGCAGCGCCGCCGTATCCAACAACCCCCGTTTGCGCGCGACCTGCGCCGGCGTCAGCCCTTCCGCGTTCTGCACCGCCGGATCGGCACCCGCCGCCAGCAGGAATTCGACGAGGTCGCAGGCGCTGGTGTCGTCGTCGGGCAGGCAGAACAGCGGCGGCTCGCCCGAGCGGGCCGGTGCGTTGGCGAGTGCAGGAGCCTCGACGAAGAGCGTCTCCAGTCGCTCGATCTCGGCGGCCTGGCACAGGGCCTCGATGTCGCGGCTGCGCGAGGCCAGATAGATCTGCGCGGCGCCGGCGCCCTGATGGCGTGCCCAGCCGAGCGGGGTCGAGCCATAGCGGCGCTCGATCGGATCGATCTCCGCGCCCGCCTCGACTAAGAGCGCAACGATCTCGATCGCATCGCTTCCTGCCGCCTCATGCAAGGTGCGAATGCCGTCGTGGGTCTGCGCATCCGGCGAGACGCCAAGGTGTAGCGCCAGCGCTGCGATCTCCGGCTTGCCCTGCCTGATCGCGACGAACAGCGGCGCCGGACTGAGCAGGAAGTCGGGGTTGCCGGAGAGCCGTTGGCGCGCTTCGCCTTCGTCGCCACGAGCTACCGCTGCGGTGAAGGCTTCCTGCCCATCGAGCTTGATGGGACTCGCGCCATTGTCGATCAACAGGCGGACCAGATCGCTGCGGCCGTCGAGCATCGCCTGCTTGACCAGGCTCTGCTTCGAATAGGCGTTGAGTGCCTGTGCCTTTGCGCCATGGGCGAGCAGCCAGGCGGCGCGTCTGGGCTGGCGTGGCACGGCATTGCCGAGCAGATAGTCGAGCGGTGGCGCCGGCAATTCGCGCACTGGCTCGCGCCAGCGCCCGGTCTCGCCGCGCTTCTCCGTCTCGCTCCAGAGCAAATCGAGCCAGGTGACGTCGTCGGCGCCGAGCGAGGAGTTGTAGAGCGCCTGGCCGTTGAGCGGATCGGCGCCGCAAGCAATCAGGAGGCGGGCCAGCGCCTCGGCTTGAGGATGTGGCGGCTGGCCGTTCTCGCCGCCGCCGATGACGCCGGTCAGCGGGCTAAAATGGTTGCTGCCGTCGCTGAAGAGTGCGTTCGGATCGGCACCATGGTCGAGCAGGAACTGCGCGATCGCGATGGCGTTGTGCGCGAGAGCCTCGTTCGGCAGGCGAGTGAAGGCGAGGCGCACCAGCGGCGTCCAGCCATCGAATTCGCTTGGCTTCTCCGCGAGCGTGGCGTCCCTTGAGATGAAGCCGCGGATGGCGCCGAGATCATGCGCGGCGATGGCAGTGTGGATGCTGTCGCCAGCGATCTCGGGATGGCGTTCGAGCAGGCGCTGTGCCAGCGCTCCTCGTGCCGGCCGGTCGGCCTCGTAGTCGCCCCAGCTCTGCGTGCCGGGCCTGACGCCATAGCGCAGCGCCGACTTCTCCAGGAATAGCGCGACGAGTGCGGCGTGGCCGCGCGCGGCTGCTTCGCGCGCGGTAAGCTCCTGCTTCAAGGCTGCCCAGTTCGCCAGCCCGTAGTCGCGGGCGAGCGCGTGCTGGACCACGCGCAGCTTGGCCATGCCTGCATGGTTCGGGATCAGCTTGCGGAAACGGGCGAGTGCCTCGGTATCACCGGCCTCGATCTCCTTCAGCCAGCGCTTGGCCTGGCGACGGACGGTTTCGAGATTGGAACGAGGCGTGAGTTCGCGGGTGGGATCAGACATGGGTCTTCCTTCCGAGAAAAGCCTGATGTCCGCTCGACAGGCCGGAAGAAAGCGAAATGCGAGGTCTTCGCTCAATGTATGGGTGGGAGCAGGCTCCCTTGCCGCGGACTGGTGGCGCCCCATGCGCTCTGCGGCGATGAGAAGCGCAAGGCAGCGGGGAAGTCAATCGCGGGCGATGCCTAGCCGGTTTGGCCCGGCAGCAGGCTCTTCGCCACGGTCTCGATGCGCTCGGCCGCGGCGACGAGAGCCGCCGCCGCCTTCTCCTCGACCTCGCCGGCGCGCTGGTCGGCAAAGCCGGCATCGCCCTGCAGCGACTGCAGGCGGCCTTCCAGCGTCTCGACCTTCTTCTTCAATTCGGTGACCTCGTCGGCGACCATCAGCGCGGCCATGACGTGCAGGCGCATATCGCCGATCTCGCCGAAGGCCTGGCGCATCTCCTCGATCTTGCCGTCATAGAGCTGCGCGAGCGCCTCCAGATGCGGCTCCTCGCCCTCGCCGCAGGCCATGCGGTAGGCCTTGCCGGAGATGGTGACGTTGACCTGGGGCATCAGACGTCCTGCTCGGCTTCTTCGTCGGGGCGGGCTTCGACGCGGGCGATCACTTCGGCGAGCGCCGTCATCGCGCGGTCGAGCTTGCGATCGACCTCT
The DNA here is from genome assembly GCF_050275675.1 of Allobosea sp. NPDC003192. Classification (NCBI taxonomy): domain Bacteria; kingdom Pseudomonadati; phylum Pseudomonadota; class Alphaproteobacteria; order Hyphomicrobiales; family Alloboseaceae; genus Allobosea; species Allobosea sp. NPDC003192. The sequence goes on from NZ_JBNNPK010000005.1 coordinate 89,805, forward strand.
TCCGCCACGCCCTGGACCTGGCCGACCCGGGCCATGGCGCCGTCCAATTCGACGGCTAGGCGAGCGCGGTCGTCCTGCATCAGAGTGAGTTCGGTTTCGAGATTGGCCCGGCCACGCTCGACCTCGAGCCGCCTGCGGGCGGCCGCTTCGAGTTGGCCGAGCGCGCCTTCGAGACGCGACAGGGCGTGATCCAGTCCTGGAGACGCCACGCTTCTTCCTCTGCAGGCCGGCGAAAGCCGGCTCATCCGATTCGGAAGCCTAGTTTAACAAATATCGCCGTGGAAAGCGCTTTGGGCATCCCGGGCTTCTGCATGCCATGTCGGCAGTGGATATCCTGCCCGAGCGTAGTTGTTTCAGGGAGAAGCACCGACGTCGGCTTGCATCTGCAAGGCGTGCTCAGGGCGCGTCCGGCGTGATTTCTCCTGCGCTTACAGCAGAGCCTCATGGTCGCGCGCGCTGTGCAGAACACGGACCACAAAGACCAGATCACCATCGACGCGATAGAAGACCTGATAGTTGTCATGCACGCAGCGACGGATGCCCCGCGCCTCGTAACGCGGGACAATCGCGTGGCCGAGCGGGATGTCGGCGAGGCTGGCGCACTTGTCGGTCAACTCTTTGATGAAGCTGTGTGCACGCGACGGATTGTCTCGCGCGATGTAGTCGCCGATCGCGATCAGATCCCGTCTGGCTTCAGACGAAAGCCGGACTTTCATGCGGTCCTGCTTGCAGCCGAGCCATAGCGCCGGGTGAGCTCATCGGTGACGTCCTCGAGCGCATGGGTGCGGCCCGCGTCGATATCGGCCAGGCCGCGTTCGAGAGCTGCGTCCAGCAGTGCAAGGCGCTTTTCCCTCTCCTCGACCAGCCGCACGCCCTCGCGCAACACCTCGCTTTTCGAGCCATAGCGCCCCGATTCGACCAGTTCCGCGACGTAGGCTTCGAGCTGCTTCCCGAGATCCGCGCTGATCATCAATGATGCCTCCGATACCGCTCGTAGCTAGGGTTGATAATAGTTATCAATAAGAGTGCTGCAAGCTTCACCGACCGGGAGCTTCGATAGCACGCGCCGTGCAGGTCTTGCGCACGGGAAAGGGCTTAGGCAGCTGCCGCAGGCGAATTGACTCCGCTTGAGCGGGCGGCCTATCGAACGCGCGACCTTTTCCATCTTCGCTGCTCGCCGCCGGCCGGCTCCGGCACGAGCCCTGTTCCCGCCCCGCCGGAGAGATTCCATGACGACGTCCGCGATCGACCGCGCCCAGCACGAGCGGCTCGCCAACGCCATCCGCTCCCTCGCCATGGACGGCGTCGAGCAGGCCAAGTCCGGCCATCCCGGCCTGCCGATGGGCGCCGCCGACGTCGCCACGGTGCTCTTCACCCGCATCCTGAAATACGATGCGGCCGAGCCGCGCTGGCCCGATCGCGACCGCTTCGTGCTCTCGGCCGGCCATGGCTCGATGCTGATCTACGCGCTGCTCTATCTCACCGGCACGCCCGGCATGGAGCTCGACGATCTCAAGAAGTTCCGTCAGCTCGAGTCGAAGACCCCGGGCCATCCGGAGAACTTCATGACTGCCGGTGTCGAGACCACCACCGGCCCGCTTGGCCAAGGTCTCGCCACTGCGGTCGGCATGGCGATGGCCGAGCGCATGCTCGCCGCCGAGTTCGGCAGGAAGCTGGTCGACCACAAGACCTATGTTCTCGCCTCCGACGGCGACCTGATGGAGGGTATCAGCCAGGAGGCGATCGCGCTCGCCGGCCATCAGAAGCTGAACAAGCTGATCGTGCTCTGGGACGACAACGGCATCTCGATCGACGGGCCGCTCTCGATCTCCGACTCGGTCGACCAGGTCGCGCGCTTCAAGGCCTGCGGCTGGAAGGCCGAGCGCGTCGACGGGCATGATCCCGATGCGATCGAGGCGGCGATCCGCCGCGCCCAGAAGTCGAACAAGCCGACGCTGATCGCCTGCAAGACCGTGATCGGCTTCGGCGCGCCGAAGAAGGCCGGCACCTCCAAGGCGCATGGCGAGCCGCTCGGCGCCGAGGAGCTTGCCGCCGCCAAGAAGGCGCTCGGCATCACCGGCGGGCCGTTCGAGGTCGCGGCCGATGTGCTCAAGGCCTGGCGCGGCTTCGGCGCCACCGGCTTTGCCGAGCGCAAGGACTGGAATGCGCGTCTGGCTGCGCTCTCCGAGCGCAAGCGCGGCGAGTTCGAGCGTCGCCTGAACCATACCGTGCCGCCCAAGCTCGCCAAAGCTCTGGTCGCGCACAAGAAGGCGCTGGCCGTGAGCCCGGTCACCGTCGCGACCCGCAAGGCATCCGAGCTGGCGCTCGACGTGATCGTGCCCGTGATGCCGGAGCTGGTCTCGGGCTCGGCCGACCTGACGCCGTCGAACAACACCCGCGCCAAGGGCTTCGAGGACTTCACGCCGAAGACCCCGAAGGGCCGCTATGTCCGCTACGGCATCCGCGAGCACGGCATGGCCGCGGCGATGAACGGCATTACCTTGCATGGCGGCTTCCGCACCGCCGGCGGCACATTCCTTGTCTTCGCCGACTATGCCCGTCCGTCGATGCGGCTCGCCGCGCTGATGGGGCTGCCGGTCGTCTACGTCATGACCCATGATTCGATCGGCCTCGGCGAGGACGGCCCGACCCATCAGCCGGTCGAGCAGATCGCCAGCTTGCGCGCGATGCCGAACATGCGCGTGCTGCGTCCCGCCGACGCGATCGAGACAGCGGAAGCCTGGCAGATCGCGCTGGAGCGCACGAACGGCCCGACCGTGCTGGCGCTCTCGCGCCAGAACCTGGCTCCGGTCCGCACCGACGCTTCGGCAACGAACCGCTCGGCCAAGGGCGCCTATGAATTGCTGGCGGCCGAAGGAGGCAAGGCGCAGGTCTCGCTCTTCGCCTCGGGCTCCGAGGTCGAGATCGCCGTGGCCGCCCGCAAGCTCTTGGCCGACAAGGGCATTCGCGCCCGCGTCGTCTCGGTCCCTTCGCTCGAAGCGCTGCTGGAGCAGGACGAGGCGACCAAGGCTGCGATCATCGGCGACGCCCCGATCAAGATCGCGGTCGAGGCTGCCGTGCGCTTCGGCTGGGATGGCGTGATCGGCACTGAGGGCGGCTTCGTCGGCATGTCCTCCTTCGGCGCGAGCGCGCCCTACAAGGAGGTCTATAAGCATTTCGGCATCACGCCGGAGGCGGTGGCCGAGGCTGCGATCAAGCGTCACAACGGCTGATCGCCTCAAATTTTTAAGGCCTGCCCTTGCGTTCCGCCTTGGTTTGGCCGATTTGCCCGCGTGAATGACGCCGGCTCTGCCGGCGAATGGCGAAGGAGAGGATTGAGATGACGGTCAAGGTGGCGATCAACGGCTTCGGCCGTATCGGGCGCAACGTTCTGCGCGCGATCATCGAGTCGAAGCGCAAGGACATCGAGGTCGTGGCGATCAACGATCTCGGCCCGGTCGAGACCAACGCCCATCTCTTCCGCTTCGACTCCGTGCACGGCCGCTTCCCCGGCACCGTCACCGTCTCCGGCGACACGATCGATGTCGGCCGCGGCCCGATCAAGGTCACTGCGATCCGCGATCCCAAGGACCTGCCGCACAAGGCGCTCGGTGTCGACATCGCGCTGGAATGCACCGGCATCTTCACCACCCGCGACAAGGCGGCGGCGCATCTGGCGGCCGGCGCCAAGCGCGTGCTGGTCTCTGCCCCCTGCGACGGCGCCGATCTCACGGTGGTCTACGGCGTCAACAACGAAGCCCTGACCAAGGATCACATCGTCGTCTCGAACGCCTCCTGCACGACCAACTGCCTCGCGCCGGTGGTCAAGGTGCTGCATGACGCCGTCGGCATCGACAAGGGCTTCATGACCACGATCCATGCCTATACCGGCGACCAGCCGACGCTGGATACGATGCACAAGGATCTCTACCGCGGTCGCGCCGCCGCGATGTCGATGATCCCGACCTCGACCGGCGCCGCCAAGGCGATCGGCCTCGTCATCCCCGAGCTCAAGGGCCGGCTCGACGGCACCTCGATCCGCGTGCCGACGCCGAACGTCTCGGTCGTCGACTTCAAGTTCATCTCGAAGCGCAAGACCACGGTCGAGAAGATCAACGAGGCCATCATCAAGGCGAGCAAGCGCGGCGCCCTGAAGGGCATTCTCGCCGTCACCGACCAGCCCAACGTCTCGATCGACTTCAACCACGATCCGGCTTCGTCGACCTTCGCGCTCGACCAGACCAAGGTCATGGACGACAAGTTCGTCCGCGTCCTCTCCTGGTACGACAATGAATGGGGCTTCTCGAACCGCATGAGCGACACCGCCGTCGCCATGGCGAAGCTCATCTGACATCCATGATCGCTGCGGCCGCGCCTTCCCGGTGCGGCCGCGCCCATGCCGCCTAGAGCGGGATGCGAAGAAGCGGGAACCGGCTCTTCGCAGAAATCCTGCTCTAAGATATTGGAATCGATCACGTTTATGATTCTGGATCGGTTCGATCCAGAATCATCGTGATCTCGGAACGGACCGCGCAATGAACAAGATCGAGCCGACCGTCGCCACGCCGGCCACGCCCACCGAGGCAGTCATCGTGCCGCCGGCGCCGAGCATGGCCGAGATCGCCGCTGCGCGCGCCACTGAGGCGAAGCCGGCCGAGCCGCTCGTCTCGAGCGACCCGCGCAAGCTCGACCAGCTTTCGCGCATCGAGGACAAGACGGCGCGGATCGAAGAGAAGTTCGCGCGTTACGAGGCGGTGCTGACCCGCGCCGAGGCCTCGCTGGAGCGCAGCGCCCAGAAGGTCGATCTGGCCGCCGGGACGATGGACTTCGCCGGCCTGCGCGAGGAGCTCTCGGCCCTGCGCCAGCGCGTCAACGCCACGCCGCGCTTCGGCGCGCTGCTGCTCACCGGCATCGTCACGGCGGTGCTGACCGTCATCCTGACGGTGATCGTGCTCAAGACCGGCGTCCCCGGCGTGCTGCCGCCGATCCTGCCGCGATGAGCTTCCGCCCGGCCGCCGATCTCGCGGACGGGCACAGCGTCCGCTGGCGGGCGCTGGAAGGCGACGGGCTCGAACATCTGACCTTGCGCGCTGAGGCGAACGGCCTTCGTGCCGATGCCGCCTTGGTCGGCGAGCGCGATGGGAGCCGCTTCGGTGCGCGCTATCGCATCGATTGCGACGTCGATTTCACGGTGCGTTCCTTCGAGGTCGCGACGACCGACGGGCGCCGGCTCTCCATGACCCGGCGCGACGGTGCCTGGCACGACAGCAGGCGCGGCCATCTGCCGGCCTTCGACGCCTGCATCGACATCGATCTTTCCGCCACGCCCTTCACCAACACGCTGCCGATCCGCCGCTGCGCCTGGCAACCCGGCCAGCAACGGCGCATCGCCATGCTGTTCGTGCCGTTCGACAGTTTCGAGCCCTTCGTCACCGAGCAGATCTACACCTGCCTTGCGCCAAGGCTCTTCCGGTTCGAGACGGCCGATGGCAGTTTCACCGCCGAGCTTCCAGTCGACGAGGACGGCCTCGTCATGGATTATCCCTGTCTGTTTCAACGCCTGTAAGAGAGCCCTCCATGCCCGCTTTCCGCACCCTCGACGACGCCGATCTCGCCGGCAAGCGCGTCCTCGTCCGTGTCGATCTCAACGTGCCGATGGAGGAGGGCAGGGTCACCGACACCACCCGCATCGACCGGATACTGTCGACGATCCGCGAGATCGCGCAGAAGGGCGGCAAGGTCATCCTGCTCGCCCATTTCGGCCGGCCGAAGGGGCGTGACGAGAAGAACAGCCTCAGGCAGGTCGTGCCGGCGCTGGCGCATGCGCTCGGCCAGCCGGTGATCTTCGTCGGCGACTGCATCGGCGCCGAGGCGCCGAAGGCGATCGCCGCCGCCAAGAACGGCGAGATCCTGCTGCTGGAGAACACCCGCTTCCACGCCGGCGACGAGACGAATGACCCCGAGTTCGTCAGGGCGCTCGCCGCCAACGGCGATCTCTATGTCAACGACGCCTTCTCGGCCGCCCACCGCGCCCATGCCTCGACGGAAGGGCTGGCGCATCTGCTACCGGCCTATGCCGGCCGCACCATGCAGGCCGAGCTGGAAGCGCTCTCGGCCGGGCTCGACAACCCGGCCCGGCCGGTAATGGCGATCGTCGGCGGCGCCAAGGTCTCGACCAAGCTCGAACTGCTCGGCAACCTCGTCCAGAAGGTCGAGGTGCTCGCCATCGGCGGCGGCATGGCCAACACCTTTCTTGCCGCGCGCGGCGTCAATGTCGGCAAGTCGCTGTGCGAGCACGATCTCGCTGACACCGCCCGCGAGATCGAGGCGAAGGCCAAGGCGGCCGGCTGCGAGATCCTGCTGCCGGTGGATGCGCTGGTTGCGCGCGAGTTCAAGGCCAATCCCGGCCATCGCGTTGTCTCGATCAACGAGGTCGGGCCTGACGAGATGATCCTCGATGCCGGCCCGCTCAGCGTCGCCGAGGTGGTGCTCAAGCTCAACACCGTGAAGACGGTGGTCTGGAACGGGCCGTTCGGCGCTTTCGAGCTGCCGCCCTTCGACACGGCGACTGTCGCGGTGGCGCAGGCGGTGGCGGAGCGCGTCCGCGACGGCAAGCTCGTTGCCGTCGCCGGCGGTGGCGATACGGTCGCGGCGATGAACCATGCCGGCGTCGCCGAGGACCTGACCTACGTCTCGACCGCGGGCGGCGCTTTCCTGGAATGGATGGAAGGCAAGGCGCTGCCAGGCGTCGAGGCGCTCCGGAAGGGCTGAGCGGCGGCGCAGCCTGCGGTTGCGCTGTGCGATGTTTATGCTATGTTCTCGCGCATGAGCGAGAACGTGCAAACGGCCATGTACGAGATCCTGAAGAAAATTCAGGCGCAGCTCTCCGAGCATGACAAGCGCTTCGACGCGGTCGAGAAGCGCTTTGACGATCTCGGTGATCTCGTTCGCAAGCAGCGCCGCGATACGGCTGGCCTGCTGGTCATGGCGAAGTCGATCACCGGCAACTTCGCCGAGGAACTGGCGGTGATCGAGGAGCGCGTCAGGGTTCTGGAAGCGCGCGGGCGCTGATCGCATTCACTTTTTGGCCGCTTTCGCTTTGCGTCCGCCACAGTTCGATTCTAAACCCTCCGGATAAAGCAGAGCCCAACCGGAGGATCATCGTGGCCCGCATCACGCTTCGCCAATTGCTCGACCATGCCGCCGAGAACGACTACGGCGTTCCGGCCTTCAACATCAACAACATGGAGCAGGCGCTCGCGATCATGGCGGCGGCAGACGCGACGGACGCGCCGGTGATCATCCAGGCCTCGCGCGGGGCGCGCTCCTACGCCAATGACATCATGCTCAAGCACATGATGGACGCGGTCACCGAGATCTATCCGCACATTCCGGTCTGCGTCCATCTCGACCATGGCAACGAGCCGGCGACCTGCATGACCGCGATCCAGGCCGGCTTCACCTCGGTGATGATGGACGGCTCGCTCAAGGCCGACGGCAAGACCCCGGGCGACTGGGACTACAATGTCGGCGTGACCAAGACCGTCACCGACATGGCCCATCTCGGCGGCATCTCGGTCGAGGGCGAGCTCGGCGTGCTCGGTTCGCTCGAAAGCGGCGAGGGCGAGAAGGAGGACGGGCACGGCTTCGAGGGCAAGCTCAGCCACGACCAGCTCCTGACCAACCCCGACGAGGCGGTGAAATTCGTCGCCGAGACCAAGGTCGACGCGCTCGCCATCGCCATGGGCACCTCGCACGGCGCCTACAAGTTCACCCGCAAGCCCGACGGCGCGATCCTGGCGATGCATGTCATCGAGGCGATCCACAAGCTGCTGCCGAACACGCATCTCGTCATGCACGGCTCGTCCAGCGTTCCGCAGGACCTGCAGGACGTCATCAACCAGTATGGCGGCAAGATGCCCCAGACCTGGGGCGTGCCGGTCGAGGAGATTCAGCGCGGCATCAAGCACGGCGTGCGCAAGATCAACATCGACACCGACAATCGGATGGCGATGACCGGCCAGATCCGCAAGATCCTGTCGGAGAACCCTGGCGAGTTCGATCCGCGCAAGTACCTGAAGCCGGCGATGGAGGCGATGACCGCCCTCTGCAAGAAGCGGCTGGAGGAGTTCAATACGGCCGGTCAGGCCTCGAAGATCAAGCGCGTCATCACGCTGGCCGACATGGCCAAGCGCTACGCCAAGGGCGAGCTCGATCCGACCTTCGGCGCCAAGAAGGCTGCCTGAAGACAGCATCGGCCGGTACTCCCGGCTTTGCAGAATGCGACGCCCGGCTCAGGCCGGGCGTTTGTCGTTCTGGTCGAGAGGCTTTGGTGCGGAGCACCCGCTCAGGCGGCGCGGTTCTGCTTCGTCAGATTCTCGAACGCCTCGGTCAGAGTCTCGGCCTGGCGCGTGAGCGCCTGGGCGAGACCGAGCATCTCGCCGAAGCCTGCCCCCGCGGCCTGGGCGGATTCGTTGACGCTGGCGATGGTCTGCGCCACCTCCTGCGTGCCCTGCGAGGCGAAGCTGATGCTGCGGGCGATCTCCTGGGTCGCAGCCCGCTGCTCGTCGACGGAGCTCGCGATCGTCAGCGTCGTCTGGTCCATGTCGCCGACGAAGCCGACGATGCTTTCGATCGCCTCGACCGCCTCCTGTGTCGCGGCCTGCATCGCCGGGACCTGAGCCGCGATCTCGTCGGTCGCCTTGGCAGTGCGGGCGGAGAGCTGCTTCACCTCCTGCGCGACCACCGCGAAGCCTCGTCCGGCTTCACCGGCGCGGGCGGCCTCGATGGTGGCGTTGAGGGCGAGCAGATTGGTCTGCGCGGCGATGTCGCGGATCAGGTCGACGATCGAGCCGATCGTCTGCGCCGACTGCGCCAGGCCCTTGACGATCGCCTCGGTCCGCAGCGCCGCGTTGCTGGCATCGTGGGCCTTGGTCGTGGCGCGGGCGACCTCCCCGGAAATCTCGCTGAGCGAGATGGACAGCTCTTCGGTGGCGCTGGCGACGCTGCCGACATTGTCGGAAGCCTCATCGGAAGCCCGGGCTGCGGCGACGGCCTGCAGGCCGGTCTCCCTGACGACGCTGTTCATCGTGTGCGCCGTCGCCTCGACGACGCGGGCGCCACCGGTCACGGCATCGACGACGTCGCGAACCGTGACCTCGAAAGCCGAGATCTCGCGTTGGACATTCTCGCGGCTCTGCCGCTGGATATGCGAATAGGTTTCGAGCAGCAGCTCGAGATCGAGCTGCACCGCCTTGTTCAAAGCGGCACGCAGGGCGATGCGCCGGTTGTACTCCTTGCTCTGCCAGACATGGCTGAGTTTGGCGAGACCGTCGCGCAGCAGGCCAAGCTCGGCGCCGATCGCATTGCCGACGATGGCATGGCAGATCGCGACGGCATGGGCGGGAACGCCATTGTCGTTGAAGGCGCTGGCGAGAGCATGCGCCGATTGCAGGTAGCCATCCTCGAGTTCGCCCGAGACCAGCCTGATCCAGTGCGCGAGCCGGAGTTCATGGACGTCCGGCCGCTGCATCGCCCGCAGGATCTCAGGCCAGGCCTCGAACTGCCCATGCAATTCCGGCAGCAGGGTCGGCAGGCGCCGGCGCGCGAACTCCGCCTGCTGCCGCAGCAGGCCGATATCGGTGGCGTCGATCCGGAAGGTTCGCAGGCGCGCCGTATGCTCGACGATGGCGTTGTTCATGGTGCGCGCTGGGTTCGCTTCCGCTCGATGGTTCCTTTCCGAACCTTGCAGGCAGTTCGCGAAGAAACGCTTAAGCATGGGGCGCAGCGGGCGTAAGCTGGAAAGGCCGCAGCCGCGCTTGCCTCGCGCCGAGCCGGCTGAGTATAAGCCGGCCGGCGCATAAACAGCGGAGATCAGGGCGTATGGCCGGTCATTCACAGTTCAAGAACATCATGCACCGCAAGGGCAAGCAGGACGCGGTGCGCTCCAAGCTGTTCTCGAAGCTGGCCCGTGAAATCACCGTCGCCGCCAAGATGGGCATGCCCGACCCGAACATGAATCCGCGCCTGCGCATGGCCGTGCTGGCGGCGCGGGCCGAGAACATGCCCAAGGACAATATCGAGCGCGCCATCAAGAAGGCGCTCGGCGGCGATAGCGAGAACTATGACGAGGTCCGCTATGAGGGGTACGGCCCCGGCGGCACTGCCGTGATCGTCGAGGCGCTGACCGATAACCGCAACCGCACCGCCTCCGCCGTCCGCTCCTATTTCACCAAGTCCGGCGGAGCGCTGGGCGAGAGCAATTCGGTCTCATTCATGTTCAACCGGGTCGGCGAGATCAGTTATGCGCCGGAAGCCGGCGATGCCGACAGGGTGATGGAAGCGGCGATCGAGGCCGGCGCCGACGATGTGATCTCGGACGAGAACGGCCACACCATCCTGTGCGCCTTCGACGCCCTGAACGAGGTCTCCAAGGCACTGGAGGCTGCGCTCGGCGCGCCGGCCTCGGCGAAGCCCGTCTGGCGGCCGACGACCACGGCGCCGCTCGACGAGGAGAAAGCCGCGTCGATGATGAAGCTGATGGAAGCGCTCGACAATGACGACGACGTCCAGAACGTCTTCGCCAATTTTGAGATCGCCGACGAGGTGATGGCCAAGCTCGGCGGCTGAGTTAGCGTCCGATCAGCACGTCCCAAAGCGGCAAGCTGACGAGCGCGCTCAGGAATATCGTCAGATAGGCGATGCGGCGGAAGGTCTGCTCCGAGGCCAGGCCAAAGGCGTGGGTGCCGAGCCAGAGACCGACGCCATAGATCGCGAAAAGCGGCAGCGCCATCAGCGCCGAGGCGAGCGTGATGATGCCTTTCAGCGCGAGGATCGCGCCGCTGACGAAGGTGCTCAGGCCGATATAGGCCTGCAGGTTGGCGCGGGTCCTGTGCCGGTCGTTGCGCTGGGCGCTGAGCCAGAACACCGCGAGCGGCATGCCGCCGATGCTGGCGAGGCCGTTGCACAGGCCGGACGCCGCGCCGACGCCCAGCGAGAGCGGGATGCCGGGCTTGCCGTGATAGCGCCAGCCCGAGCCCATCAGGGCGACTGCCGCCAGCACGAGCAGCGCCAGGATCCAGCGCATGGTCTGCTGGTCGAGCCAGGTCAGCAGGGCGATGCCGACCGGCAGGGTCAGCGTCGCGGCGATCAGCAGCGGGATGACCTCGCCCCACTCCGCGCGCTTGGCCGCCCTGAACCCGATGGGCAAGGCGAAGGGCATGTCGATCACCCAGATCAGCCCGAGCGCCGCGACGGGGCCGAGCACAGCCGAGGCCAGCGGCATGAACACCATGGCGAAGCCGAAGCCGGTGAAGCCGCGCACCAGCCCGCCGAGAAAGGTCGCGACGACGAGGACGGCGATACCCTGGGTGGTGACGCCTGGAAAGAGCAGGAGAAGGAGATCGGTCATCACGTCGCCGGAGAAGGATTTTCTTTCCTTCACCCAAGACGCGGGGCGATCAACCCCCTTTGCAGTGATGGCAGCGATGAGCGCTGTTCATCGGTGCGCGACGGGCGTTACGCTCGTCACCCGTTGACTTGGACGGTAGGCTAGACGGCGCGCTCGATACCTTACCAAACTGTAATGGAACCCATCATCCTGCGTTCATCTTGGCGGTCCTAGCGTCCCCTCTGCCGCGTGACCTCCCGGAATGTCCCGCCAGGCCGACGCAGCGCCCACCCGGCCCCATAGGGGGATGACGCTCATGACACGCACCAGATACGCGCTTGCCGCTGGCCTTCTCGCACTCAGCGGCGGCTTCATGCTGCAGACATCGTCGCCGGCGCTCGCGCTGTCGATGAAGGAGTGCAGCACCAAGTACAATGCCGCCAAGACCAACAACACGCTCGGCGGGCAGTCGTGGAACGATTTCCGCAAGGCGCAATGCGGCGACGCGGCTGCTCCTGCCGCTGCAACTCCTGCCACGGCGACCACGACCGCTCCGGCCAAGCCGGTTGCCAGTGCGCCCGCTACTCCCGCCAAGCCCGCAGCGGCCCCCACTTCGGCCGGCAACGCCACGTTCCCGAGCAAGGTCGATCCGAAATACTCGACGCTGTCGGCCGGCAAGCAGCGCTTCAAGACCTGCAACGACCAGTACAACGCCAACAAGGCCAATGGCGGCAATGGCGACTTGAAATGGATCCAGAAGGGTGGCGGCTACTACAGCCAGTGCAACACCCGGCTGAAGGGCGCCTGAGCAAGCCGTTCCGCGGTTGCGTCATGCAAGACGGGGTCGGGGCTCGCGCCTCGACCCCTCTCTCGCGGCGACAGGGTGCGTCGGAGCCAGATCGGGAATAGCGTTCGCGCATGTCCGATCCGATTCGCATTCTCGGCCTCGACCCCGGTCTCAGGAAGACTGGCTGGGGTCTCGTCATCAGTGAGGGAACCAAGCTCTCCTTCGTCGCCTGCGGCGTGGTCGAAAGCGACGAGAAGCAGCCCTTGGCCGATCGTCTCAGGCAATTGCACGAGGGCATAACCGAGGTGATCGCGCGGCATCGGCCGCAGGAGGTCGCAGTCGAGGAGACCTTCGTCAACCGCGACCCGCAATCGGCGCTGAAGCTCGGCCAAGCCCGCGGCATCGCTTTGGTCGTGCCGGCGCTGGCCGGGCTCGACGTCGCCGAATACGCCGCCAACCTGGTGAAGAAGACCGTGGTCGGCGTCGGACATGCCGACAAGAAGCAGGTGCAGGCGATGATCCGCGTGCTGCTGCCCAAGGCCGAGACGCGCAGCGCCGATGCGGCAGACGCGCTCGCCGTCGCGATCTGCCATGCGCAACACCGCGGCGCCCGGGCGCTGCTGGCACAGTATCAGCTGCGGAAGGCGTAGAGCTCGGCGTCCGGATCTGCCTTGCCGAGCAGGCCGGCGCGCACGATCTCTGCGCCGATGCGGCTATAGGTGATGCCGTTGCCGCCAAAGCCCATCACGGCCCAGCAATTCCTGAGGTCCGGCATTGGGCCGATGGTCGGCAGGCCGGTTTCGGAGGTTCCGAAGGTGCCGGTCCAGGCATAATCGACCTCGGTCGAGAGCTGGGGCAGCAACTTGCCGAGCTTGCGCTGGAGGTTTTTCGTCTTCTGCTCGATTAGGGCGTCACGCCTGTCCTCATCGACGAAATCCTCATCCTCGCCGCCGCAGATGACGCGGCCGTCGCGCGTGCTGCGCAGATAGAGGTAAGGGTCGGATGCTTCCCAGATGAAGCAGCAATCCGGCCAGAGCCGGCGCTTCTGCGGTTCTGTCGCCAGAGCCCAGGTCGAGAGGACCCGGTGGCCCTTCGGCAGCTTGCCGAAGGGCAGTTCATAGCCGGTCGCGAAAACGAGGTGGCGGCAACGGATATGGTGGCCGTCCTTGGTGCGCAGGCTTACCGAGCGCGGCCTTGCATCGAGGTCGACGATCTCGACCGGCCAGGCGAGACGTGCGCCTCGGGCGAGCGCAGCGCGCAGGAAGCCAGAGGCGAGACGCACAGGGTCGGCTTCGAGATTGTCGTAGCCGAGCAGAGCGGCGGGGCGTTCGATGCCGAAGCTCTCCTTCAGCGCAGCGGCGTCGAGGAGGGCGGTCTCCAGCCCGGCGCGGTTGCGGGCCTCGTGCTCCGGCGCGAGGGCATCGGCATCGAGCGCATTGCCGGCGAGGTAGAGCGAGTCACGGCGGGTGACCGGGGCGATCGACAGCGCCTTGATCCGTGCCGCCAGCCCGTCGACGGCAAGGCGCGAGCGGCGCCAGGCGCGGATCGCGGCCTCCTCGCCGATCTGCCGCGTCAGCTTGGTCAGAGGCTGGTCGATCTCGTATTGGAGCAGAGCGGTGCTCGCCGGCGTCGAGCCGCGGACCGGGCCGCGCCGGTCGACCACCAGCACGTCGAAGCCGGCGGCGCTCAGCGCGTCGGCCTGCATCGCGCCGGAGATGCCGGCGCCGATGACGACGACGTCGCTTTGCGAATCAGATGTGATCTCGTGCCTCGGAAAGCGCGGTGGCCGCTTGCCCTGCCAGACCGAATGGCCGGTCCGCAGATCCCTCGTCTTGGTCAGCACATCGAGCTCCCCGATTTCGCCGGTGGAGAACGCATGATCGCCGCGAATGATCCGGTCTGGCGGCGGGCTGCCGCCATGCTAACAGGAGGCATGATCGGAAAGCTCAAGGGCCTCATCGATTCGTATGGCGAGGACCATGTCATCGTCGACGTGCAGGGCGTCGGCTATGTCGTGCAATGCTCGTCGCGCACGCTGCAGCGCCTGCCCAAGATCGGCGAAGCCGCGGCCCTCTCGATCGAGACGCATGTCCGCGAGGATGCGATCCGGCTCTACGGCTTCATGTCGGACACCGAGCGCGACTGGTTCCGCCTGATGCAGATGGTGCAGGGCGTCGGCGCCAAGGTCGCGCTCGCCATCCTCTCGACGCTCGAGCCCGGCGCGCTGGCGACCGCGATCGCGACCAACGACAAGGCGGCGGTGGCGCGCGCACCCGGCGTCGGGCCCAAGCTCGCCCAGCGCATCTGCGCCGAGCTCAAGGACAAGGCGCCGGCCTTCGGCCATGTCGACCCGGCGCTGGCGCAGCTCTCAGGTGCGCTGGAGGACAAGAGATTGCCGCAGCCGGTGGCGGACGCCGTCTCGGCGCTGACCAATCTCGGCTATCCTCAGGCGCAAGCGGTGGCAGCGGTCGCGGCTGCCTCGCGCGAGGCGGGTGAGGGGGCCGGCACGGCCCAGCTGATCCGGCTCGGCCTGAAGGAGTTGGCGAAATGAGCAAGGGACCGACGGTGATCTTCCGGGAGATCGCCGACAAGTCGGCCTTTCTCGCGCTGATGATGCGGCACTGGGGCTCGCATCGCATGATGATCGGCTCGAAGCTTTATGACTGCGCCGAACTGCCCCTGATCGGCATGTTCACCGCCGAGGGCGAATTGCTGGCGGTGGCGAGTTGGGCCCGCGACGGCGACATTGCAGTGCTCTGCGCGCTGCATTCGCTGAAACCGGGGGAGGGCGCGGCCTCGCGCATGCTCGAAGCGGTCAAGTCGGCGGCCAAGGCGGCCGGCGCACGCAAACTCCGGGCGATGCTGACCAATGACAACATGCCGGCGCTGGTGTTCTACCAGAAGCACGGCTTCCGCTTCTCCGGGCTCTATATCGAGGCGATCGACGCCTATCGCGCGATGGTTCCGACGATCATCAAGACCGGCTACCAGGACATCCCGGTGCATGATGCGCTGGAGCTGGAGATTGAGCTGTGAGTGAGCCGAAGCGGCCCGGCCTGATGACGGCGGACAAGCGAGACGACGACAGCGAAGCCTCGCTGCGGCCGCTCTCGCTCGCCGACTTTACCGGCCAGGCGGCGGCACGGGCGAACCTGCAGGTCTTCATCAACGCCGCCCGCACGCGTGGCGATGCGCTCGACCACGTCCTGTTCGTCGGCCCACCCGGCCTGGGCAAGACGACGCTGGCGCAGATCGTGGCGCGCGAGCTCGGCGTCAGTTTCCGCTCGACCTCGGGGCCGGTGATCGCCAAGGCCGGCGACCTTGCGGCGCAACTGACCAATCTCGAAGAGCGCGACGTGCTCTTCATCGACGAGATCCACCGCCTCAACCCGGCGGTGGAGGAGATCCTCTATCCGGCGATGGAGGACTACCAGCTCGACCTGATCATCGGCGAGGGGCCGGCGGCGCGCTCGGTCAAGATCGACCTGCCGAAGTTCACGCTGGTCGGCGCCACCACCCGCGCCGGCTTGCTGACGACGCCGCTGCGCGACCGCTTCGGCATCCCGATCCGCCTGCAGTTCTACACGGTCGAGGAATTGCAGGGCATCGTTGCGCGCGGGGCGCGGGTGCTCGGCGTGCCGATGTCGGATGACGGCGCCAACGAGATCGCCAAGCGCTCGCGCGGGACGCCGCGTATCGCCGGGCGCCTGCTGCGGCGGGTGCGCGACTTCGCTATCGTCGACGGCGACGCGATCGTCACCCGCAAGGTCGCAGACAAGGCGCTCGGTCTGCTCGATGTCGACGCCATCGGCCTCGACCAGATGGATCGGCGCTATCTGACGACGGTCGCGATCAATTTCGGTGGCGGCCCGGTCGGGATCGAGACCATTGCCGCCTCGCTCTCCGAGCCGCGCGACGCCATCGAGGAGATCATCGAGCCCTTCCTGCTGCAGCAGGGCTTCATCCAGCGCACGCCGCGCGGCCGCCTGCTGACGCCGCACGCCTTCCGGCATCTCGGCATGCCGGAGCCAAGCCGCGAAGGCGCGCAGTTCGGGCTGTTCGGCAGCGAGGACGAGGACTGACGACCGATGCGCGGTCCCGCATTTGGATGATGCGGTATCCGCTTCACCATGATCTCATCGACATAGGTCAAACGATCCCGAGAGAGACAGCATGCGATCTGCGCTAGTGGCGCTCAGCCTGATGCTGGTTTCCGTGGCTGGCTACGCCGCCGAACCTTCCCCCGATGCTACCGTGCGCAAGGCCTATGAGGTCACGCAGAAGACGCTGGATGGCGGCGGCGAACCGCCCTGGCGGCCGCCGCATCGCGACGTGCTGATGAGCAAGGGCCTCGCGGCGCTGTTCGCCCGGGATGATCGCTACCAGGACGAGAGTGGCGATATCGGCCATGTCGGCGCCGACCCGTTCATCCAGGGCCAGGATGGCGAGGTGAAGAACCTCAAGGTGACGGTCACGCAGGCTCCGGCCGGCGGCAAGGCGCTGGTGACGGCGAGCTTCCGCAGCTTCGGCAAGGCGATGTCCGTGCCGTTCCGCATGGTCGAGGAGGGCGGGGGCTGGCGCATCGACGATATCGGCACGGGCAAGAACTCGGTCCGCCGCGAACTGGCGCAGCCCTATGATTGCGGCTCGTTCATGGGCAAACCCTGCAAGCGGTGAACGGCAAGCAGCTTGACCACGCGGTTGTCCGGGGAGTGCAGAGCGGTCTAGAACGCCCGCACATCTCGCAGAAGGACGACCATGGCCGGCGCCCACAGCATCTCCGTCCGCGTCTATTACGAGGACACCGACTTCTCCGGCGTCGTCTACCACGCCTCCTATCTGCGCTTCATGGAGCGCGGCCGCACCGAGTTGATCCGTAACCTCGGCATCGAGCAGCGCGAGCTCTTCGACGGCGACGCGGCGCTCGGCTTCGCGGTCCGGCGCATGCTGATCGATTTCGTCAGGCCGGCTGTGATGGACGATCTCCTCACGGTCGAAACCAGGCCGACCCTGGCGCGCGGCGCTACCATGGAGCTCGACCAGCGCATCATGCGCGGCGACGAGGTACTGGTCACGGCGCAGGTCAAGGTCGCCTGCGTCGGCGGCGGCAAGGCCCGGCGCATCCCGGACGTGCTGCGGCACCGCCTCGGCCTCGAAATCCTCTGATCGCTCCTGTGGTGGCTGGCATCGACGCTGGCGGATCGCCATGTTAGGGCCCGTAACATGAGCTGGAAGCGCAACGAGCCCGAGCAGCCGCGGGGATACCACCACGGCAATCTCAAGGAGGCGCTGGTCCGCGCCGCCCTCGGCCTGATCGGCGAGAAGGGGCCGAACGGCTTCACCTTCGCCGAGGCCGCGCGCATGGCCGGCGTCAGCCCGGCGGCACCCTACCGGCATTATCGCGATCGTGATGAGCTGCTCGCCGATGTCGCGGCCCGCGGCTTCGTCGCCTTCGAGACGGCGCTCGCCAAAGCCTGGGACAATGGCAGGCCCGATGCGGAGACAGCGTTTCACCGGCTCGGCCGTGCCTATCTCGCCTTCGCTCATGACGAGCCGGCCTTCTATTCGGCGATGTTCGAGGCCGGCGTGCCGCTCGACGCGAGTCCCGAATTGCGCGCTGCCGCCGACCGCTCCTTCCAGCAATTGCGCCAGGCGGCGGAAACGCTGATCGCAGCGCTGCCGCAAGGCAAACGCCCACCAGCGCTGATGATGGCGTTGCATATCTGGGCGATGTCGCACGGCGTCGCCGCCCTGTTCGGCCGCGCCGATGCCGGCCGGCGGCCACTGCCGATGTCAGCCTCCGACCTGCTCGAAGCGGGAATGCTGATCTATCTCAAGGGCCTGGGCCTGCCGCCCGAGCAGGCGGGCTGACTTCACCTCGAAAATTTTGATCCGGCCGTCTTGAAAGGCTTGGCAGTTGCGTCCAGATATGTGAATGTGATTTACATTCACACGGTCGGCGAGGGCCGGATCCGATCGGGTTGGATACCTGATCGGTGAATCCGTCCCTCACTTCAGATGGAGACCGTTTTGCCGATCAGCTTGCCGAGCAAGCTGGTCGGAACGGGCTCCGAGCCGAACGGGAGGTTGGCCGGCAGCGGCATCCGTCGCTGCCATTCAGGTTCGAGAGGAATCGATGCCGATCGTCGCGAAGCTTGATGAATACGGAAAGGGAGCCTGGATCGCGTTTGCGGTGCTCGGCTTCATCATCTTCTGGCCGCTGGGTCTGGCGACCCTGGTCTTTCTTTTCTGGAGTGGACGCATGGGACATGGTTGCGGACAGGCTCGCTACGAGCACCGAATGAGCCGCCTGCAGGACAAGATGGAGCGCCTGCGCGAGCGCATGGGCGGCGCCCAGCAGTGGGGTGGCCGCGGCGGCTTCGGCGGCTGGGGCCGCGGCCCGTCGTCGAGCGGCAACCGTGCCTTCGACGAATATCGCGACGAGACGCTGCGTCGCCTCGAAGACGAGCAGCGCGAATTCCATGATTT
Organism: Allobosea sp. NPDC003192; assembly: GCF_050275675.1. NCBI lineage: Bacteria > Pseudomonadati > Pseudomonadota > Alphaproteobacteria > Hyphomicrobiales > Alloboseaceae > Allobosea > Allobosea sp. NPDC003192. Next base: position 108,470 of record NZ_JBNNPK010000005.1, read on the forward strand.
CCTCGGTCGGCTGCGTATGGCCAAGGACAAGGCCGAGTTCGACGAGTTCATGAACGAGCGTCGTCGCAACGGTACCGGCACGGATACTGTCGAAAGCGCCTGATCGCCCCTTTTCAGAGCTGTCGACCGTTGGCGACCCGCCTCCTCACGGAGGCGGGTCGTTCGCGTTTCCGCATGCGCGATGACCGATGATTGCTCCGGTTTCGGCTTTGTCGGCGGCTGGCGTGCCCGCGCTGCGCGGGACAGCTGCAAGGCCGTCATAACGCGATATTAACCATGCAGGCCCTTAACCTTGACGCCGACTTAACGGGACACAAGGCCTTTGGCGCACGGGAACATCGCCGTTTGGCCCATCTTTCGCCGAATTCAGCGGCAATTGGTGTCAATGGCATATCCCCGGAGCGCAGAAACGGGCGGCGGCGCGAGTTTCGCGGCGCGAAGAACAGGCTGCGCGGGGCCGCACTCGGTTTCGCGTCGGCCAGAGCCGGCTTCGACCAGGCGCTAACAGCTTGGCCGGTCGGGCTCGAGAGAGAAGGATGACAGGATGAACCCCGCCGTGGAGATCGCGCAGGCCGCGCCGCAGATCGACATGTCGTTCTGGACGCTGTTCTGGCACGCCCACATCGTCGTCAAGCTGGTGATGATGGGGCTGCTGGCCGCCTCGATCTGGTGCTGGTCGATCATCATCGACAAGACCTTGCTCTATCGCCGCACGCGCCAGGACATGGATGCGTTCGAGGAGGTGTTCTGGTCGGGCCGCTCGCTCGAGGAGCTCTATCGCGACCTCGCCAACCGTCCGGTCAACGACATGGCCGCCGTCTTCGTCGCGGCGATGCGTGAATGGAAGCGCTCCTTCGAGAATGGCGGGCGCTCGGTGGCGAGCCTGTCGGCGCGCATCGACAAGGTGCTCGACGTCACCATCCAGCGCGAGGCGGAGCGGCTCGAATCGAAGCTGCTGGTGCTCTCGACCATCGCCTCGGCGGCGCCCTTCATCGGCCTGTTCGGCACGGTCTGGGGCATCATGAACTCGTTTACCGCGATCGCGGTCTCGAAGAACTCCTCGCTCGCCGTCGTCGCGCCCGGCATCGCCGAGGCGCTGTTCGCCACCGCGATCGGCCTGTTCGCCGCGATTCCCGCGCTGATGGCCTACAACAAGCTGCAGGCCGAGGTCGCCAAGGCGCAGAACCGGCTCGAAGCCTTCGCCGACGAATTCTCCGCGATCCTGTCGCGGCAGATCGACGAACGTCTGGCGGCGTGAGGGTCTGAAGCATGGGCATGTCAGCCGCAGCCGGCGGGAAGGCCGGGGGACGCCGCGGGCGCCGGCCTCGTCGCCACGGAGCCATCGCCGAGATCAACATGACGCCGTTCATCGACGTCATGCTGGTGTTGCTGATCATCTTCATGGTCGCCGCGCCGCTGATCGCGACCGGCGTGCCGATCGACCTGCCGCAGACCGGTGCCAAGCCGATCAATGTCGATCAGAAGCCGATCACCATCGCCATCGACGACAAGGGCCAGATCTTCCTGCAGGACCAGCCGACGCTCGAGCCCGACCTGGTGCAGAAGCTGCAAGCCATCGCCAAGCAGGGCACGGACGAACGCATCTATGTGCGTGGCCATAAGCAGGTCGACTACGGCCGTGTCGCCTCGGTGATGGCGACGATCACCAGTGCTGGCTTCAGGCGGGTGGCGCTGGTCACCGAGCCGAACACGCATTGAACGAGGGGGCCCAGTCGCGTTGATGGTGTCTCGCTCCGAACCGGGCTTGGCGGTTTCCGCCCTGGGCCACGCGACCGTTCTGGTCGCGGGGCTGCTGGCCTTTGCCGGTGCGACGCCGCTGCCTGAGCATCAGGAAGCGATCGCCGTCGAAGTGATCGATCCTTCGGCGCTGAACCAGGTGACGCGCGGCGAGCGCCAGGCCGAGAAGGTGCAGGAGCAGCCGCAGCAGCGGGCCGAGCGCCAGTCCGAGATCGTCGAGCGCAAGGAAGCGGGCGAGGCCAAGCAGGACACGCCGGCGCCGCCCTCGCGCCCGCCCGAGCTCAAGGTCGCCGACGACAATGCCGCGGCACCGCTGCCGCCGGCTCGGCCCAATCTGCCCAAGCCCACGCCGCCGGCCGAGCCGGTGAAGCAGCCGCAAAAATCCGAGCAGGCTGCCGCGCAGGAAGCCGAGCAGCGCCGCGAGGAATTGGCGAAACTCGCTGAAGAAGCGGAGCTCGAGCGGAAGGCGAAGCAGGCCGAGCAGGAGGCCAAGGCCGCCGCCAAGGCGAAGGCCGAAGCCGAGGCGCAGGCGCGCGCCGAGGCGGCCAAGGCCGCCAAGCAGAAGGCGGAGGCTGAAGCCAAGGCGAAGGCGGAGGCCGAGCACAAGGCCAAGCTCGCGGCGGAGGCGAAGGCCAAGCGCGAGGCGGAAGCCAAGGCCAAGCGCGAAGCCGAGATCGCCAAGAATTTCAACGCGAACGACATCGCCAAGCTGCTGCAGTCGAAGGAGCAGGCGCAGTCGTCGGGATCGAGTGCACCCCAGATCAACCGCACCGCCTCGCTCGGCACCCAGACCGGCTCCTCGCAGAAGCTCTCGCCGTCGCTCAGGGCGCAGCTGATGGGCATCATCCAGGACCAGCTGCAGAAGTGCTGGAACGTGCCGATCGCGCTGCAGAGCGCCTCGAAGCCGGTGGTGCCGCAGGTGCGGATGAAGCTCAACACCGACGGTTCGCTGATGGGACAGGCGAGCGTGACCAATTCCTCCCCCGATCCGCTCTTCCGGCTCGCGGCGGATTCGGCGCTGACGGCGACGCGCCGTTGCTCGCCGCTGCGCATTCCCGCGCAATTTGCCGCCTATTACGACGATTGGCGCGACGTCATCGTGAATTTCGACGCCAGGGACGTGCTGTGACCGCCATGGACCGTATTGATCATTCCGCTCTTCGTCCGGCCGATACCGCCGCCGGGCTGACCCGTCGACATGCGCTCGCACTGGCCGGCTCGGGTCTGGTCCTGCCTGCACTGGTCGCCCCGGCCCGGGCCGAGCTGGTGATCGACCTGCGCAAGGGCACCTTCCAGCCGATGCCGATCGCGGTCGCCGATTTTGCCGGCGAGGGCGGGGCCCTGGTCTCCGGCATCATCACCAACAATCTGAAGCGTTGCGGCTACTTCCTGCCGATCGAGAAGGCGCGTCACCCGGAGAAGAATCCTCCCTTCGACGCGGCCCCGCAGTTCGAGGCCTGGAAGGCCGCTGGCGTCCAGGCGCTGGTTATCGGGCGGGTCTCGCGCGATGGCGGCCGGCTCCGGGCCGAATTCCGGCTCTGGGACGTGGTCGCCGGCCAGCAGATCGACGGCCAGCAATATTTCACCGACCCGAACAATTCCCGCCGTGTCGGCCACATCATCTCGGACGCGATCTTCACCAAGATCACCGGCGTCGGCGGCTTCTTCGACACCCGTGTCGTCTTCGTCGACGAATCCGGTTCGAAGGAGAGCCGGCGCAAGCGCCTCGCCATCATGGATCAGGACGGCGCCAATGTGCGCTACCTGACCGGTGGCGAGACCTCGGTGGTGACGCCGCGCTATTCGCCGGTGGCCCAGGAAGTGACCTATATGGCGCAGCGCACCGGCGAGCAGCCGCGCGTGCATGTGCTCAACATCGAGACCGGCCAGCGCCAGGTCGTCGGCAACTTCCCCGACATGACCACGAGCCCGCGCTTCTCGCCGAACGGCGCGCGCATCGCGCTCAGCCTGCAGCAGGGCGGCAACGCTAATCTCTATGCGATCGACATCGGCTCGCGCACGACGCAGCGGTTGACCTCGACTTCGGCGATCGACACCTCGCCCTCCTATGCGCCCGATGGGTCGCAGATCGTGTTCGAGAGCGACCGTGGAGGCTCGCAGCAGCTTTACGTGATGGGCGCCGGCGGCGGTGAGGGCAAACGCATCTCCTTCGGTCAGGGCTCCTATTCGCAGCCCTCCTGGTCGCCGCGCGGCGACCTCATCGCCTTCACCCGCCAGGGCGGCGGCAGCTTCGCGATCGGCGTGATGAAGCCGGACGGTTCGGGCGAGCGCATCCTGACCGAAAGCTTCCACAACGAGGCGCCGAACTGGGCCCCGAACGGACAGTACATCATGTTCTTCCGGGATCCCGGCGGACAGTCCGGCGGCAAATTGTACATGGTCGACATCACCGGCCGGGTCGAGGTGCCGGTGCCGACGCCGTCCTTCGCCTCCGATCCGACCTGGTCGCCGTTGCTGACGGCGGCGCGCTAGCGCCTGTCACGCTGATGCAGGAATGCAACATCGCCGAACGGCCGGGTTTCCGGCCACATTTGGTTAACCATACGCCGCAATGCCGCCACTTCGCCTTGTTCTGGCAAGGTCTCGTTTAGGTTGACACATCATTGATTGGGATAACGCGTGACGCCGCCCGGCGCGCTCCGCGCCCGACATTCGGAGAGAATTGACATGCTCGCCTCCTTCGCCGCCAGCGCCCGCACCGTGCGCATCGCCGCCGCCCTGACGGGCGCGCTCGCCCTCGGCGCCTGCGCCAAGGACCAGAATGCCGATGGTTTCGGCGCCGGTGGCGCCGCCACCCCGGGCAGCGCCCAGGACTTCGTCGTGAACGTCGGGGACCGCGTCTTCTTCGAGACCGACTCGACCGACCTGACCCCGACCGCGGTCGCGACCCTCGACAAGCAGTCGGGATGGCTGCAGCGCTATCCGCGCTACACCTTCACGATCGAAGGCCATGCCGACGAGCGCGGCACCCGCGAGTACAACTATTCGCTCGGCGCCCGCCGCGCCCAGACGGTCCGCGACTACCTGGCTTCGCGCGGCATCCCTGGCAACCGCATCCGCACCATCTCCTACGGCAAGGAGCGGCCGGTCGCGGTCTGCAACGACATCTCCTGCTGGTCGCAGAACCGCCGCGCCGTGACGGTGCTCGACGGCGCCGGCGGCGTCTGATCCGGCCGCTCGATAGAGGCTTGACGAAGCCGGCGCTTACCGCAAGGAAAGCGCCGGCTTTTCCATATTTTGGCCGCGGTATTCGCGTGTGATAGCGTTGATCTACGGGGCGATGCGGTTTGCTTGATATGAGCTTTGTGACGACTTCGATTTCGGGCCGGAAGCGGCCCTTGCTGCGGCATGCCCTGCTTGCCGGTCTTTCGGTGCTGGCGATCGGCCTGATCCAGCCTGCCGTCGCGCAGGATGCGGCCGATCTCGTGGTGCGCACCAGCCGGCTCGAAAACCAGCTGCGTCAGCTTTCCGGCCAGATCGAGCAGTTGCAGTTCGAGAACCGGCGCCTGACGGAACAGCTGCGCAAGATGCAGGAAGATGTCGACTTCCGCTTCTCGGAGCGCGGCGGCCAGCGTGGCGGCGCAGCGCCGGCGCCCCAGGCCACCCGCCCGGCCAATCCGCCACCGCCGCAGCCGGGGCGCGAGCGCCGCGGCGACGCTTTCGACCCCGCCGGGCAGCCCGGTGCAGCTGGCGCGCCGCGCCAGCTCGGCCAGGTGATCGACGAGGAATTCGCCGGAGATCAGGGGCAGGGCCCGATGGACCTCTCCAGCGTCGGTCGTCCGGTGCCGGACGGTGCGCTGCCGTCGGCGACGCCGCGCGGCCCCAGCGTCGCGGCGACCGGGCAGGCGGGCAGTCCGCGCGAGCTCTACGACGTCGCCTACGCCCATGTGCTGCGCAAGGAATACGAGCGCGCCGAAATGAGTTTCCGCGAGTTCCTGCAGAGCTATCCGCGCGACCGCCTGGCGGCCGATGCGACCTTCTGGCTCGGCGAGAGCTATTTCCAGCGGCGGCGCTATCGCGAGGCGGCCGAGCAGTTCCTGAAGATCTCGCGCGATTTTCCGAAGGCAGGCAAGGGCGCCGACAGCCTGCTCAAGCTCGGCATGTCCCTGAACGGGCTCGGTGCGCGCGACCAGGCCTGCGCCACCTTCGCCAAGGTCGGCGTCGACTATCCAGGCGCCTCGAACGCGGTGCGCCAGGGCGTCGAGCGCGAGCGGCAGCGCGCCCGCTGCGCTTGACCGCGGCGTCGACAGACCGGCCAGAACCTCGGCCCCTGACGGCGGCGGACGCCGCCGTCCTGTTTCATTCGCTCGCTGGCGATGAAGCGCTGATCGTCGCCGTATCGGGCGGGCCGGATTCCGTCGCCCTCCTCGCGCTGCTGGCCGAGTGGGCCGGCCAGGGGCGCCCGCGTCTCGTGGCGGTCACCGTCGATCACGGCCTGCGCCCGGAGGCGGCGCGGGAGGCGCTGATGGTCGGCGAACTTTGCGCCGGGCTCGGCGTCGAACACCGCATCAAGCGCTGGCTGGGGGATAAGCCGCAGACGGCGCTGCAAGAGAAGGCGCGTGCCGCGCGCTATGCGCTGCTGGCGGAGGAGGTGCGGGCGTTCGGTGCGACGGCGATCGTCACTGCCCATACCGCCGACGATCAGGCCGAGACCCTGTTGATGCGCATGGCCGCCGGCTCCGGCCTTGCTGGCCTCGCGGGTATGGCGCCACGCAGCGCGGTGAGCGGGATCGTGCTGGCAAGGCCGCTGCTTGGAATCGTGAAAGCGCGGCTCGTCGCGACCTGCCAGGCGCGCGGACTTTCCTTCGCGAGCGATCCGTCCAATGACGACCCGCGCTTCACCCGCATCCGCTGGCGCCGGCTGCTGCCGGAACTGGCGGAGGCCGGCTTGAGTGCTGGGCGCCTCGGCCAGCTCGCCCATCGGCTGGCGCGAGCTGACGAGGCCCTGGACAGGCTTGCGCTCCGCGCCCTGGCCGCTCTGCCGGCCGGTGGCGGGGGCGGACAGCGCTGGTTCGATTTCGCGCGGCTCAGCCAGGAGCCGGAGGAGATCGTCATCCGGGGCCTGGCGCTGGTGCTGGCGGCGGCACAGGACAGTGATGCGGAGGCCGAGGTGCCACGGCGTCTGGCGCGGCTCGAGGACTGCACGCAGGCGCTGATCGCCGCGGCGCGCGAAGGTAGGGCGCTGCGGCGCACGCTCGGTGGCTTTCGCCTGTCGCTCGCGGGGAACGGCGTTTTGTCGCTCGCGCGTGAAGGCAGGAGAAGCCGAGGCGTTCACCCTGCGACGGTATAACCCTAAGAAGGGGCAGGCTTCCCTTGGCAAGGGGGCATGGCGGCCCTAGATTAAGCTGCGAAAACCACAGGCTCGCGCGGCAATTCCGCCGGCGAGCGGATCGGAACCATAATGAATCCGAACTTCCGCAATTTCGCCCTCTGGGTGGTGATCTTCCTGCTGGTTCTGGCGCTGGTCACCTTGTTCCAGAGCCCGAGCCAGCGCGCCAGCACCAATGAAATTCCCTACAGCCAGCTGATCAACGAGTCCGAGGCCGGCCGCATCGCCAATGTGGTGGTCGCAGGCCAGGAGATTTCCGGCACCTTCTCGGATGGCCGCAGCTTCGTCACCTATGCTCCCTATGGCGACCCGGCGCTGCTGAAGACGCTGGCGCAGAAGGGCGTGCAGGTCTCGGCCCGCGCCCCGTCCGAAGGCACGCCCTGGTTCATGGCGCTGCTCGTCAATTCGCTGCCCTTCGTGATCTTCATCGGCCTGTGGATCTTCATGTCCCGCCAGATGCAGAACGGTGCCGGCCGAGCGATGGGGTTCGGCAAGTCCAAGGCCAAGCTCCTGACCGAGGCGCATGGCCGCGTCACCTTCGAGGATGTCGCCGGCATCGACGAGGCCAAGGAAGACCTGCAGGAGATCGTCGAGTTCCTGCGCGATCCCCAGAAGTTCCAGCGCCTGGGCGGCCGCATCCCGCGCGGCGTGCTGCTGGTCGGCCCTCCCGGCACCGGCAAGACCTTGACCGCGCGCGCTGTCGCCGGCGAGGCGAACGTGCCGTTCTTCACCATTTCGGGCTCGGATTTCGTCGAGATGTTCGTCGGCGTCGGCGCCAGCCGCGTGCGCGACATGTTCGAGCAGGCCAAGAAGAACGCGCCCTGCATCATCTTCATCGACGAGATCGACGCCGTCGGCCGCCATCGTGGCGCCGGCCTCGGCGGTGGCAATGACGAGCGCGAGCAGACGCTGAACCAGCTGCTGGTCGAGATGGACGGCTTCGAGCCGAACGAGGGCGTGATCATCATCGCCGCGACCAACCGGCCGGACGTGCTCGACCCGGCGCTGCTGCGCCCCGGCCGTTTCGACCGCCAGATCGTCGTGCCGAACCCGGACGTCGCCGGCCGCGAGAAGATCCTGCGCGTGCATGTGCGCAAGGTCCCGCTCGCTCCCGACGTCGACCTCAAGGTGCTGGCCCGCGGTACGCCCGGCTTCTCCGGCGCCGACCTGATGAACCTCGTCAACGAGGCTGCCCTGCTCGCCGCCCGCCGCGGCAAGCGCATGGTGACCCATCTCGAATTCGAGGACGCCAAGGACAAGGTCATGATGGGCGCCGAGCGCAAGTCGATGGCCATGTCCGAGGAGGAGAAGAAGCTGACCGCCTATCACGAGGCCGGCCACGCGATCGTCGGCCTCTATGTCCCGGCCGGCATCCCGGTCCACAAGGCGACGATCATCCCGCGCGGCCGCGCGCTCGGCATGGTCAAGTTCCTGCCTGAGGGCGACCGTTACTCGATGAAGTTCAAGGAGTTCACCTCGCAGCTCGCGGTCGCCATGGGCGGGCGCGTCGCGGAGGAGATTACCTTCGGCAAGGAGAACATCACCTCGGGTGCTACCGGCGACATCCAGCAGGCGACCAAGATGGCCAAGGCCATGGTCACCCAGATGGGTTACTCGGACGAGCTCGGTCTCGTCGCCTATGGCGACCAGCAGGAGGAGGTCTTCCTCGGCATGTCGATGGGCCGGACGCAGAACCTGTCGGAGGCGACCGCGCAGAAGATCGACAGCGAGGTGCGCCGGCTGGTCCATCAGGGCTATGTCGACGCCAAGGAGATCCTCAGCAAGCATCATGACGAGTTCGTCGCGGTGGCCGAGGCGCTGCTCGAATACGAGACGCTGACCGGCGACGAGATCCGCGACCTGATCGCCGGCAAGCGCCCTGCGCGCGACGACGCCGACACGCCGCACGCCCCGCGTGGCTCGGCCGTGCCGAGCGCCGGCAAGGGGCGCAAGCGCGATGAGCCCGATGCCGGGCTGGAGCCGCAGCCGCAGGCCTGAGCGGGCTCGATATCGTCAGCCTGATCGGGAAGGGCGGCTTTCGGGCCGCCCTTTTCGTTGGCCTGTCCCCGCATTTCACTCCGGACCGCGCTACCGGAGCTTGACGGATACGGTCCGACACAATTTGTGAGAAGCTGAGCAGGCGAAGAGCCTGTATGAGCTGAAAAAAAGCAACAGTTCGGACAGGGCTCCGAGGGCATTCCTGATGACACGCAAATATTTCGGCACCGATGGCATCCGTGGGCGCGCCAACGGCGTGATCACGCCCGATCTGGCGCTGCGGGTGGGCCAGGCGACCGGCATCGCCTTTCGCCGCGGCGAGCACCGCCATCGCGTGGTTATCGGCAAGGATACTCGTCTCTCGGGCTACATGATCGAGAACGCGCTGGTGGCGGGCTTCACCTCGGTGGGCATGGATGTGCTGCTGCTCGGCCCGATGCCGACGCCGGCGGTGGCGATGCTGACCCGTTCGATGCGCGCCGATCTCGGCGTGATGATCTCGGCCTCACACAACCCGTACGAGGACAACGGAATCAAGCTGTTCGGCCCCGACGGCTACAAGCTCAACGACGAGCTTGAGACGGAGATCACTCGACTGATCGATTCCGATCTCGGCAAACAGCTCTCGCCCTCGGCACTGCTCGGCCGGGCCAAGCGCATCGACAGCGCTCATGCCCGCTATATCGAGTTCGCCAAGCGCACGCTGCCGCGCAATCTCGGCCTGGACGGCCTGCGCATCGTGCTCGATTGCGCCAATGGCGCCGCCTACAAGGTCGCTCCGGAAGCGCTCTGGGAGCTGGGCGCCGAGGTCATCACCATCGGCGACGAGCCCGATGGCTTCAACATCAACAAGGATGTCGGCTCGACCCGGCCGGAGGCGCTCTCGAGCAAGGTGCGCGAATTGCGCGCCGATCTTGGCATCGCGCTCGACGGCGACGCCGACCGCGTCCTGATCGTCGACGAGCACGGCCAGATCGTCGATGGCGACCAGCTCATGGGCGTGATCGCGCGCAGCTGGCAGGAGGACGGGCGGCTGTCCGCACCGGGCATCGTCGCGACCGTGATGTCCAATCTCGGCCTGGAGCGCTATCTGGCGGGCCTCGGCCTGTCGCTGGCGCGCACGGCGGTCGGCGATCGCTATGTGCTGGAGCATATGCGCGCCCACGGCTTCAATCTCGGTGGCGAGCAATCCGGCCACATCATCCTTTCCGACTACGGCACGACCGGCGACGGGCTGGTCGCGGCGCTGCAGCTCCTCGCGGTGGTCAAGCGGCAGGAGAAGCCGGTCTCCGAGGTCTGCCATTGCTTCGAACCGCTGCCGCAGATCCTCAAGAACGTTCGCTACAAGCAGGGGCGGCCGCTGGAGGAGAAGCCGGTGGTCAGCGCGATCAAGGCGGCCGAGCAATTGCTCGGCGAGAGCGGACGGCTGGTGATCCGCCCGTCCGGTACCGAGCCGGTGATCCGCGTCATGGCCGAAGGCGACGATCGCGACCTTGTCTTGCGCGCCGTCGACGAGGTGGTCGAGGCGGTGGCCAAGGCGGCTGCCTGACGCATTCCGTCAGGGCTTCTTGGCTGTGCTTCTTGCCTCGCCTGGTCGGGGCCGGAAGGACAGCGTGTTCTCGAAAGAGTGGTCCGCCTCGATCGAACGGGCTTCGTGAAAACTGGCCTCCGGAAGTTGAAACGCCAGCGTTTACGGTTCGATAGGGTTAGTTTTTAGGGTTAAGTGTCGTTTAAGAAATCCGTGGCAAGGTTTCCCCATCGGTAACTCGCGCGCACTCGAGTCCAGCTGCGCGCAAACTCGAAGGGACCTGCCATGGGCAGCCTGAAAACCCTTGCGCTCGCAGGCGCCATGGCATTGAGCGCCTCCGCCATCGCCAGCGCCGCAGACTTTCCGGTCGCCCAGCCGATGGCCCCGCCGCCGCCGCCGGAACTACGCGGCACGATCTCGTCGGGTATCTATCTGCGCGGCGACGTCGGTGTCGGCTACCAGCAGATCGACAAGTACGAGCAGGCGAACGTCCGCGCCGATGGCGGCACCTTCTTCGGTGCGACGGATCAGAACACGACCTTCTTCGGCGGCGTCGGTATCGGCTATCGCTTCAACAACTGGTTCCGTGTCGACGGCACCTTCGAATATCGCGGCGGTGGCTCGATCGGCGTCAATGACCGCATCGACTACACCAATGCTGTAGGTAATCCGGGTATTCTCACCAATACCTACAAAGGCAACCTGTCCTCGATGGTCGCCTTGTTCAACGCCTATGTCGATCTCGGCACGTGGAACTGCCTGACGCCCTATATCGGCGCCGGTATCGGCTTCGCGAGCAACCGGATCACCGGCCTGACCGACCAGGGCGCCAACTGGGTCGACACCACGACCGCCATCATCCAGCCGACGCTCGGGACCGCCAGCAGCGGAACCAAGACCGGTGTCGCCTGGGCCCTGATGGCTGGTGTCGGCTACGAGGTGAACAAGAACCTGACGCTCGAAGTCGGCTATCGCTATCTCAACCTCGGCGACGCCCAGTCCGGGCCGATCCGCAACGCTTTCCTGAACGACACCTACGCACCGCTGAAGGTGAAGTCGCTCGACAGCCACGACATCAAGATCGGCATGCGCTGGAACTTCGGCGATCCCGATTGCTGCGGCCCGGTCGAGCGCCCGGTCACCTACGCGCCGGCTCCGGTTGTCCGCAAGTACTGATCAACCGACATTTCCGATCGGAGAGCCGCGCGAGCCCCGCTCGCGCGGCTCTTTCTTTTCGGAGCCTGGCATCGGCCGGCGCATGCCTGATGCGATGTCGCCGCGGCCAGGCTGCCTTCGGTTGACATACTCCCTAGGAGTATCTTAGCCCTATGGCATGACAGGCCATGCCGCATAGTCCGGACGAGAAGAAGCGAGCCATCTCCCGGCTGCGCCGGATCAAGGGCCAGGCGGAGGCGCTGGAGCGCGCGGTCGAGGCGGGCGTGGATTGCAGCGCGCTGCTGCAGCAGATCGCTGCACTGCGCGGGGCTGCCAACGGGCTGATGGCCGAGGTGCTGGAAAGCCACCTGCGCGAGACCTTCGATCTTGCGCGGGGAGATGGACGTCGCGGCGGAGAAGAGGCCGGTTTCGAGCCCGAAGCCGAGCTCGACGGGATCATACGGATGCTGCGAACCTATCTGAAATAGGTGCGGGCAATGCTCTCAAGGAGGATGCTGAGATGAAGACACGTGCCGCCGTGGCCTGGGAAGCCGGCAAGCCGCTGACGATCGAGACCATCGAGATCGGCGGGCCGAAGGCCGGCGAGGTGCTGGTCGAGGTGATGGCGACCGGCATCTGCCATACCGACGCCTACACGCTGTCGGGGATGGACTCCGAGGGCAAGTTCCCGGCGATCCTCGGCCATGAGGGCGCGGGTATCGTGCGCGAGGTCGGCGCCGGGGTGACGACCTTGAAGCCCGGCGACCATGTCATCCCGCTCTACACGCCGGAATGCCGCAGCTGTAAGTCCTGCCTGTCGCGCCGGACCAATCTCTGCACCTCGATCCGCGCGACGCAGGGGCAAGGCCTCATGCCGGACGGCACTTCGCGCTTCTCCTGCGATGGCGGCGAGGTCTTCCACTATATGGGCTGCTCGACCTTCGCGAACTTCACCGTGCTGCCCGAGATCGCGCTCGCCAAGGTGCGCGAGGACGCGCCCTTCGACAAGATCTGTTATATCGGCTGCGGCGTGACCACCGGCATCGGCGCGGTGATCTACACCGCCAAGGTCTGGCCCGGGGCGAACGTCGTCGTCTTCGGCCTCGGCGGCATCGGCCTCAACGTCATCCAGGGCGCCCGCATGGTCGGCGCCGACAAGATCATCGGCGTCGACATCAACCCGGCCAAGCGGGCGATGGCCGAAAAATTCGGCATGACCGACTTCATCAACCCGGCCGAGATCGGCAACGACAAGGTGGTGCAGGCGATCGTCGACCTGACCGGGGGCGGCGCCGACTTCTCCTTCGACGCGACCGGCAACACCAATGTGATGCGCCAGGCGCTGGAATGCTGCCATCGCGGCTGGGGCGAGTCGATCATCATCGGCGTCGCCGAGGCCGGCAAGGAGATCGCGACCCGGCCGTTCCAGCTGGTCACCGGCCGCGTCTGGAAGGGCACCGCCTTCGGCGGGGCGAGGGGGCGCACCGACGTGCCGAAGATCGTCGACTGGTACATGGAAGGGAAGATCAACATCGACGACCTGATCACCCACAAGCTCTCGCTCGACGAGATCAACCACGGCTTCGACCTGATGCACGAGGGCAAGTCGATCCGCTCCGTCGTGGTCTACTGACGACGATCACGATCCTCCGGGAACGCCTGCACCTGATCCGGGTTGATCGGTGCAGGCGTTCCAGCGGGGACAGGTCATGGCAACGAAAGTCGCAGCGCTCGGAAATCGTTCCGTCTTCACCCGCCTGTCGCAGGCGACTGCGCATTGGGCCGGCAAGCCGCAGACCTTCTTCGTCGCGCTCGCCATCATCGTCGTCTGGGCGGCGTCGGGTCCGTTCTTCAGCTTCAACGATACCTGGCAACTGGTGATCAACACCTCGACGACGATCGTCACCTTCCTGATGGTGTTCATCATCCAGAACAGCCAGAACCGCGATACGGCTGCGATGCAGATCAAGCTCGACGAGCTGATCAACAAGCTCGAAGGCGCGCGCGAGGAACTGCTCGATCTCGAGGAACTCGACGAGGACAAGCTCGAGGAGATGCGGGCCGAGTTCGAAGAGCTGGCGCGCAAGGCGCGCGCGCTGCGTGAGAAGCGCACCTCGCCTTGAGATCGGCCGGCTAAAGCCGCATTGGGCTGGCTGGACGCCGATGGGCGTGACGCTATCTTTCCCTTGCGCAACGTGGCGCGAATCTGCCGGAGACGGACGCCATGCGGGAGGCTGGTTGGCGCGGGCTTGGTCTGGTCATGCTGGCCTGTCTCGCCGCAAGCGAACCTGCCGACGCGGCTGAGCCGCTTCTCGACGTCCAGGATGTCGCCACGCTCCGCCACCTCGAAACGGCAGGCTATGCACTGTCCGATGTTCTCGGCAGCAGGCGGGCGGAGAGCACGGCCGAACTCGCCAAGGACAGCACCGCTTTTCGCACCATCGCTGTCCAGGTCGGCGATGACGTCACCGCGCTGCGGGCCGAAATGCTGGCCAATGGCCGCAGGCTCTACGAGGTCACCGACGGCAATGTCGGCCGGGTCATCGACCTGCGCTGGTTGCGTTCGCCGATCGCCCGCTTCCAGCTGACGGCAATCGTCAACCGGCTCGACCGGCAGGACTTCGCTGCACTGCTGGGCGAAACCGGTTGCGGCGAGGTGCGCCTGATCTACCGGCTCGCCTATGCCTTCGACGATGCGAAGCTGAAGCGCCGGCTGGCCTCGCGCCTGCCGTTCACGCTCAATGCTGTGTTCAGCGTCAAGGCGGGCGAGGGCGGCTCCTGCCGCGAGGCTGCGCAGGCTTGGTCGATCGCGCCCAGCGGCGATCCGGCCGCGCTGGCTCGGCAACTCGCCAGCGGGCCGCTGGCGAAGGAGCGGATCAGCCTCAAGCAGGTCGAACTCAACGCCCAGATCGTGCGCTTTCCCTCTGGCATGGAGACCGAGTTCGGCGGGCAGGCGGCCTATCTGCAGCGCATCTTCGCTGCCTCCAAGAGCGAAGGCGGCCTCACGCTGAAACCCAAGCCGCTGGAGAACACGCCGGATGTGGCGAAGCTGAAGAGCGATGCGGCGCTCCGGCAGGGCCTGATCGACTATGTCAGGACCAATCTCCCGGCGATCGACCGCGGCGTCTACCAATTGCCCGAGCGCTTCCTGGCGACCAAGGCGATCTCCTATTCGACCTTCGGCAGTGCTCGGCTGGCCAATCATCCCTTCACCGAGGCCGTGCCGGCGAGCGCGCTGGCCGGGCTCGATTTCGGCAGGACCCGGCTGGTACGCAACGAGAAGGCGCTGCTGGAGCGGCTCGACAACGGCTCCTGCGTGGGTTGCCATCAGGCCGGCGCCACCGCCGGCTTCCACATGTTCGGGCTCGACGACGGCTCGACCTCGGCGTTGAACCGGATCAAGACCGGCATCTCCCCGCATGTCTATGCCGAAGGTTTTCGCCGCGCCGCCTATGTCGCAGCCGTCGCTGATGGCGCCGAGCCGGAGCGCTATCGCCCGCCATCCTTCGCGCCGCCGGCGAGCTGGCAGGCGGGCCGGAACTTCGCCTATCGACCGGCCGCGCTGACCATGCCCTGCCTGACGGGCGAGAGCGCGAAGGCCTTCGGCGAGGGTTGGGGCTGCGCCGCCGGCTCGGTCTGCAAGCCGCTGGTCGAGAGCAAGGCGGTCGGGATCGAGCTCGGCCAGTGCGTCAGGCTGGACGAGGCCCGCAATTTCTCCGGCCAGCCCTGCCTGACCGGGGCGATCACCACCGCCGTCGGCAAGCCCTATCTCGACCGCTATCGCAAGACCGGGCAGTTCGGCGCCTTCGCCACCGGCTTCTCGCAGACGGCCTTCAACTGCCGGCCGGCCAAGATCGGCGTTCCCGCCGGGATGGCCTATCGCCAGTGCACGCCGGCCGACCGGACCTTCGCCGGTTTCGCCAATGGCAAGATGCCGGACGAGATCTGCGGGCTCGCCGGCGGCAAGGCCTTCGACGATTGCGTCGCGACCAACCGGTTCGACGACTGCCTGTCGAAGGCGGTGACGCGCGGCAATCGCGGCACCTGCAGCGCGACGAGCTTCTGCCGCGAGGACTATATGTGCCAGGCGATTCCTGACGATGTGCCGGGCGCGACCACGACGGTCAGGGATTACGGCTTCTGCTCGCCGACCTATTTCCTGTTCCAGATGCGGATCGACGGGCATCCCGACCCGCAGGCGCGGCTGTAGCGGCTCAGGCCGCCAGCACGAAGTCGAAGCGGCCGAGCTGGCCGCCTTCGGCCGGGCGGAGAGTCATCAGCAGCTTCTGGTCGAACAGGCCATCACGGCGGTTGCCGGGCTCGTCCGGGAAATAGAGCTGGGTGGTGAGCACCGGGCTCTGCGCGCCCGCTCGTACCTTCACATGGAGATGGCGGGTGCGGCCGGTATAGAGCCCGGGCGTGCGGGTGACGAGCTGGTAGCGCCCCTGCTGGTCGGCGAAGAGATGGCCGCGGAAGCGGAAGCCGCGATTGTCGTATTGTCCGGATGTGTCGGCGTGCCAGAAATCGAGGAGGGCGCCGGGCACCGGTCGGCATTGCCGGGTCAGCACGAAGCCGCTCAGCACCAGCAGCGTGCCGTCGCCGTCGCTGCGCAGGTCGGCGCGCAGCGGCGAAGCCGGCGTAAAATAGGGGCCTTCGGTCTGGCGCGGCGTGGCGCTGGCGTGCCCCTCGCAGGCCGGTGTCGTCGGCAATTCGGCGCCTTGTGCGAATGCCTCGGCCGGGAGTGCGAGGCTCGCGAAGCCCGCAGCCGAGAGGCGCGCGAGCAGGTCTCGGCGACTTGGAACATCCGACATGGTTTCTCCCTTGCGATGTCGCCATTCTTGCCATGCGGCTGATGTCCGATTTCGGGCAAAGGCTGGGCCTCGCCTAACTGTGATGATGGCGGGGGAGGAAGAGACTCCTGTGGGCACATTGCATCCATGTGCCCACGCGCTGGCGACCTGTCGCGTTTTTCGGCAATAGTCGCGCCCGCGAGGGAAATGGCCGACTGGGCGTCCCGTCGAGCAGGCTCTGAGGGACGGAATGTCGACCGATATCGAGATCGCCCGCGCGGCGAAACTGAAGGCCATCGGCGCGGTCGCCGAAGAAGCCGGCATTCCCGATGCAGCGCTGCACCCCTATGGCAAATACATCGCCAAGGTCGACACCGGTGCGATTCCGGGCTTTTCGGACAAGCCTGATGGCAAGCTCATCCTGGTCACCGCGATCAGCCCGACGCCGGCCGGCGAGGGCAAGACCACGACGACGGTCGGCCTCGGCGACGGGCTGAAGCGACTGGGCAAGCGTACCATGATCGCGCTGCGCGAGCCCTCGCTCGGCCCCTGCTTCGGTCAGAAGGGCGGGGCGGCCGGCGGCGGCTATGCCCAGGTCGTGCCGATGGAGCAGATCAACCTGCACTTCACCGGCGATTTCCACGCCATCACCAGCGCCCACAACCTGCTGGCGGCGATGCTCGACAACCATGTCTACTGGGGCAACGGACTCGATCTCGATGAGCGCCATGTCGCCTGGCGTCGCGTGGTCGACATGAACGATCGGGCGCTGCGCGCGATCGTCTCCTCGCTCGGCGGGGCCAGCAACGGTTTCCCGCGCGAGGACGGCTTCGACATCACCGTCGCCTCCGAGGTGATGGCGATCTTCTGCCTCGCCAACGATCTCGCCGATCTGGAGGAGCGGCTCGGGCGCATCGTCATCGGCCGCACTCGCAGCAAGCGCCCGGTCACGGCGGCCGAGCTCAACGCCCAAGGCGCTATGACCGTGCTGCTGCGCGATGCGCTGATGCCGAACCTGGTGCAGACGCTGGAGGGCACGCCCGCCTTCGTCCATGGCGGACCCTTCGCCAATATCGCCCATGGCTGCAATTCGGTGATCGCGACGCGCGCCGCGCTGAAGCTCGCCGACTACGTGGTGACGGAGGCCGGTTTCGGCGCCGATCTCGGGGCCGAGAAATTCTTCGACATCAAATGCCGCAAGGCGGGCCTGAAGCCGGATGTCGCGGTGGTGGTCGCGACCGTGCGGGCGCTGAAGATGCATGGCGGCGTCGCCCGCGACATGCTCGGCAGCGAGAACCTCAAGGCGCTGGAAGCTGGCCTCTCAAACCTCGCCCGCCATGTCGAGAACGTCCGCAAATTCGGCGTGCCGGCGATCGTCGCGATCAACCATTTCACCAGCGACACGCCGGCCGAGCACGCGCTGATCCAGAACTTCTGCCGCAATCATCTCGGCGTCGAGGCGGTGATCTGCCGGCATTGGGCGGAAGGCGGGGCGGGTACCGAGGAGCTCGCGACCAAGGTCGCGGCGCTGACGCAGAGTGGCGAGGCGGATTTCGCGCCACTCTATCCGGATGCGATGCCGCTGCGCCAGAAGCTCGAGACGGTCGCGCGCGAGATCTATGGTGCGGCCGGCATCTCCGCCGACGCCAAGGTGACCGCCCGTTTCGCCGAGCTCGAGGCAGCCGGCTACGGCAACCTGCCGGTCTGCGTCGCCAAGACGCAATATTCCTTCTCGGCCGATCCAACCCTGCGCGGCGCGCCGTCGGGCCACACCGTACCGGTGCGCGAGCTCCGGCTCTCGGCGGGCGCCGGCTTCGTCGTCGCGATCTGCGGGGACATCATGACCATGCCCGGCCTGCCGCGGCAGCCGGCAGCGGAGCGCATCTACATCGACGCGCACGGCCAGATCGAGGGGCTGTTCTAACCCTTACGGCCGGGCAGGCGCCCACCCTATTCGTCAACGAAACGTAAACCATATCGCGGCCACCATGCACCCGCGCGATTCCGAGCATGTCGGAGAGCGCGGGAGATGCCGACGAGATGGGTTTGCTGACCGCCTGGACCAATTCGGGCCTGAAGGCGCGCGTGCTCGTGCTCGTCCTGGCGACATTGGTCGCGATCGCGCTGCCGGCCTCCGGCATCTTCCTCTGGATGGTCAACGGCACGGTGGTGAAGCTCGGCACGCTCTTCGCCGAGAAGCAGATCCTGTTCGACCGCTATCGCGGGCTGGAAGCGCTGATGCGCGAGGTCTCGCTGGCCGAGACGGTGGCGCGCGCTCCGGTGATCGTCGAATGGGCGCAGGACGAGAGCGATCCGGAGAAGGCGAAGCGCGGCCTCGCCGAGCTCGAGCACTACCGGCTCTCCTTCACCGATCGTAGCTATTTCGCCGTGGTCGACAAGAGCGGCCACTACTATTTCAACGACAAGGACAACAGCTACGAGCACAATCGGCTGCGCTACACGGTCTCGCCGGATGCTCCCCAGGACGTCTGGTATTTCAAGACGCGCGCGCTCGGCAAAGGCTGCCATCTCAACGTCAATCGCGACGAGGTGCTCTCGGTCACCAAGGTCTGGATCAACTGCATCATCCAGAAAGACGGCAAGGTCCTCGGCCTGATCGGGACCGGTGTCGACCTGACGCAGTTCATCAAGGAGGTCGTCGAGTTCCCGCAGACCGGCGTGCAGAGCATGTTCGTCGACCTGCAGGGCGCGGTGCAGGCGCATCGCGATCCGCGCGTCGTCGACTTTCACAGCCTGACCAAGGATGCCACGGCGAAGAAGACGATCTTCCGCCTGCTCGACGAGGAGGGCGACCGCAAGGCGCTCGCCGGGATGATGCAGCGCGTCGCCAAGGGCGAGGCACTCGTCCTCTCGCGCTTCATGCAGATGGATGGGCATGAGGTACTGGTCGGCGTCGGCTTCCTCGATCGGCTCGGCTGGTTCAACGTCACGGTGATGGATGTCGATGCCATCATCGACCGCAAGCTGTTCGCGCCGATCGCCGGCTTGATGGTGGCGATCCTTATCGCCGTCGCCGGGCTGATGACCTTCCTGTTCAAGCGCAAAGTGCTCGACCGGCTGGCGCGGGTCGAGCAAGGTGTCGCCAGGGTCCGCTCCGGCGACTTCACCGCTGTCGCGAAAGAAGATGGCAATGACGAGATCGCCCGGCTGTCGCGCGCCTTCAACGAGATGGCCCAGGCCGTCGGCGACAATACCGGCCGGCTCGAGGCGATGGTCGCCGAGCGAACGCAGAAGCTGGAAAAGCTGGCACAGCACGACCCGCTGACCTCCGTGCTGAACCGGCGCGGCTTCGAAGAGGTTTTCGCGCGCGAGCAGAACCGGGCTCGGCGCGATGGCAAGATCTGCGGCCTCATCATCGTCGACCTCGACCGTTTCAAGCTGGTCAATGACGACTATGGCCACCATGCCGGCGACGAGGTGCTGGTTGCCTGCGTGCGCCGGATGCTTCCCGCCTTGCGCAGCCACGACGCCTGCGCCCGCTGGGGCGGCGACGAGTTCATCCTGCTGATCAGCGATTGCTCGGCGCAATCGCTGGCGACGGTCGCGAACAAGATCGCGGCGCTGCTGCGCGAGGCGCCGATCATGCTCAGCGACGGCCGTGCCGTGCCGATGACTGCGAGCCTGGGGGCGGCCATGGCGCTGCCTGAGGACAGCCTGACCGATGCCGCCGCCCGCGCCGACTCGGGCCTCTACCGCGTCAAGCATGGCGGCCGCGACGGCGTCGCGATCGACGAGCTGCAATCCGACGCGGCGTTGCGGCGGGTGGTCTGAGACCTCAGAAGGCCAGCTGCACCTTCATCGCCTTGGACTTGTCGGCGGCGAGGTCGAAGGCTTCGACCGCACGCTCGATCGGGATCGAGGCGGTCAGCAGCGGCGAGAGGTCGATGCGGCCGGACGCGATCAATTCGACCGCCCAGTCGAACTCCTCGTGGAAGCGGAACGAGCCGCGCAGGTCGAATTCCTTGGCGACGACCACGTTCATCGGAATGGTGAAATTGCCGCCCACGCCGATCTGGACGATCACCGCGCCGGGGCGCAGCGCATCGAAGGCGCCGGTCAGCGCATGCTGGTTGCCCGAGCATTCGAACATCACGTCGAAGGCGCCCTTCTCAGCACCGTAGTCGGCCTTGAGTCGCTCCGGCTCGGCCATGACGTTGATCACGGTGGTCGCGCCCATCTTGAGAGCGGTCGGCAGCGGACCGTCGACCACGTCGGTGACAACGATCTCGCTGGCGCCAGCGGCGCGGGCCGCGACCACGGTCAGCACGCCGATCGGCCCGGAGCCGGTGACGAGGACGCGCTTGCCAAGCAGCGCACCGGCCCGCTTGACCGCATGCAGGCAGACCGCGAGCGGCTCGGCGAAGGCAGCCTGCGCCGCGCCGACATGGCCGGGTAGCTTCACCGCCTGACGCTCCTCGATCACCAGGATCTCGCGGAAGCCACCCTGGACATGGGGGAAGCGCATGGCGCTGCCATAGAACAGCATGTCGAGGCAGTGCTGCTGCTGGCCGGCCTGGCAATAGCGGCAGCGGCCGCAGGCGCGGCTGGGATTGACCGCGACGAGATCGCCCGGCTTGACCCGGCTGACCTCGGAGCCGACTGCTTCGACGATGCCGGCGATCTCATGACCGAGGATCAGCGGCTCGCGCACTCGGATCGTGCCGAAGCCGCCATGCAGGTAATAGTGCAGGTCGGAGCCGCAGATGCCACCAGCCTTGATCGCGACCTTGACGCCGAGCGGGCCGAGCTCCGGTACGGCGGCGTCCTCGACGCGCAAATCCTTCTCGGCATGGATCACGACGGCGCGCATGGCGGAACTCCTGAAGGGACGGCAGCCATGCGGCTGCGACACGTCTGGCTGGTTGTCTAATCGTTTTAAAGCGCTTACCCAACCCTTGAGACGCTAACAAGCGGTAAGCTCAGGGCAAGTCCCGGGAGGATAGGATGTCGCTCAATCTGTTCAAGCTCGACGGGCGCATCGCGCTGGTCACCGGTTCCGGCCAGGGCATCGGCCTCGCCATCGCCGAAGGCCTCGCCGCCGCGGGCGCCCATGTCGTGCTGAACGGGCGTGACGCGGCCAAGCTGGAGAAGGCGCGCAGCGCCATTGCGGCCGCCGGCCACAAGGCCTCCGTCGCCGCTTTCGACGTCACCGACCAGAAGGCGGTCGAGGTGGGTGTGGCGAAGATCGAGGCCGAGGTCGGCCCGATCGATATCCTGGTCAACAATGCCGGCACGCAGAGGCGCGGCGCCTTCGTCGAATTCCCGGCGGAGGACTGGCACTTCCTGATGGCGACGAACCTGCACTCGGTGTTCTACGTCACCCAGGCGGTGGCCAAGCGCATGGCCCCGCGCAATCGCGGCAAGATCGTCAATATCGGCTCGGTGATGAGCAAGCTCGGCCGGCCGAGCATCGTGCCCTACACGGCGTCGAAGGGAGCGGTTGCCCTGATGACACAGGGGCTCGCCGCCGAGCTCGGCAAGCACAACATCCAGGTCAACGCGATCGGCCCCGGCTATTTCGTCACCGAATTGAACCAGGCGCTGCTCGCCGACGAGACCTTCTCGAACTGGGTCAAGAGCCGCGCCCCGGTCGGCCGCTGGGGTGAGACCAAGGAGCTGGCGGGCGCGGCGATCTTCTTGTCCTCGGAAGCCTCCGACTATGTCAGCGGCCATCTGCTGATGGTCGATGGCGGCCTGACCGCGGTGGTGTGAACAAGCAGGCGTCATGCTCGGGCTTGACCCGAGCATTTCAGGCCGGAGGAGGCTCCGGCTGGCGCCTCCTCGTCACGAGATTCTCGGGTCTGCGCTTCGCTTCACCCGAGAATGACGCCATTGCCTAGCCTTTCAGGAACGCATTCTGGGGGAAGAGGATCTTCCGCGCCTCGTCGTCGACCTCGGTCTTCCAGGCAAACTTGTCCTTGAGCGCGACGGCGCGCTGCGCGGCCGGCCGGGCCGAGATCTCGTCGAGATGGCGCCGGACATTGGCGAGCTTGGCGAAAGCCTCGTCGCCGAGAGCGAACTGCGCCCGCGTCGCCCAGCCCCAGACCGCCATGTCGATCAGCGTGTAGTCGTCGCCGAGCATGTAACGGTGCTTGCCGAGCTGGTCGTCGAGCAGGCCCCAATGCCGTTCGGCCTCGCGGGCATAGCGGTTGATGGCATAGGGCACCTTCTCCGGCGCGAAGCGCGAGAAATGCACGGACTGGCCGGTATAGGGGCCGATGCCGGTGGCGACGAACATCAGCCAGGACAGCATCTGGCCGCGCATTTCGGCCGTGTCCGGCGGCAGGAACTGGCCGGTCTTCTCGGCGAGGTAGAGCAGGATGGCGTTGCTGTCGAAGATCCTGACCTCGCCATCGGTCAGGGCCGGGGTCTTGCCGTTCGGGTTGATGGCGAGGAAGTCGGGCTTGAACTGGTCGCCCTTGCGGGTGTCGACGGGCACGAGCTCATAGGGCAGGCCGGCTTCTTCCAGGAAAAGCGCGATCTTCGCCGGGTTGGGCGAGGGGTGGTAGTAGAAGCGGATCATCTTGGGTCTCCTGGATAGGCGGGCTCAGCGGCGCGCGGCGACGTAAGGGACGAGTTCGGTCAGGGCCGAGATGGTGAGATCGGCACCCGCACCGAGCTGCTCCTCCTGCATGCGCAGCGCCTTGAACAGGCTCTTGGGGCCGATTACCGCTGCGCCTGAGAGTTCGTCGCGCAGGGCCTGCAAGGTTACACGCTCGATGCGCGCCACCGTCATGCCGTAGGCCTTGGCCCCGGCGATGTCGAAGCCGTTGGAGGAGACGAACAGGATTTCGTCTTTTGTCAGCCCAAGCCGCTCCTCGACCAGGCGATAGCCGCGCGGATCGGGCTTGTAGGTCTTGATCTCGTCGACGCTGATCACGGTCTCCAGCAGCCCGTCGATCCCGGCCTGCCGGGTAAGATTGGTCAGCATGGCCGGGCTGCCATTGGAGAAGATCGCGAGACGCGCCGGAGCAAGACCCTGCAGTGCGGCCAGCGCTTCCGGATAGAGCGCGAGCGCGTCATAGGCCGCGGCGATGCGGGCTAGCAGATCGGGCGTCGCCTCTAGCCCGAGCGTCCTCAGCGTGAACTCGAGCGAGGCCTGCGTCACGCTCCAGAAATCCTCGTAGCGGCCCATCAGGGCGCGCAGCCAGGTGTATTCGAGCTGCTTCAACCGCCAGATCTGGGTGATCGTCTCGCCATGGCCGGGGAAGGCGCCCTCGGTGACGCCGGCGACCGACTGCACGTCGAACAGGGTTCCATAGGCATCGAAGACGACGGCTTTGATCGGCATGGCTGCTTTCTCCCACGGAGCCTTTCGGCGCGCTGCGGCGTTATTCTTAGCGCTCGCCTTGGCCGCGCGGTGCGTGATATCCGCACAAGCAGTTTTTCGCAGATGCACAGGATAAGCGCATGCCCAGCCGCCCCGTCATGCTGATGATCCTCGACGGCTGGGGCTGGCGCGACGACAGGGACAACAACGCCGTCCTGCTGGCGAAGACGCCGAATTTCGACCGCTTCTGGGCCTCCTCGCCGCACGCCTTCCTGCGCACCTCGGGCCTCGATGTCGGCCTGCCCGCGGGACAGATGGGCAATTCAGAGGTCGGCCACCTCAACCTGGGCGCCGGCCGCGTCGTGATGCAGGACCTGCCGCGCATCAACCAGGCTGCCACCGACGGCACCCTGAGGCAGGCACTCGACGGTAGCGGGCTGATCGGCCGGCTCAAGGCCAGCGGCGGCACCTGCCATATCCTCGGCCTCGTCTCGCCCGGCGGCGTCCATGCCCATCAGGACCATGCCGTGGCGCTGGCCAAGCTCGTCGTCGCCGCCGGCGTGCCAGCGATGATCCATGTCTTCACCGACGGCCGCGATACGCCGCCGCGCTCGGCGGCCGAGTATGTCGCGGCGCTGGAAGCCGCGCTGCCGCCTGAGGTCAAGGTCGCGACGGTGTCCGGCCGCTACTACGCGATGGATCGCGACAATCGCTGGGAGCGCGTCGAGCTCGCCTGGAAGGCGCTGGCGCTCGGCGAGGGCGAGCGGATGCCGACCGCCGGCTCGGCGATCGAGGCGGCCTATGCGGCGAATGTCAGCGACGAGTTCATCAAGCCGGCGGTGATCGGCGGCTATCACGGCATGGCTGATGGCGACGGGCTGCTCAGCTTCAATTTCCGCGCCGACCGCATCCGCGAGATATTGGCGCCGCTGCTCTTCGCCGAATTCAGCGGCTTCCCACGTCCGCGCATGCCCAGGCTCGTCGGCGCAGTCGGGATGACCTCCTACAGTTCCGAGCTCGACCCGATCATGCCGGCGCTGTTCGCGCCGCAGAGCCTCGCCAATGGGCTGGGCGAGACCGTGTCGAAGGCCGGCCTGAAGCAGATCCGCTTCGCCGAGACCGAGAAGTACCCGCACGTCACCTATTTCTTCAATGGCGGACGCGAGGAGCCGTTCGAGGGCGAGGAGCGCAGCATGACGCCCTCGCCGAAGGTCGCGACCTATGACCTGCAGCCGGAGATGTCGGCGCCGGAGCTGACCGGCAAGGTCGTCGCTGCGATCGAGAGCGGCAAGTACGACCTTTTCGTGCTCAATTTCGCCAATCCCGACATGGTCGGCCATACCGGCGTGCTCGCGGCGGCGATCAAGGCGGTCGAGACGATCGATGCGAGCCTCGGCCAGATCGCCGACGCCATCCTCGCCAAGAGCGGGGCGCTCTTGGTCACTGCCGATCACGGCAATGCCGAATTGATGGTCGATCCCATCACGGGCAATCCGCATACCGCGCACACCACCTTCCCGGTGCCGGTGATGCTGATCGGCGGGCAAGCCAAGGGCTTGGCCGAGGGGCGTCTCGCCGATGTCTCGCCGACCCTGCTCGCGCTGCTCGGCCTGGAGCAACCGGCCGAGATGACCGGCCAGTCGCTGCTGCGCTAAGCCCTGCTCAAGCAGGCGCCATGCCGGGGAGCGTGGCGATCTCGGCCGCCAGGAAATCGATCAGCAGGCGGACGCGGGCGACTGCCGCCCGCTCGGGGACGATCAGCATGCTGAGCTGCACGCTCGACAGGGTGTAGCCGCTCAGGATCGGCTCCAGCTGGCCGGAGGCGAGCAGATCGTCGACGAGCCAGCGATGGGTGGGGGCGATGCCGCGGCCGGCGAGGAGGGCCTCGCGCACGGCCAGGCCGTGATTGACCCGCAGCCGTCCGTCGAAGGGTACGCTGTACTGCTCCCCGGCTTTGCCCGCGAAAGCGAGCGTGGCGCTGCCGGCGACGTTGGTCATGCGGATGCCCTGATGCCGGGCGAGGTCGTCCGGCGAGGTCGGGGTGCCATGTCGGGCCAGATAATGCGGCGCAGCGACGAACAGCCGCTGCGATCGGCCGAGAGGCCGCAGCTTCAGCGTGCTGTCGGCGAGAGGGCCGAGGCGGATGGCGATGTCGATGCCCTCGCGGACGAGGTCGATGCGCTCGTCGTTGAGGCTGAGATCGATGTCGATCCCAGGGTGCCGATCCTGGAAGGCGAAGAGCAGCCGCGTGACATGCAGGACGCCGAAAGAGGCGGTGCAGGAGAGCCGCACCGTGCCGGCAGGGGCCTCACCGGCGCTGCGGGCCTCGTCGCTCGCCTGCTCGACCAGGCGCAGGATGGCGAGGCAATGCTGATAATAGCGGCTGCCTTCATCGGTCAGCGTCACGCGGCGGGTGGTGCGGCTGAGCAGGGCGATGCCGAGCGCATCCTCGAGCTCGTTGAGCTGCCGCGTCACCGTGGATTGACCGAGGCCGAGCTCGCGCGCCACCGCCGACAGGCTGCCGCGCTCGGCGACGCGGACGAAGCTGCGCATCCGCTCCAGCGTGATGTCAGATTTATCCATGAAACGGCATAATCATATCCATTGCCCCGTTGTAGTGCAGGGCCGCCGCAGCGCCTAGCTGGAAAGCCTCATCCTCTCGGAAAGGCTCCGCCATGAAGGTCCTGCTCGTTTTCGCCCATCCCGAACGCCGTTCTCTCAACGGCGCGCTGCACGACGTAGCCATCGCCGAACTGGAGGCCCAGGGCCATGAGGTCCGCGTTAGCGATCTCTATGCCGAGGGTTGGAAGTCACAGGTCGATCGCGCCGATTTTCCGGGCTGGCCGGAGGGCGAACGCTTCGCCGCCGGCGCCGCCTCGAAGCAGGCTTTCGTCGAAGGCACGTTGACGGCCGACGTCAAGGCCGAGATCGAGAAGCTGCTCTGGGCCGACACGCTGATCCTGCAATTCCCGCTGTGGTGGTACACGATGCCGGCGATCCTCAAGGGCTGGGTCGACCGGGTCTTCGCCTATGGTTTCGCCTACGGCGTCGGCGAGCACAGCGACAAGCGCTGGGGCAATCGCTTCGGCGAGGGCACGCTGGCGGGCAAGCGCGCCATGCTGCTCGTCACCGCCGGCGGTTGGGAGGAACATTACTCGCCGCGCGGCATCAACGGGCCGATCGAGGACCTGCTGTTCCCGATCAACCACGGCGTCCTCTACTATCCCGGCTATGAGGTGCTGCCACCTCATGTCGTCTACCGGGTCGACCGGTTCAAGGAGGCTGATTTCGAGCGGGCCGCCGAGCAAGTACGCGAGCGCATGCGCACCTTGGAGACGACGGCGCCGATCCGCTACCGTCGCCAGAATTTCGGCGATTACCTGATCCCGGCGATGACCCTGCGGCCCGAGCTCGGCGATCCCGAGGCGCGCGGCTTTGGGCTGCATGTCGACGCAGCGACGGCAGGGTAGCAGCGTGCAATGGAACTCGTGAGGCAGGGGGCAGTTTTCTTGAACAAGAGGATTTCCCCATGCCGAACAAGCACAACAACCGCCTGACCGACACGCCTGCCGCTTTCGTGACTGCACCGCGCCCGGGGCAATCAGGTGCGCATGAACAGCGGCGGGCAGGGCCCAATCCGCGCTCGCCTCATCCGACAGGGCCGCATGCACCCTACGAGCCCAACGATCCTGAAGGCTTGGCCGCTGGCAAGCATGAGGGAAAAAAGACATCCGGCAAGCGCTGAAAGATCGAGCCTTGCAGGCCAAGCAGTCAACATGGCGCAGGCTATGCTGCTGGCCGGCTATGCACAGGTACATCTTGCAGGGCGAAAAGATTTAGATGATCTGAGCATGCTCAAGACTGAAACGAAATGCTCGCTTCGTGTCATATCAAACTATCGTTTGGTTTAAAATTTCGGCGATGACTATGGAATTTCAGCCTGAACGGCTAGGTTGTCGCCTTGATCCTTCGCGCAAGGGAAAGTAGTGACGGCGATCATGCGCTTCCGGATAGGTGCATGATCGATTCGGAGGGGGCGGGTCGTCGCGGATGCCGGGGACGGGCGGATCCAGGATGAAAGCGCGTAACGGAAGGCGGCCGGGCGGGGCCGATGTAGTGGAGACGGCGAAGCAGAAGCCGATGCGGATCGAGATTCTCGACGCCGCCGCCGAGATCATCGTCCGCGAGGGCTATGATGCCTGCACGATGCGGGCGGTGGCGGCGCTCGTCGATATGAAGGCCGGCAGCCTCTACTATCACTTCAGGTCGAAAGACGAGATCGTCGAGGAGATCCTCAACCAGGGGATCGAGACGCTCTATGCGCGGGTCGCGGGGACGATCCGCGACCTCCCCAAGGAAGCTCCCTTCGCGCAGAGGCTGTCGGCGGCGGTAGGCGTGCATATCGCCAGCCTGGTCGGCAAGGACCAGAAATATATGCACGTCTACGAGCACCTGCCGCCGACCATCAAGCGGCGCAGCCGCAAGATGCGCGAGAAATACGCACAGCTCTGGCACGATCTCTTCGCCGGTGGCATCGCCAGTGGCGAGGCCGATGCCGCGCACGACCTGCGGCTGCTGGTGCCGTATTTCCTTGGAGGTCTCAACCGCGTGCCGGAATGGAGCCGCGCCAGCGGCGCCAGCAGCGAGCAGATCGCCGAGCTGGCTGTCGCAACCCTTCTCGACGGAATCGGCGCCAGGCAGTAGCAGGGGAGGCGATACGGTCGCGCTGCGCGGCTGCCTCCGCCAACCGCCGACCGGAAGCCATGTCCGAGACCCTTGCCATCAGCCTGAACGGCACCACCGATCTGCCGGCCGGCAAGATCGCCGCGATCGTGACCTCGCTCGAAATGCTCGCGGCGCCCGCTCGTCGGGCCGATCCGCCCGGCGTCGAGGGCTTCTCGCTGGAAGAGATCGGGCGCGAGGACGTCCAGCGCTATCTCGCGGTCTATCGCCTG
The DNA here is from genome assembly GCF_050275675.1 of Allobosea sp. NPDC003192. NCBI lineage: Bacteria > Pseudomonadati > Pseudomonadota > Alphaproteobacteria > Hyphomicrobiales > Alloboseaceae > Allobosea > Allobosea sp. NPDC003192. Next base: position 137,295 of record NZ_JBNNPK010000005.1, read on the forward strand.
CTCGGCGAACGCTGGATGTGGTTCAGCCGGCTGGTCAAGCCGGTCGAGGAGCTCCAGGCGATCCTGTCCGACCCGGCGGTCTCGTTCTTCGCGGTCCGCTTCTCGAGGCGCGATGTCGGATTGCTCGAACTCGATTTCCGGGAAGCTGGCGAGGGCGAGCTCGCCTTTTTCGGTCTGGACGAGAGCGTCGTCGGCAAAGGCGCCGGGCGCTGGCTGATGAACCGGGCGCTGGAGCTGGCATGGTCGCGCCCGATAGGCCGCTTCTGGGTGCACACCTGCACGCTCGACCACCAGGGCGCGGTCGAGTTCTACCAGCGTTCGGGCTTTACGGCGTTCAAGCGCGGCGTCGAGGTTGTCGACGATCCGCGCCTCGGCGGGGCGATGCCGCGTGGCGCCGTCCCGCATTGTCCGGTGATCGAGTAGCTCAGGCGCGCGAGCGCAGGCCGATCGAATCCATCATCGCCTGGTCGCGGGCCGCCTCGGCGGCACGCTCGGTGGCGCGTTCGCGGTCGTCGAGGATCTCGACCTTCTTCATGTCCTCGAAGGCCTCCTGCAGCTCGCCCTTGGCCTCGTCGAGCTGGCCCTGCAGGTTGTCGGCGGACTGGCGCAGATTGTCGCGACGACCGAGGGCCGCCTTGGCATAGGTCGGATAGGCGAAATGGGCCGGGTCGGAAATGCCGGCGCGCGTCTCTTCGTTCTGAATCTCGCGATCGAGATCCCCGGCCATCCGGTTGAATTCCGCGATCATCATCTCAATCTGGCTCACCCGGCGGCGCTTCTCGTCCACCTGGAAGCGTTTGAGACGCAAAAGGGTCTCTCGCGACTTCATGTCGTCCCCAACTCCTGATTACGCCCGGAGCCCGCTCCTCGCCCGCTTGCATCGCAAGCCGACGGGTGAAACGGCCTCCAACTTCAGTTCAGAGACGGATTCGCCGATCGGGTTGGTCCAACCTGATCGGATCCGGCTCGTGTGGCGATGAGCCGACCCCTCGGCTCGCCGCCGCAGCACTTCCGCGAGACGAAAAGCACAATGGCGCAAGGAGGTTGATCGTTCCTTACCGGGATCGCTCGCTTTCGATGCATGCGAGCGGTGCATCCCAGGCCCTGCCGGCCGGGCGCTGACCACGCTAGTCTCGGGCGAATCAGAACAGGGGCGCGCAAATCGGCGCGCCGGACACGTCCTTGCCCGCCTCGCGCCACCTCCCCGAATACAGCCTGCTCCTGGCCGGCCTCGCTTTGACGCGGATCATAGGCTGGGGCTCGATCTATTATTCGCCATCGGTTCTGGCGAGCTATCTCGCGCGCGAGATCGGGCTCGGCCCGACGACTATCTTCGGCGGCATCACCATTCTCCTGGTGATCGGGGCGCTGATCTCGCCCATGCTCGGACGTCATCTCGATCGGCGCGGCACGCGGCAGGCGATGGCGCTGGGGGCGGTGATCTCGGCGCTGGGTCTGGCACTGCTGGCGCTGGCGCAGGGGCCGATCAGCTATCTCGCGACCTGGCTCGTGATCGGCGTCGGCCATGCGATGCAGCTCGCCAACACCGGCAATGTCACGGTGGCGCAATTGATGGGGGAGCGCACCCGCCGGGTGATCGGGCTGATGATGCTAGTGACCGGGCTCGCCTCCAGCGTGTTCTGGCCGCTGACCGCCTGGCTCAGCGCCGATTATGGCTGGCGCGCCTGCCTCTTCGTCTTCGCCGCGATCCAGCTCGTCATCGTGCTGCCGATACACCTGGCGATCCCGGCCTACCGCGCCAAGCCCTTGGCCGACCCCGGACCATCGGTGGTACCGGTCGAGGAGCAGGGCAGGGTACCGCCCGCCGAGCGGCAGCCGATCTTCTGGCTGTTGGCGCTGAGCTTCTCGGCAAGCGGCCTCGTCTCCTGGGGATTGCCGCTGCACATCATCGGATTGATGCAGGGCGCGGGGATCAGCGGTGCGACCGCGGTGACGATTGCCTCGCTGAGCGGCCCGGCGACGATGATCGCCCGGGCTGTCGATGCGGTGGCGGGCGAGCGCCTTCCCGTGGAGCGAGTGGCGCTGGCCGGGTTGACGCTCGGGCCGGCGGCCTGCCTGCTGATGGCGGTCGCGCCGGGCTCCAGCGCTCTCGCGATCGCCTTCGTCATACTGTTCAGCGCCGCGATGGGCGTGATCGCCGTGGCGCGGGCGACGCTGCCGCTGGCCTTGTTCGGCCGCGCGGGCTTCGGCGCGATGCTGGGCCGCCTGACCGTGCCGCAGAACCTGACCTTCGCCGCGGCGCCGTTGCTGTTCGCGCTGATGGTCGAGCGGCTCGGTGCATCGGGCACGCTGGTGGTGTCTGCGGCGATCCAGAGCTTCGCCTTGCTCGCCATGATCATGCTGGTGCGGCGGCTGCGTGCCTGACCTCGTCTCGGAAACGACAAGGTCGGCTGCGTCACTGACGCGATCGTGCATAGGGGCACGGCCCGGGCCGGCCTATCACGCCGCCGTTTCGACGCATGCGAGCCGAAGACCTGATGCCGTCCTGTTCAATGACCCGCCGCCTCGCCTTGCAAGCCTCGCTCGGACTGCTCGCGGGGCCGGCGGTCGCTCAGACGCGGCTGCCGCAGTTCCGGACCGCGCGCTACCAGTTCATCGAGTTCGATCCGGTCGAGCCGATGGCGCCGCTCACCCTGCAGGGACTGGACGGCAAGCCTTCCGTCGCCCAGTCGGTGCCGGGCAAGGTCTGCCTCGTCTATCTCTGGGCGACATGGTGCCCGGTCTGTCGAATCACCTTGCCGCGCTTCGAGCGCCAGCTCGCCGACTTCCGAGCCCGAAACGTCGAGATCGTCTCGATCAGCACAGATGAGCGCGAGCTTCCGCATGTCAGGGATTATCTGAAGCGCCTCGGCGTCAGGCGCTTGCCGGTCTTCTATGACCGGGCCGGCAAGGCGCTCGCGGCTGCAGGAGGCGGGCAACCGCTCTCGACTGCGGAGGGGCTACCGGTGATCTACGTCATCGACCGGCGGGGCGGCGTGCGCGGTTACATGCTCGGCGAGGCGGACTGGGCGTCAGAAGCGGCGCTGGCGCTGCTCGACCATGTCGGCCGGCTGTGAGTTCACATCCCCATGATTCGGGCGAGCCGGGCGTAGCCGTCGCCGAGGGCGGTCGCTTCGTCCTTGGCCTGCTTCAGGAAGGCTTCGAGCTCCGGATTGAGCCGGATCGCCTCGTCGACCTCGGCCGAGGCGCCCTGGCGATAGGCGCCGAGCCGAATCAGTTCCTCCATGTCGGCATAGGTCGCGAGCGTGGCGCGCGCCTTCTGGACGACGGGATAATAAAGCGGATCGCAGGAGCGCGGCATGGTGCGCGACACCGATTTCAGGATGTTGACCGCCGGGTAGCGGCCGCGCTCGGCGATCGAGCGCTCCATCACGATATGGCCGTCGAGGATACCGCGCACCGCGTCGGCGACCGGCTCGTCATGGTCGCCGCCGTCGACCAGCACGGTGAAGAGCCCGGTGATCGCGCCGTCGCCGGTGCCGGGGCCGGCGCGCTCGAGCAGGCGTGGCAGTTCGGCGAAGACGGTCGGCGTATATCCTTTGGTCGTAGGCGGCTCGCCGGCGGCGAGGCCGATCTCGCGCATCGCCATGGCAAAGCGCGTGACCGAATCCATCAGGCACATCACCTGCAGACCCTGGTCGCGGAAGAATTCGGCCAGCGTCAGCGTGGTCAGCGCCGCCTGCTTGCGCATCAGCGCCGGCTCATCCGAGGTCGCGACCACGACGATCGAGCGGGCGAGACCGTCCGGACCGAGATCGTCCTGCAGGAACTCCTGGACCTCGCGGCCGCGCTCGCCGACGAGGCCGATGATGTTGACGTCCGCCCGCGCATAGCGCGCGAGCATGGACAAAAGTACCGATTTGCCGACACCCGAGCCGGCGAAGATGCCCATGCGCTGGCCGAGACAGCAGGTCAGGAAGGTGTTGAGGGCGCGCACGCCGAGATCGAGCGGTGGGCCGACGCGCCGCCGGGCATGGGCCGGTGGCGGGTCGTTGCGGAAGGGGATGGTGTGCTCGCCCTGCGGCAAGGGCGGGCCGCCGTCGACCGGCCGGCCGAGCGCGTCGACGACGCGGCCGAGCCAGGCCATGGTTGGGCGCAGACCCGCTATGGTGCGGTCGACATAGGCGGGGCAGCCGCGGCGGACGCCGTCGAGCCCGCCATAGGGCATGACCAGCGCCTTCTCGCCGGAAAAGCCGATGACCTCGCAGGGGACGCGGACGTCGGGGGCGATCTCGATGCCGACGCGCCCGCCAAGGCTCATCGCCGCGATCGGGCCGGAGACTTCGACGAGCAGGCCGCGGACGGCGGTGACTCGGCCATAGACGGAGGTGGCCTCGAGCTCGCCGATCATGGTGGCGAGTGTGGATAACCGGTCCTGTCCGGGCGAAGTGCCGCTCATGATCCCTGCCGTTTACCTTCCATTAAGCGGAGTGATTAACACTACGTTTCGAAGCTGCGTCGTGGAACCGATCGATTTTCGCCCGTTTCCCCGATGCGAGCTTCCGCGAAAGGCGCTTTCGCGGCCGAAGCTCGAACGATCCGTGTCAAATTCGACTCACCTGGACAAGGATCGTCAACCTTCTGCCAAGAAGCGCTTGCGCCCGGGAATCAGGGTTTGTTAACCATTTCCCCGTAGCGTGTCGCGTGGCGTTTCATCGGGCAAGCGTTCGTCCCCAGGACTACGAGGGTCTTGGGTGGTTCAACGGGATCGCTGGCCTCGGGGCGAAATTGGGGACGTGACATGCGGGTTCTGCTGATCGAAGACGATAGCGCGACCGCTCAAAGCATCGAGCTGATGCTCAAGTCCGAGAGCTTCAACGTCTATACGACCGATCTGGGCGAAGAGGGCGTCGATCTCGGCAAGCTCTACGACTACGACATCATCCTGCTCGACCTGAATCTGCCGGACATGTCGGGCTACGAGGTGCTGCGCTCCCTGCGTGTCGCCAAGGTCAAGACGCCGATCCTGATTCTCTCCGGTCTCGCCGGCATCGAGGACAAGGTGAAGGGCCTCGGCTTCGGCGCCGACGACTATCTGACCAAGCCGTTCCACAAGGACGAGCTCGTCGCCCGCATCCACGCCATCGTGCGCCGCTCGAAGGGCCATGCCCAATCGGTGATCACGACCGGCGACCTCGTCGTCAACCTCGACACCAAGACCGTCGAGGTCGATGCCCAGCGCGTGCATCTGACCGGCAAGGAATACCAGATGCTGGAGCTGCTCTCGCTGCGCAAGGGCACGACGCTGACCAAGGAAATGTTCCTGAACCACCTCTATGGCGGCATGGACGAGCCCGAGCTGAAGATCATCGACGTCTTCATCTGCAAGCTGCGCAAGAAGCTCGCCAACGCCTCTGACGGCAAGAATTACATCGAGACGGTCTGGGGCCGCGGCTACGTCCTGCGCGAGCCCAGCGATGCCGAAGAGCGCATCCCGGCTTGATCTGCGTCATCACGGCGTCATCATCGACGCCTAACGGTTAGATCGCCTGATCGTCGGATGTACACGACAGGTGAACGGGGACCCCGCCGCGAGGCGGGGTTTTTGTTTGTCGGCCGAAAAGCCTTGAGAACTCCAGCGGGCCGTGGGGTGATCAGGGCCGCGCGATCTTCCGCGGAAACGCACCGCCGAGCTCGGGTGTAGCGGGGAAGGGCGGCCGGCGGACCTGCGCGGTCGAGGCGGCGTCGCGGTAGATGCCGCGATGCTGCGGGTCGGGCACCAGGGTCGTGGTGATGCCGATCACGGTCTCGGCCGCGCCGAGGATGAAGGCGCCGTTCCTGGCGAGCCGCTCGGCGAGCGCGGCCATGACCCGGGCCTTGGTCGGGACGTCGAAGTAGATCAGCACGTTGCGGCAGAAGATGACGTCGAATTGGCCGAGCTGGTGATTCGGCTCGAGCAGGTTGTGCTGCCTGAGCGTGACCATGTCGCGGATGCGCTCGGAGAGCCGCCATTTGTCGCCCTCCTGCCGGAAATGTTTGAGCAGGAGCTGGATCGGCAGGCCGCGCTGGATCTCGAACTGGCTGTAGAGTCCTTGGCGCGCCCGGTCCAGCACTTCGGTGGAGATGTCGGTGCCGAGGATCTCGATCGTCCAGCCGGCGAAGCGGTCGGTGGCCTCGTCGAGCAGCATGGCGAGCGAATAGGCTTCCTGGCCCGTGGAGACTGCCGCGCACCAGATGCGCAGCGTCCGGGTTTCGCCGTTGGCGGCGAGCTTTTCCGGAAGGACGATGTCTCGGAACAGGTCGAAAGGCGTGCGGTCGCGAAAGAAGAGGGTCTCGTTGGTGGTCATCGCCTCGATGACGGCGGCCTCGAGCTCCGACGCGGAGCTGGTGCGCAGCTGGATGACCAGGGCCGGTATGCTGGCGATGCCGCGGCGGCGGCAAAGCATGCCGAGGCGGCTCTCGACGAGATAGCGCTTCTCGGTGCTGAGGAAGAGGCCGGAGCGGCGCTGCAGCAGCACACGCAGGAAGTCGAAATCGAACTCGGTCATGCGGGCCGACTCCCGCCGACCAACGTGCGAATGGCCGGGCCGATGCCGCCGAGCGGCAGCACGGCGCTCGCCTGCCTGGCGCGCACCACCGAGCCCGGCATGCCCCAGACAGTGCTGGAGGATTCGTCCTGGGCGATCACGGCGGCACCGGCGCGACGCAGGGCGGTCGCTCCATCGGTCCCGTCGCTGCCCATGCCGGTCATGATCAGGCCGAGCGCGGCCGGGCCGAGATGGCGGGCGGCCTCGGCGAAGAGGACATCGACCGCCGGGCGGCAGAAATGGACTGGCGGACCGTCGCCGATGCTGGCGACGATATGGCCGAGCTTGCGCTCGATGCCGAGATGGCGCCCGCCCGGCGCTACATAGATCGTACCGCGGGCGAGCCGCTCGCCGTCATGCGGTTCGCGCGTCGGCACGCCGAGCTGCTGCGCGATCTGGTCGGCGAAGGAGGCGGTGAACAGCGGCGGCATGTGCTGGACGACCAGCGTGGTCAGGTTGGCGAGAGCATCGCCGAGGTCGGCGAGGACGCGCGCGACGGCGCGCGGGCCGCCAGTCGAGGCGCCGATGACGAGGTAGCGCGGCATCACCGAGACCAGCGGGCGCAGGTCGGCGACCCCGTTGGGCATCGCGATGGGGGCGCTGCTGTCGGGCGCGGTCTCGCCCTCGCGGAGGCGGGACTGGGCGATGCTGCCGAGCTTGGCGAGCAGCTCGCTACGGAAATCGAGCGAGAGCGTCAGGCCGCTACGGCTATCGGGCTTGGGCAGGACGTCGACGGCACCCATGCTCATGCATTGCAGCGCCAGCTGCGCATTGCGCTCGGTGAGCGTGGTGGTCAGCAGGACGGCTGTCCGGGGGCTCTCCTTGACGATCCGGGGCAGGGCTTCCACCCCGTCGAGCACGGGCATGTCGAGGTCGAGCACCATGATGTCGGGGTGATGGCGCCCGGCATGCTCGATGGCCGCCTCGCCGTCACCCGCGACGCCGACGACCTGGAAGCGGCCGCTCTCGCCGAGCCAGCGCGCGAACAATCCCCGCACCACCACGGAATCGTCGGCGATCACCACGGTGCTCGGGCGCGCTGCTGGCCGGTCGGCGAAATGCGGCGTGGCGGTCATGGGGGCAAGCGGTGGGAGAGCGGGACTGTCGAATGCGGCTCAACTCTAGAGCAGGCCGACCTGATGGAACTTCGAAGCGACGATCTCCTTGTCGAACGGCTTCATGATGTATTCGTCGGCGCCGGCATGCATGGCGCGGGCGATATGCGCGATGTCGTTCTCGGTCGTGCAGAACACCACCTTGGGCCGCTTGCCGCCCGGCATCTGGCGCAGATTCCGCAGGAAATCGTAGCCGTCCATGATCGGCATGTTCCAGTCGAGCAGGATCGCGTCCGGCATCTCGCCCTTGCAGGCGTCGATGGCGCGCGCGCCGTCCTCGGCTTCGGCGATGCGGAACTGCAGCCCTTCCAGGATGCGGCGGGCGACCTTGCGGATGACCGCCGAGTCGTCGACGACGAGGCAATATTTCATGACATGGCTCCAGGCGGCGGATCGTCAGGCGGCGATCGGCAATTCGATATTGAGGACGGCGTCAACGTCGATCACCACGAGCAGGCGATCGTCGAGGCGGTGGACGCCCTTGGCGATGGTCGCCCAGGCGCGATCGAGATGGATCGGCACGGGCTCGAAGGTCGTGCGGCTCAGGCGCATCACCTCGCCGACCGCGTCGACGATCAGGGCGAAGGCCTCGCCACCCTGGTCGAGTCCGACGGCGGTCAGCTCGTGCTCCTCGGCGCCGGTCGGTATGGCGTAGGTCTCGGCGTAGCGCATGCGCCGGCGCATGCAGATCGCGGTGACGACGCGCCCGCGCAGGTTGATCAGGCCGACGATCTCCTGCGGAGCCAGCGGCACCGGCGTGATGCGCGTGGCGATGAACACGTCCTGCACGCGCCCGATCGGCAGGCCGAGCAATTGCCCGCCCACCGTCACGGTGACGTAGTCGAGCGAGTCCTCGAAGGCCGAAAGACCGGATCTGCTCTCGTCATTCGGTTCGATCATGCGGCTCGCCTCAATCTGGGACGGGTTTCGGCGAGTTCCGCGATCAGCGCGCGCCGATCGAACTTGGCGACGACCTCGTCGAACCGCGCCTGGGCCGCGGCAACGTGCAGCTCCGGGGTCGGCAGGCTGGTGAGGCCGATGATGCGCAGTTCGGCATGCCGGTCCTCGGCACGCAGCCGCGCTGCGAGGGCGAAAGCCGCTTCGGCGTCGCGATCGAGGTCGACGACGATGGCGCTCAATTCGGCACTGCCCGAAGCTAGACCGGCCGCCATTGCCGGATCCGCAGCATGGATGATCTGCAGGCCGGCGGCCTTCAGCACGGGAGCGAGCATCTCGCGCAGGAATTCGGAGGGCTCGATCAGCAGGACGCGCGGGCCGTCCATATCGCCGCGACGCAGGTGCAGCCAGTTCGGATTGGCCTTCGGCAGGTAATGCGCGAGGTCGAGGATCTCGGTGGCGCGGCCCCGGATGATCGCCGAGCCGAGCAGCCCATGCTCGGGCATGGCCAGCATCTCGATGTCGAGCACCTCGTCGACGATATCGACGATGGCGTCGACCGCCAGCGCCATGCTGAAATCGCCTTCCGAGAAGATCACCAGCGGCTGCAGGCCGGTCTGGCGGAGCGCGCAGCCTTCGATCGGAACCACCGGCATGAGCCGGCCGCGGTAGTTGAGCAAAGTGCGTCCGGCGCCATTCTCGAACAGCCCGGCTTCGACCTCCTCGAGACGGGTGACGAGGGAGAGCGGAACGGCCTGCACCTTGTCCTTGCTCGCCCGGAAGACCAGCATCGTGGTGCGTTCGACCGGAGAGCCCATCTCGACGGGTTCATCCGCGGCGATCTCGTCCTGTCCCGCCGCCACGCCGACGAGGCGCGCCACGCCGTTGGGATCGACGATCAGCACCACGGCGCCGTCGCCGAGGATGGTGTTGCCGGAGAAGAGCGGGATGTGACGCAGGCGCGTCGACATCGGCTTCACCACGATCTCCTCGGTGTGGAACACGGCCTCGACGAGGATGCCGAACTGGCGCTCGCCGATCTGGGTCACCACGATGAAGCCGTCGTCGGCGATCGGGGCGTCGGCTGTCCTCGTCATCACCCCGGCCAGCGCGATGATCGGCAGCAGCCGCTCGCGCAGGCGCAGCACGGGAGCGTTGTTGATGCGCTCGATGCGGTGCTCGCCCTCGGCCTTGACCCGCACGAGCTCGCGCACGACCACCTGGGGGATGGCGAAGCGTTGCCCCTCGGTCGCAACGATGAGGGCCGAGACGATCGCCAGCGTCAGCGGGATCTTGATCGTGATCGTGGTGCCGGTGCCGGCGATGCTGGCGATGTCGATCATGCCGCCGATCGCGTCGACATTGACCTTGACGACGTCCATGCCGACTCCGCGCCCGGAGATCGCGGTGACGGAATCCGAGGTCGAGAAGCCCGGGTGGAAGACGAAGCGCAGGAGCTGCGACTCGCTCATCCGCTCGGCCTCGGCCTCCGTCGCCAGCCCGCGCTGGATCGCCTTGCGGCGGATGCGGGCGACGTCCATGCCGCGGCCGTCATCGGAGATCGCGATCGTGACCGAACCGCCCTCGTGATAGGCCGAGACGCGGATCGTACCGGTCTCGGACTTGCCCAGCGCAGCGCGCTCCTGCGGCTCCTCGATCGCATGGTCGGCGCAGTTGCGCACCATGTGGATGAGGGGATCCTTGATCAGGTCGAGCAACTGGCGGTCGAGCTCTGTCTCGGCTCCTTCCAGCACCAGTTCGATCTTCTTGCCGAGATCGGTGGAGAGATCGCGAACGATGCGCGGCAGCTTCGACCAGGCGTTGCCGATCGGCTGCATGCGCGTCTTCATCACGCCGTCCTGCAGCTCGGCTGTGATGAGGGAGAGCCGCTGCAACGGCGCCTTCAGGCCGGCATCCTCCTGTCGGCGCGAGATCTCGAGCAGCTGGTTGCGGGTCAGCACCAGCTCCGAGACCATGGTCATCAGGTGTTCGAGCGTATCGACATTGACGCGCAGCGTCGCCGGGCCGGCGATCTTCGCATCCCTGCCAGCCTCGCCATGGGCCATGCCGGGCTGGTCGAGCGGGCTTGGCGCCGTGCGGAAGACCAGGTCCATCTCGTCGGCGATGGGGCTCATCGCCATCTCGGCCGAGCGGGTCCCGGCCGTGCGCGCCAGATAGGCGGCGACCGGATCGAGCGGGGCCTGCGTCTGCCGCGCGGCCAACTCGTGCTTGGCCCGTTCCGCCAGGCCGCGCAATTCGTCGATCAGCTGGGCGTCGTGACCCGGCGGCTCCTGCCCCTTCTCGGCAAGCTCGGCCATGATCTCCTTGATCCGGTCGATCGTCTCCAGGATCGCGGTGACCGCGCTCGACGAGACGCTGGCGCCGTCCCGGAACTGGCCGATGACGGATTCGGCCGCGTGTGTCAGCGCTTCGAGCCGTGGCAGGCCGATGAAGCCGCAGGTGCCTTTGACGGTGTGGACGAGCCGGAAGATGTTACGCAGGATATCGCCGTTGTTCGGCTCCTGCTCGAAACGGACGAGCTCGCGATCGACCATGTCGAGATGCTCGCCGGTCTCTCCCAGAAACTCTTGCAGCAACTCGTCCATGCAAGGACCGCTCACTCACGCCACCGATGCTGCCGCGGATATTGCGGTGCAAGGGTTTATGATCTGTTGAGAGCGAGCGGAAACCGTGCGGAATACCGATCCGTCTGGCGCGTTCTTCCGGTGCTTCAGGCGGGGTCCGCGCCGATGCTGACGGTGTCCCCGTCGATCGCGAAGGCGATCTTCATTCCGGCGGCGCGGGCGACCATGCCGGTGTAGAGCGGCTGGACGGCGTGGGCGTCGATGGCGCCGGTCTCGGAACGTCCGGCGATCAGGTCCTCGACATGGGCGGGGATGCGCGCATGCGAGCCGGTCGCGGTGATGGCGAAGCTGCCCTGCTCGCCGGTGACGGTGCAGCGGCAGGTGATCTTGCCGCCGCGGGGGATTGCCTGCGTCGCCAGCACGAGCAGATTGAGCACCAGCTTGACCTGGTTCTTGGGCAGGAGAGCGCGCGGCGCTTCCCAATCGAGCGAGAGCTTCTCGTCGTTGAGGAAGCCGTTGGCGACGGCGCCGGCGTCGCCGAGATCGATCATCGCCCCTGCCGAGCCGGCCGCGCCGAAGGCGAGACGCGCAAATTGCAGCCGGGCGGAGGCGTTGCGGGCGCTCTTCTTGATCAGGTCGAGCGCGAATTCCTTCATCGAGGGATCGTCTTCCTCGAGGACTTCGAGCGCGTTGACGATGGCGCCGACCGGGCTGATCACGTCATGGCAGACGCGGCTGCAGAGAAGCGCGGCCAGATCGAGCGGCTCGAGTGAGATGGCGGTCATGATCCGGTCCTGCGGTCAAGAGAATCAGGGCGACGTTCGCCCCATGTCGATGGGCGCAGCATGCGCCGGGGTGGTTTGCAGCTGGTTAACCATAGCGGCGGCACACTCCCATGGCGTGCATATCCTTCGCCATGTCCGGGCAAGATGGCTGCCAGAAGGCGAGCCGGCTTTTACTTTGGCGTCCCATGCACTAGCTAACGGATTGATATCGCCGGAGGCGCCGCCCGGCATGGATGGATTCTGGCATTCGGCGCCGGCGAGACTGGTTCGACATGACCATCGCTCACGATGATCCACGCCTGACCGACCGGGACGGGCTCGCACGCTCGCTCGGCGAAGCGGCGCGGCGCACGGCTGCGGTGCTGCTGGCGAAGCGGGCGGCGCGCGACGTCAAGCTCAAGGCCGATGGCTCTCCGGTCTGCTCCGCCGACCTCGCCGCCGATTTCGCCGCCAAGCAGGCCCTGGGCGAACTCCTGCCGGGCTTTCCGGTGATCAGCGAGGAGAGCGTCGGCGAGGTTGCGCCGGCTTCCGTCTTCATCCTGCTCGACCCGCTCGATGGCACGCGCGAATTCCTCGCTTCAGGCGACAGCTATTGCGTCGCCATTGCTATCATCCGGGAGGGGCGCCCGCTCGCCGGGGCAATCGCCGCGCCTGCCATCGGCCGGCTCTGGTATGGTGGCGAGCGGAGCTTTTCGCAGGACCTCGATGCCGAGGCGAAGCCGCTCGGGGCTCCCCGGCAGGCCCTTGTCCGGACCGAGCCGGCGGAAGGGCCGCGGATGCTGGTCAGCCGCTTCCACGGCGATACGGTGAGCGCGGGCGTCGCGGCCGCGGTTGCAAAGGGGGATGGCGCGCCGGTGTCGTCGGCGGTGAAATTCGGGCTGATCGCCTCGGGCGAGGCCGATCTGCATGTGCGCGGCGGCCCGACCATGGAATGGGACATCGCCGCAGGCGATGCGATCCTCGGCGCTGCCGGCGGCGTGGTACTGACCCTCGACGGCGAAAAGCCGCTCTATGGCAATGTCGAGCGGGATTTCCGCAACCCTCCCTTCGTCGCTGCAGGCTGCGAGCGGCTGGCCCGGCTCGCGATCGAGAAGGCGGCGACCTGTCGTTGCTGAGCGAGCCTAGAGCAGGATGCGAAGAAGCGAGAACCGGTTTTTCGCAGAAATCCTGCTCTAAACCCCTAGAATCGATCACGCTTTATGATTTTGGATCGGTGCGATCCAAAATCACCGCGATCTAGCGTGCGACCAAGGTCGCCACGCTCGGCCAGCGCTCCTGAGCCTTCTTCTGCAGAGCCGCCTCCGTGAGGAAGCGCCGGCGGTTCTCGTCGCTGCGGAAGAAATACAGCCGCGAGCCGATGACCGCGAAGCGGCGCGGATCGGCATCGACCACGCGCCCATCTGCCACGCCGCTGGCGTCGAAGCCGCCGAAGCGCGGGGTGTAGACCTGCGGCGCCTCGCGGAAGGCGTCGCGATTGGCGGCGCTGGCGAAACGCCAGACCGTCCCTTCATGGACCAGTTCGTAGGCGGGCAGTCCGGGCACCGCGGCGTCGTTCAGGAAATAGGCGACGGGATCGAAGCCGGAGAGCGCAAAGCCAGTGCGGTTGTCGCGCTGCATGGCCTCGCCGAGATTGGGTAGGTCCGGCAGGCCCGGGGGGAGGGTGGAGGCTCGGCTCGTCGCCGCGGACACAAGGAGCGCGCAGCCTGTCACGATGCCGGCAAACAGGGATCCGGCATGCCTTGCTGCGGCCTTCATCGCCAACCAATCCTTGGTTCGTGTCGTGTCACGGCGTGTCCTGCGCCGCGGTTCACCGCTTGGATACACATACGGCGTATCCAGGAGGTTACCGTGATCGCGCTGATTCGCGCGGTCCGCCGTCGACGCCATCCCGGCAGGAGGCCGAATGCCCATGCCCGGCGCTTGCCTGGAGACGATGAGATGAACCATACCCGCCGTGCCCTGCTTGCCAGCGCCATGCTGCTCGGAGCAGGCTTTGCCGCCGGTCCCGCTGCCGCTCAGCAGAGCGAGCGTTCCTTCTCCCAGAACGAGCTGGTCACCTCTGGCCACCAGTTCTTCGGCAATGTCTCGCGCGGCCTCGCGCTGACGATCGAGGAAGCCGTGCGCCGCTGGGGCGAGCCGAACGGCTATGTGCTCGGCCAGGAGGCGTCCGGCGCCTTCGTCGGCGGTCTGCGCTATGGCGAAGGCACGCTGTTCACCCGCAATGCCGGCGACCGCAAGGTGTACTGGCAGGGGCCGTCGGTCGGTTTCGATTTCGGCGGTGACGGCGCCCGTACGATGATGCTGGTCTACAACCTGCCGAGCGTGCGCGCGCTCTACCAGCGTTTCGCCGGGGTCGACGGCTCGGTCTATTTCGTTGGTGGCTTCGGCTTTACCGCGCTGGCGGCCGAGGGGGTGACGATCGTGCCGATCCGTACCGGCGTCGGCTGGCGGCTCGGCGTCAATCTGGGCTACCTGAAGTTCACGCCCGAGGCGACCTGGAACCCATTCTGACCTGACAATTGCCGGCTGCTGGCCTTATCTATCAGGGCATGGCAGCCTGAGGCCAGGCTGATCGCAGAAACCGGAGCCGCCCCGCCTTGATCGAAGCCGTCATGCTCGTTGCGCTCGGCTTCCTGTGCGCCAGCCTGCTCGCCCTTTCGGCGTTGCCGGCGCTGAGCCGCCGGGCCGATCGGCTGGCGCGGCGGCGGGCCGAGGCCGCTTTCCCGCTGTCCCTCGCCGAGATCGCGGCCGACCGCGACCATCTGCGCGCCGAGCTGGCGATCCGCGAGCGGACGCTGGAGCAGAAGGCCGAGAGCGGCTTTGCCGCCAAGGCCGGCGCAATGAGCGAGATCGGCCGGCGCGACATGGCGATCGGCCGCCTGGAAACGGATCTCGCCGAGCGCAGGCGGCGGATCGAGATGCTCGAGGCGGAACTGGCGGAACGGACGCGGGAGCTGAAGGAGACGCGCGAGGCGCTGGCCACGGAGAGCGCCGGGCACCAGACGACGCAGGCGACCTTGTCGAGCCGCGTCGGCGATCTCGCGGCCGTGGAGGCGCAGCTAGCCGAGACCCGGCAGGCGCTGAGCGGCACTTCGGCCGATCTTGCAGCCCGCAGCCACGAGCTCGGCGAACTCAGGACCTTGCACGACAGCGCCGGTGCGACCCTCGTCGAGCGCGATCAGGCGCTCTCGGCCCTCACCAATGAGCATGATCGCCAGCGCCTCGCTCTGGTCGAGGCCGGCACGCTCAGGCTCAAGCTGGAGGGTGAGCGCGACGATTTCTCGGCGCGGCTCGCTACAGCGGAAGCGGCGCTGGCCGAGGCACGCGCGAGCCTTTCCGCGATGAAGCTGGATCGCGACAGCGAGCGATTGCGGGCCGACGCCCTTACGACACGGGCGAACGAGGCCGAGGCTACGCTGCGCGCGGCCGATGCCAACGCCGTCAAGCTCGGGGCGGAGATTGCAAAGCAGGAGGCGGCCATGACGCAGGCATCCGCCGACCACGCACAGACGCTGGAGAAGATCAAGGCGCTGGAGAGCAAGATCGAGGCTGCTGCCGCGGCCGAAGTTCGCTTTAAGGAGCAGCTCGCGAGCGAGGCGGCGGCTCATCGCGCGGCCCTGCGCGAGCGCGACGAGATGGTCGAGGCACTGCATGCCGAGCTCGGCACGGTCCAGGGCGCCCGCGACCAGGCCCGAGCCGATCGCGCCGGGCTCAAGCGCGAGCTCGCGGCGCTGCGCAAGCAGAACGGCGGCAAGGCGGCCGGGGAAGCAGCACTGCGCCAGGAAATCGTCAGGCTGGCTGATGCGCTGCTGGTGACGTCGGAGAGCCGCGAGGCGGCGGAATAGCCGCTTGCCGGTCAAAGCCTTTTGACCATGGCCAGCAATGCTCTAGTGAGAACACCCATCGCGCCTGCGGTCGCTCTTCTCGGTTTGGATTCATGACGGATATCGTTTGTATCGGTGAGCCCCTCGGCGAGTTCAACGCGACCCGGGGCGAGGCCGGCGCCTATCGCTTCGGGCTTGGCGGCGACACCTCCAATTGCGCGATCGCGGCGGCGCGGCAGGGGGCGAAGGTCGCCTATGTCGGCGCTCTCGGCGATGACGAGCCCGGCCGTACCTTCCGGACCGTGTGGGCCGAGGAGGGCGTCGATGACACCCATGTCTCGACGCATCCTTCGGCGCCGACCGGGCTCTATTTCGTCTCCCACGGGCCGCAGGGCCATGTCTTCTCCTATTTGCGCGCCGGTTCGGCCGCGAGCCTCTACGGTCCGGCGCAATTACCTAGGGATCTCATCGCCTCGGCCAAGGTGATCCAGGCCTCCGGCATCAGCCAGGCGATTTCGGCGAGCGCCTGCGATGCGGTGTTCGAGGCCTTCGCAACGGCGCGCGAGAACGGCGTGCTGACCGCCTATGACACCAATCTGCGCCTGAAGCTGTGGCCGCTGACGCGGGCGCGGGCAATCGTGCACGCCGCCTGCGAGATGGCCGACATCGTCCTGCCAGGCGATGGCGACGCCAAGCTGCTGACCGGGCTGGAGCAGCCGGACGCGATCGTCGATTTCTACCTCAAGCTCGGCGCCAAGGTCGTGGCGCTGACGCTCGGCCATGAGGGCTCGCTGGTGGCGACGCCGGACAAGCGCCAGCGCTTCGTGCCGATCAAGGTCGATGCGATCGACGCGACCGGCGCCGGCGACTGCTATGACGGCGCCTTCCTCGCCGAATATATCCGCACTGGCGACGCCTTCGCTGCCGGTGCCTATGCCAATGTCGCGGCGGCTTTGTCGACGCTGGGCTATGGCGCGGTGGCGCCGCTGCCGCGTCGCGCGCAGGTCGAGGCGCGGATCGCGCAAGAGGCGGCTGGCCGGGCATGAGCGTTCCAGTCCTGATGGAAGCGGGCGCGCTGCTCGCCCGCTACGACGTGCTAATCAGCGATGTCTGGGGCGTCGTCCATGACGGTGTGCTGGCGCTCGATCCGGCCTGCGAAGCCTTGATGCGCTATCGCGAGGGCGGCGGCACGGTGGTGCTGCTCTCGAACGCGCCGGGCCCTTCCGAGCAGATCGCCGGCGTGCTCGACGGCAAGCGCGTGCCGCGCGCCGCCTGGGACAGGCTGGTGACCTCGGGCGACGTGACGCGGGCGCTGATCGCCGAGACGCATCTGCGCAAGGCCTATCATATCGGCTGGCACGAGGACCGGGCGGTGTTCGCCGGGTTCGACATCGAGCTTGTCGATGAGGCCGAGGCCGAGTTCGTCGTCGCGACCGAGCTCAACGATTATCGCCGCGAGCAGCCGGAGCAGTACCGGCCGCTCCTGTCGCGCTTCGCCGCGCGCGGGCTGCCTTTCATCTGCGGTAACCCCGACCTCGTCGTTCATGTCGGCCATGATCTGCTGCCTTGCGCCGGCGCGCTGGCGACGATCTATGAGGAACTCGGCGGCCATGTCGCCTGGGCTGGCAAACCGCACCGCCCGGCCTATGACCTTGCGCTTGCCGCCGCCCGTGAGGCGCGCGGCGGACGCGAGGTCGATCCAGCCCGCGTGCTGGTGATCGGTGATGCGGTCCGTACCGATCTCGCCGGCGCGAAGATGATGGGCTTCGACAGCCTGTTCATCGCTGGCGGCATCCATCGCGACGAGACGATCCGCGACGGCGCGGTGGTTCCGGACGGGCTCGCGCGGGTGCTGGCGGCGCATCGGCCCTTGCCGGTCGCGGCGATGGCGGCACTCGGCTGATCAGACCGGCGGCGGGTTTCCCTTGCGGATCCGCGCGCCGATGGCGTGATAGAGGCCGTCGAGCGGGCGGAAGACGAAGCGCACCGTCGAGCGGCCGGGCGGCACCTGCACGGCCCGGAAGATGACGTTGGCGCGCAGCAGCTGCGCCGGCTTGCCGTCGACCTCGACCTGCCACCAGGGCTGCCAGACGTCGTTGAGCACGACGAAGCCGCCGCGCGGTGCGTCGACATCGAGCAGCACCTCGGTCGTGCCGTAATTGCGGATGCGGACGCTTCCGGCCTGCGTCGGTCCGGTCGGCAGAGGCGGCGCCGCCTTGTCGAAGAGGACGGTGCGGCGCGGGTCGAAGCCAACAGGCCATTGCCCACTTTTCAGGATGGCGCCGAAATCGGCCTGCTGCGCTTCGGTGACGAGGAGCACGCGTGGCAAGGCTCGCGGGTTCTCGTAGACATAGGCGTCCTTGGTCCGGGCAATCTGGACGAGGTCGCCGGGCTTCAGTCGCTTGTCGATTTCCTCGACCGGCACGCCGGTCGCGATGAAGCGCAGGCCCAGCATGTCGGCGAGCAGCGAGCGATAGGACGGCATCAGAGGCGAGAAAGTGCGCTGGTCGGGCAAGGCGACATGATCGCCGGCGCCGGTCGCCTGGCTGTAGAGGCCGAGCCGGAGCGGATTGTAACCCAGTGTATTGTCGAGCCCGTGGACGAGGCTGGCATTGGGCCAGTGGAAATCGATGCCGGCGAGCTCGATGCGATCGCGCCGGTCCGGGCCGGCGGTGCGGGCGGTCTCCCGCTTCAGCAGAGCGATGGTCTCGTTGCTGCTGTCGGCGCGCAGCACCTCGTACATTTCCGCCGGTAATGCGGTCGACTCGCTCGGGCCGTTGTTGACGCCGAGATCGACGACCATGGCGATGGCGAGGATGATGGTCGCGGCCATGCCGGCGCCCTGCAAGGCAAGCCCGCGCGCCGCGACCAGCGCGCCCGCGACCAGCATCAGGCAGAGCATGGCGGTGACGAGCGGCACGAAGGCGACGTGCAGCCGGCCGACCGTCCAGGCGAGCCAGATCGCGCTGCCAAAGCCGGCCAGCAGCAGCAGGATTTCGAGCGCGATCTGCCAACGGCTCGGGTGCGGCGCCGTGTCGGTCAGGACGAGATGGATGAGGTAGCCACCGAGGATCGAGAGCAGCGCGCCGAGGATGAAGAGCGCATCGGCCGGGCGGCGGTAGAAATCTATACCGGGTAGATGGAAGAGCAGGGCGAAGCCCGGCGTGTAGCGGCCGAGCGCGTAGACCAGCACGAGCAGCGCCGCCACGCTGAGGGCGACGATCTCCCGCCGCAGCAGGGCGCCGCGGACGGTGCCGACACCGACGACCAGCAGTATCGGCAGCAGGCCGAGATAGAGCTCGCCCATGTTGCGGGCGAGGTAGAGATCGAGCCGGCCGAAGCGCTGCTCCCAGGCGGGGCTGGGCGGGCCCCAGAAATTCTCCAGCGGTCCCGATGCGCCGTAGAGATTGGCGATCAGCCCAGTCAGCAGCGAGCCCGGATGCAGCGAGCCCTTGCCGGCTCCGGCGAGATCGATCACCGGCCGGTTCGATTCCTCGGCGAGGACGGCGGTGAGCAGGATCGGCACCGTTGCGACCAGCGTGGCGCCAACAATGCCGAGCAGCAGCGGCATCAGGCTGGCGCGCAGCGCCGCCAGCGGCCTGTCCGCCATGGCGATGGCCGCGAGCACCAGCCCGGCGAGGACATAGACGCCGAGCAGCGCGACCTGGTCTCGCCCGAGCACCATGAAGCCTGCGGCGAGGCCTGCGGCGAAGCCATAACGCCAGGAGCTGCGCTCGAGCGCGCGCGAGAGCAGCAGCAGCGTCACCGCGAAATAGGACAGGCTCAGCACCTGTCCGACATGCTGGATACGCCAGGCGGCGGCGGCGCCGAAGGCGAAGGAGAGGGCGCAGACGACCGCTCCGGCCGGATGCCAGCCGCGATCGCGGAAGAGCAGGACGAGGCAGAGCGCGCCGGTGAGCAGCGAGCCGAGCAGGGCGCCGTCGCTCCAGCGGAAATCCGGGCTGGGATTGAGCAGGGCGATCAGGAAGAAGGGCGGCGAGAAGATCAGCGATTGCGGATCGGCGACCTGCGGCGAGCCGGCGAAGACGAAGGGTGTCCAGAACGGCGAGAGCCCCTTGTGCAGGGCACTGGCGAGGAACTGCAACTGCGGGTGGAAATGCGCCTTGGCATCCCAGGGAATGGTGACGGCGCCAGACAGCCAGGGCCAGGACAAGGCTAGCCAGCCGGCAAAGACGAGTAGCATTACCCGGGCGGTCGGCCAGGGCGCGGGTGGCGGCTCGATGTTGTGATGGTCCCGATCGGACATGGCGGCTTCCTGCCCCATGCCCGGCGCGGGATCAATCCTTCGGAGCGGCACGCGCCATCAGCGCGTCCATGTCGATGAAGTGGCCGGCGCGATCGCGCTTCGAGGCGAGATAGCGGACATTGTGGACGTTCGGGCGGCCGAGCACGCGCTGGGTCGCGGCGACTTCCAGGCCGGCGGCCTTGATCGCTCCGACCTTGAGCGGGTTGTTGGTCAGTGCCGTGACGCTGGAGACGCCGAGTTGCTTCAGCATCGCGGCGGCGAAGTCGAAGTGGCGCTGGTCGAGATCGAAGCCGAGCACCTCGTCGGCGTCGTAGGTGTCCCAGCCCTGGCTCTGCAGCTTGTAGGCGCGCATCTTGTTGGAGATGCCGTTGCCGCGGCCTTCCTGGTCGAGATAGAGCAGGACGCCGCCCTCGTTCTCGGCCATCCACTGCACGGTCTCGCGCAGCTGGTCGCCGCAATCGCATTTCAGCGAGCCGAACAGGTCGCCGGTCAGGCAGGCCGAGTGCAGACGCACTGGCACGGCGGCGGAAAGATCCGGCTTGCCGACGATGATCGCGACCTGGTCACGCAGGCCCTCGCCGCCGCGGAAGACGACGAATTCGGTATCGGGAGCACCCTCGAGCGGCACCGGCGCGCGGCCGACGATCGCAAGGCGCGCAACCTGCGCGGCGCGGTAGCCGTTGACCGCCTCGATGGTGACCTCGATCAGCGGCTCGCCGGCGACCTGCGCGGCCGAGACCGGGACGAGGATCACCGCCGGCAGCACCAGCGAAAGGCGAGCGAGCTCCAGCGCGGCGTTGTCGAGCGCACCCGCCGGCCCGACGGGAGCGTCAACGCGGGCGTCGAGCTTCAGGGCCAACGTCTCGACGCGGGCAAGATCGATCACCGGCATGGCGAGGATGCCGGTCTCGGCGCGTCCCTTGGCGCCGAGGCGGCGCAGGCGCGCGGCGCTCAGCACAAGGCGAGCATTTCCGGCGGACAGGGAGTCGAGGCGGGCCGTGAGATCGGTTTCCGCGAGCTCGGCCGACAGGGCCAGCGCCAGTTCCTCGCCATGGCGCAGCAGCACGGGGCGGGCGGCGCGGAACTCGGCGAGAGCGCGGTCGACGGCGACCAGATCGGTTTCACCCGGCCGGCCGAAAAGCTTACGCGACTGAGGCATCGGAAGATCCGTCAGATTGCGCCCGAGGGCGCGGAGGAATTTGAGCTAGCTACGCGCGTCCCATCTGGACAGA
Organism: Allobosea sp. NPDC003192; assembly: GCF_050275675.1. Classification (NCBI taxonomy): domain Bacteria; kingdom Pseudomonadati; phylum Pseudomonadota; class Alphaproteobacteria; order Hyphomicrobiales; family Alloboseaceae; genus Allobosea; species Allobosea sp. NPDC003192. Next base: position 158,548 of record NZ_JBNNPK010000005.1, read on the forward strand.
TGCACCTGATGCAACGTCGCGTTCCTACAACGTTTCCGTTTCTGCGTGGTTCCAAGGCAGCACTTGCAACAGGCATGATCGGCGACCGATTGCAGACTGGCCTATAAAAGCGCGAGATTGAACACCAGATGAATAGTCTCAGCGGCAGACCCTGACCAGATATGGCGACCGGGAGCGCGTAAGGGAAATGACGCAGGGACATGACCCGGTAACGACAGGCGCGGGACGCAGCACTGTCTACAGCCCGGTGGCGCGCATGCTGCATTGGCTTACGGTCGCGGCCGTGTTCGTGATGATCCCGCTCGGGCTCGCCATGACCTATCGCGGCAACACGCTCGACATCTGGGACGGGGTGACCGACGCGCTCTACTCCACCCACAAACTGCTTGGCTTCCTCGTGCTTTGGCTCAGTGCCGGCCGGCTGATCTACCGGCTGATGCACGGCGCGCCGCCTGACGAGCCGACGCTGGAGTGGTGGCAGAAGGCCGCCTCTCATCTCGTGCATTGGGCACTTTATGGCTTACTGCTGATCGTGCCGCTGCTCGGTTGGATCGGGGTTTCGCTGTTCCCGTCATTGATGGTGTTCAACCTGTTCGAGCTACCGGCTCTGGCCGCGCCGAACGAGGAGGTGGCCAAGCGAGTGCTGTCCATCCATGGCTGGCTCGCCATCCTGCTGGCACTGCTGGCCTGCGCGCATATCGGCGCGGCGCTCTTCCATTACTTCATCCGCAAGGACGGTGTGCTGCGCCGGATGTTGCCCGGGCTGAAATAGGGCTCAATACGAGCACTAGCCCTCATCCTGAGGAGCCGCGCAGCGGCGTCTCGAAGGATGGTCCAGCTGTCTCCGGAGCCCCCTGGAGCATCCTTCGAGACGCGCTCCTGCGGAGCGCTCCTCAGGATGAGGGCCGAGGGGAGATGTATGATCTTTACCTGCCTCTCACCACTCGTCCGGCCGCGCAGCCCCATCGATGATCTCCGCCAGCCGGCGCCTTGTGCCCGGCGTCGTCTTCTCCGGCAAGGCGGAGAGCGGGAAGAAGCGCGCCTCGGCGATCTCGCGATCCGGCTGCTTCGGCGCACTCTGCGCGAAGGCGCGCACGATGAAAACGGCGACATGGTCGCGCACCGAGACATGGCGGTTGAGGAAGACACCGTGCAGCTCGGCCGGGCCGGTCAGCGCGATATTGGTCTCCTCGCGCAATTCCTTGGCGAGAGCGTCGTGAAGCGTTTCGTTCGGCTCGACGCCGCCGCCGGGCAGGTGCCAGCCGGGTGTGTAGGTGTGACGCACCAGCAGGACCTCGCCGACCTCATTCAGCACGGCGGCGCGCACGCCGAGCGTCATGCCGCGCCGCACGCGAAAATAGAGGTGCAAGGTCTTCCCAGCCAGCCGCCGCAGGCCTTGCGGCACCCGCTCGATGCCCGATGCGCCGGAGCGCGGATCTGATCCGTCCTCGTTGCTCACGATTTGGGCAAATCCTGGTGCGGGATTAATTGTCTATGCATCAATTGCATATCAGAACTCTGTTTTTCCCCTCGCTATAACACAAACGCGCCATATATGAGGATCACAAACTTCGCACTACCGCTGGGGAATTATCATGCTTCTCGCCTTCATCACCTCTCGCCTGAACGCCAAGCCCCGCTTCGTCTGGAAGCCGGCTGTTACCCTGACCGATCCGCGCATCGTCTCGGAGCTGATGGGCTCGGCCAACTGAGCCTTTCAGGCTGCGTCATCTTCGCCCGCCGCCACCGTCATGCTTGACGCGGCGCGGGCGTTGAAGGCAAGCGCTGGAGCGTGTTCACGCTCGCGCATCTCTCCGACCCGCATCTGGGGCCGCTGACCAAGTTCTCGCTGCGCGAGCTGATCGGCAAGCGCGCGACCGGATATGTCAATTGGCGACGCAAGCGCCGCCATGCCCATGACATGGAAATCCTCGGGCTGATCGTCGCCGACATGCTGGCGCAGAAGCCCGACCACATCGCCTGCACAGGCGATGTCTCGCATATCGGCCTGCCGACCGAATTCAAGACGGCACTCTCCTTTCTCGACACGCTCGGTCCGCGCGATGCCGTCAGCTTCGTGCCGGGCAACCACGACTGCTATACGCGCTCGTCGCTTGCTGCGCTGTCGTATGAGCTCGCACCGTGGTGCGCCAGCGATGATGGGCAGGCGGGCTATCCCTGGTATCGCAGGCGGGGCCCGGTGGCGCTGATCGGGATGAATACCGGGATCCCGACCCTGCCGCTGATGGCGACCGGGCGTGTCGGCTCGGTCCAGATCGCTGTCACCGAGAAGCTGCTGGCACAAGCCAAGGCCGACGGGCTGATCCGCGTCGTACTGATCCACCATCCGCCCTATGTCGGTGGCGCCAGGCGCACGCGCGAACTGGTCGATGCCGACGCCTTCGAGGCGATGCTGCGCCGGGCTGGGGCGGAGCTCGTGCTGCACGGCCACAATCACCGCTTCTCGCTGGCCTGGCGGCCGGGTCCGGGCCATGATGTGCCGATCGTCGGCGTGCCCTCGGCCTCGATCGGCCCGCGCGGCGGCCATGGCGAGCTCGCCTGCTGGCATCTGCTGCGCATCGAGGGGCCGCCATCGGCCCCTCACATCTCTCTGGAGCGTCGTGCCTTCGATCTCGACGGCACGGTCAAGCAGCTGCAATTGATGCCGCTGACGGGCGGTGGGATCGTCTGACGCCTCAGACGCAGCGGCCGCCGTCGACCGCCAAGATCGAGCCGGTCACCATCTCGGACTCGTCCGAGCACAGGAACAGCGCGGCATTGGCGATGTCCTGCGGTGTCGAGAACCGACCCCAGGGAATCGTCGCGGTGAAGGCCTTGCGCTTCTCCGGCGTGTCCTCGCCCATGAAGGTCGCGAGCAGCGGCGTCTCGCCGGCGACGGGAGCAATCGCGTTGACGCGGATGCGGTCGGGGGCGAGCTCGACCGCCATCGACTTCGAGAGCAGGTTCGCGGCGCCCTTCGAGCCGTTGTACCAGGTCAGGCCGGGGCGCGGGCGCACGCCGGCGGTCGAGCCGATATTGAGGATGACGCCGCCGCCATGCTCGCGGAAATGCGGCACCGTCGCCCTGGCCATCAGGAAGATCGACTTCACATTGACGTCGAAGACGCGGTCGAACTCGGCCTCGGTCACGTCCAGCATCGGCTGGTTGCGATGGCTGATGCCGGCATTGTTGACGACGATGTCGAGCCGCTCGAAGCGCTTGATCACCTTGGCCACGGCCGCATCGACGCTCTTGGCCTTGCCGACATCGCAGGCGACGGCGAAGGCCTTGCGGCCGATCGCCTTGGCGGCCTCACGGGCCTTGTCGCCGTTGATGTCGAGCACCGCGACCCGCGCGCCCTCGCGCACGAAGGTCTCGGCGATGCCGAGGCCAAAGCCCTGCGCCGCGCCGGTGATCAGCGCCGTCTTGCCCTTCAATCTCATGGTGCTTCCTCGAGGATTCCATCTGCCCGCCGACTGTGGGACGATTTGGCCGGCCGGATAAATACGCTTTCGCGATTGGCCGGATAGCGGAATTGTATGGGGTGGGTCGGTTGCGGTGAGCGACGCCGCGCCGTCATGCTCGCCCTTGTGGCGAGCATCCACGTCTTGAACATGGCATGCGATCAAGGAAGCGAAGGCGTGGATGGTCGGGACAAGCCCGACCATGACGGGGTTACCATGATCGGAGCCGCTTCGATGCGGCTGGGTCAGGCCCCGATCTCCTCCCGCAGCATCTCCAGCTCGAGCCAGCGTTCCTCGGCCTCGGCGATCTCGCGGGTGACCTCGTCGAGCCTTGCCGTCGCCTTGGCGAAGAGCTTGGGATCGCGGGTGTAGAGATCGCCGGCCAGCGCTGCGTTGAGCTTGCCGGCCTCGGCCTGCAATGCGTCCAGCTTCCTCGGCAGCGTCTCCAGCGCATGCTTCTCGTTGAAGGAGAGCTTGCGCTTCGACGTGGCCGCCGGCGCGGCCGCTGCTTTCGGAGCCGCCTCGGCCGGCTGCTTCTCCGGCGCGACCTTGCTCCTGGCGCCGACGCCGCGGCCGCGCTGGGCCAGCATGTCGGAATAGCCGCCGGCGAACTCGGTCCAGACGCCGTCGCCATCCGAGATCAGCACCGAGGATACCGTGCGGTCGAGGAAGTCGCGGTCGTGGCTGACGAGCAGCACGGTGCCAGCATAGTCGGCGACCAGTTCCTGCAGCAGGTCGAGCGTCTCGATGTCGAGATCGTTGGTCGGCTCGTCCAGCACCAGCAGATTCGAAGGCTTGGCCAGGGCGCGGGCCAGCATCAGCCGGCCGCGCTCGCCGCCGGAAAGGGCGCCGACCGCCGTGCCGCGCTGCAGCGGCTGGAACAGGAAGTCCTTCATATAGCTGACGACATGACGCGGCTCGCCGCCGACCATGACCTGGTCGCTGCCGCCGCCGGTCAGCACGTCGCCGAGCGGCGTCGCCGGGTCGAGGCTTTCGCGGCTCTGGTCGAGAGTTACCATCTCCAGTGAGGTGCCGAGCTTGACCGTGCCGGCATCGGGCTTGAGTGCGCCGGTCAGGAGGTTGATCAGCGTGGTCTTGCCGGCGCCGTTCGGCCCGACGATGCCGATCCGGTCGCCGCGGGCGATGCGCAGCGACAGCGGCTTGACGATTGGCCGGTCGCCATAGCTCTTGGCGATGCCGACGGCCTCTACCACCAGCTTGCCGGAGGACTGCGCCTCGCTGGCCTCCAGTTTGACTGTGCCCACGGCCTTGCGGGCGGTGCGGCGCTGGTCGCGCAGCGCATGCAGCTCGCCGAGACGGCGCTGGTTGCGGGTGCGCCGGGCGCTGACGCCATAGCGCAGCCAGTCTTCCTCGCGGGCGATCTTGCGGTCGAGCTTGTGGCGGTCGAGCTCCTCCTGCGCCAGCACCTCGTCGCGCCAGGCCTCGAACTCGCCGAATCCGCGCTCGACCCGGCGGGTCTGGCCGCGGTCGAGCCAGATCGTGGCGCGCGAGAGATTGCTGAGGAAGCGGCGGTCGTGGCTGATCAGCACCATGGCCGAGCGCAACGATTTCAGCTCAGCCTCCAGCCATTCGATTACCGGCAGGTCGAGATGGTTGGTCGGCTCGTCGAGCAGCAGGATGTCGGGCTCGGGCGCCAGCACGCGGGCAAGCGCAGCGCGGCGGGATTCGCCGCCCGACATCGCCTGCGGGTCCTCCTCGCCGGTGAGGCCGAGTTCCTCGACGAGATAGCGGGCGCGATAGGGATCGTCGCCCGGCCCGAGGCCGGCCTCGACATAGGCGAGCGAGGTCGCAAATCCCGTGAAGTCGGGCTCCTGCGGCAGATAGCGGACGGTGACGCCAGGTTGAAGGAAGCGTTCGGCGCTGTCGGGCTCGATCAGGCCGGCGGCGATCTTGAGCAGCGTCGACTTGCCGGAGCCGTTGCGGCCGACGAGGCAGACCTTCTCGCCGGCGGAGACGGCGATCTCGGCCGATTCCAGCAGGGGCTGGCCGCCGAAGGTGAGCGCGACGTCGCGAAGATGAAGCAGAGGAGCCATGGCGGGCGGGATAGACTGCGGCGGCGCGCCTGTCACCATGCCGGGGCTTGCGAGGTAACTCAGCTTGATCCACTATGAGATACGTTTTGTATCTCATATGAGATTATGCAATGAAGCAGCCGGCCCTGCGCAAGCCTCGTCCCGCCCGCATCGGCGACAATGGCGGCCCGCCGCTCGAGGAGACGAAGCGCAAGCCGCGAACCAGTCGGGACGAGATCGGCCGGACGTTCGACTGGCGCTTCGCCCATCGCAAGGCCTGGAAGAAGCCGCGCGAGATCGCATTGAGGCGACAGGAGCGGGCCGAGGCACTCGGCCTGACCTATGAGGAGTATACGCTCGAAGTGCTGGAGCGCGGCTATTTCCCGCAGGAACAGCATGTCGAGACGATCGTCGCCAAGCGGCCGGAGCGCCGGCGCGACGGCGGCGTGGTCGGGCAGTCGCTGAAGGGAATGCGGCTGAAGAAGTAGAGCGTCATTCTCGGACGGAGCGAAGCGCAGATCCGAGAAGCTCAGGACCAGAACGCACTATCGGAGCCTCTTCCGGCCTGAGATGGTCGGGTCAAGCTCGACCATGACGACCCTCTAAGCTCGCAGCGCCCGCCGCAGCACCTTGGTCATCGGCCGCTCGAACCAGTGATAGACCGCCAGCGCCGCGAGCACAGCCGCGATCAGCGCCAGCACGATGAAGAGGCTGGTCGCACTCGGCGCGAGGCGCGCGAAGACCTCGCGCAGCGCCCGCATCGCGAAGGGGTGGACGAGGTAGAGCGCGTAGGAGGCGTCCCCCAGAATCGCCAGCGAACGCACCAATGCCGACGGGGCGGTGACGTTGCGCCCGCAGGCCGCGGCGGTGACGAGAAGGAGCGCGGCGGGCCCGCGCAGGGCGACGGCGCCCCAGGAAGTCTGGGCCCAGCCGTCACCGGCGGCGGCAACGAGCAGGGCGACACCAGCCGCTGCCATCAGCCAGCGGAGGCGGCCATCGAGGCGAAGACCGTTCCGGTGTAGCAGGCCGACCGCCATGCCGGCGGCGAATTCGAGCACGATTGGCTGGCCCCAGAAGCCGAAGGGCAGGGGCAGTGGCCCGGCAAGCGCTTGGGTTCCGACCAACGCGGCGAGGGCGATGCAGACCAGCGGCACGACCAGCCGGCCGGGCGCGAGCAGCGCTGCTCCGAACAGGGCGTAGAACAGCATCTCGTAATTCAGCGTCCAGCCGAGCGAATAGACCGGCTGAAGCTCGCCCGCGGCATTCGCCATCGGCCAGAACAGATAGGAGGCGGCGATCTGCTGGGGGCTCGGCGCACCGGAATTGAGTAGCGCGGGCGAGGCGAGCAGCACAAGGAGGAAGAGCGTCGTCGTGGCCCAGTAGAGCGGGACGATCCGCGCGATGCGCCGGGTGATGAACAGGCGCGCGCCGCCCGGCTGGCCGAACAGCCCGGCCGAGGAGTGCACCATGATGAAGCCGGAGATGACGAAGAACAGGTCGACGCCGGCATTCCAAGGCAGGGCATAGGACGGCGCGAACGCAATACCGGCTCGTGTCGCGAGGAAGGCGGCATCGGCCTGGACGTGATGGACCGCGACCATCAGCGCCGCAAGCGCGCGCAGGACCTGGATGCCGTAGAGCTGGGGCAAGGCGGGAATCGTCTTCGAAGGAGGCAGGGTGACCGCCGGAGTGCTCAGGCAAACCACAAGCGCGCGGGGTCGTCGAGGCCGAAGCGGCTTGGAGCGGCCGCGATGGCGGCGAGGCCCTGCTCGGCTGGGTCGTCGGCCGTGATCACGTTGAGTGCGAAGCGGGCGGCGAGGTCCTCGACCGGCGGCTTGCCGGCGAAGACGGCGTGGATCGTCGCTTTGTCGGCGAGCGGCAGGATGCGCGGCGCGATGCCGCCGGCGAGATAGACCCCGCCGGTCGCCTTGAAACCCAGCGCGAGATCGCCGGCAACGCGCGCCAGCAACCGCCAGAAGCAGACCACCGCCATCAGTGCGCCGGGATTGCCGTCGAGCGCCAGCGCGGTGACGTCGGCGGCGCTGACATCGGGCTCGGCCACGTCGGATTGCCGCATCACCGCCCGGTGGAGGCGGATGAGGCCGCTGCCGCTGAGGAGTTCCTCGATGGTGACGCGCGGAATGCCCTCGGCCAAAGCCGGCCAGAGCTTCACCTCGGTCGGATCCTCCGGGCCGATGCCGATATGGCCGGATTCGGTCGGAACCAGCATGCCGGTGTCGCCGCGCCGCAAGAGGGCGGCGGCGCCGAAGCCGGTGCCGGGGCCGAGCACGAGGCGCGGGCCTTCCGGCTCGGGCTTGCCGCGGACAAGATTGACGAGGTCGCGATCCCGGAGCACGGCGAGCGAGGCGGCGAGCGCCTCGAAATCATTGACCAGCAGACCCTGCTCGAAGCCAAGCACGTTGCCGAGCGCGGGACCGTCGAAATGCCAGCTGGCATTGGTGAGCTGGGCCTTGCGCCCGTCGAGCGGGCCGGCGACGGCGAGGATGGCCGAGCGCGGCTTCACCGTCAGCGTCGACAGCACCGAGCCGAGCGCAGCTTCCGGGGTCGGATGCGCGCCGGTGCTGATCCTTGCCAGCGGCTCATGCAGGGCGCCGGGCGTCGGCACCAGCGAGAGCCGGCAATTGGTGCCGCCGATATCGGCCACCAGCACCGGATGGGGGAAGCCCGGGCTCACGCGTGTTTCTTCCAGGGCGAGAACCAGCCGAGGCCTTCGAGCGTGCCGGCGCGCGGCCGGTACTCGCAGCCGACGAAGCCGGCATAGCCCAGCGAGTCGAGCTGGGCGAACAGCGCGGGGTAGTCGGGCCTTGGGCCGTCGGGCTCGTGCCGGCCCTCGGCATTGGCGATCTGGATATGGCCGACCAGCGGGTAGAGCGCCTCCAGCCGAGTGCCGACATCGCCGTGGATCAATTCGCAATGATACATGTCGAACTGCAGCTTGACGTTGGGCCGGCCGGCCTCGCGGACATAGGCCGCCGCCTGGTCGAAATCGTTGAGGAAATAGCCCGGCATGTCCTTGCCGTTGATCGGCTCGAGCAGCAGGTCGACGCCATGCTCGCCGAGCTTGTCGGCGGCATAGGCGAGCGAGGCGCGATAGGCCTTCTGAGCGGCGAGATCATTCGGGTCGGTGAGGCCGGCCATCATGTGCAGGCGCTTGACGCCGGTCTCGTGGACATAGGCCAGCGCAGTGTCGACGCCAGCGCGGAACTCCTCCTCGCGGCCGGGTAGGGCGGCCATGCCGCGCTCGCCCTTGGCCCAGTCGCCGGGCGGCAGGTTGAACAGCGCCTGCTCGAGCTCGCCGCCGGCGAGCGCCAGCCCGACCTTCTCGGGAGCATGCTCATAGGGAAACAGGAACTCGACCGCCTCGAAACCGGCCTCAGAGGCCGCCTTGAAGCGGTCGAGGAACTCCCACTCGTTGAACATCATCGAGAGATTGGCGGCAAAACGCGGCATGATTGATCTCATCAGTCGAATTGAGGCGGCAAGCTAGCCCGTTCGCGCGGGCACGTCATCGATAACCTGTAGAAGCGCGGGACGGTTCCGTCCGGTCAGCCGCCGAGCAGGCGCGGCAGCGACGAGGCCAGCAGCGCGATGCCCGACAGCGTCAGCAAGGTCAGCACGATGCGGCGGAAGGCCTGCTCGCTGATGCCGATATAGAGCTTTCCGCCGAGCAGCGAGGGAATCAGCATTGCCGGCGCGACGATGGCGAAGGCCGGCCACATCTGGCGCGTGACGTTCCCGGCCAGGACATAGCCGAGCATGGTCGCGGCGAGCATCGCGAGGTTGAAATTCTGGACGATGGAGCGCTGCACGTCCTTGTCCATGCGCCGTAGCGAGCACCAGAGCGTCGGCAAGACGCCGGTGAAGCCGCCGAAGCCGCCCATGACGCCTCCCATCAGGCCGATCGCACCGTCGGCCAGGCGTCCGCCGAAGCGGACCGGCGGCAGATGCGGCGCGAACAGCATGACCGGGCACCAGACCGCCAGCAGGATACCGAGGCCGGCCTTGAACAGGTTGGGCTCGACCAGCGGCAGCAGCAGGACGCCGACCGGGATGCCGGCGAGGCCGCCGAGCAGGAAGGGCCAGAGCCGGGCAAAGTCGAAGCCGCGGCGCACCGACAAGGCGGCGATGGTCTGGCCGGTCAGACCGCCGAAGACGGCCATCACCGCGGCGAGCTTGGGATCGAGCGTCCAGGCCCAGACCGACATGGCGACGAGGCTGAAGGCGAAGCCGGAGAGGCCCTGCACGAAGCCGGCGAGGGCGGCGCCGAGGACGAGGCTGAGGATGGTGGAGATATCCATGGGTCGGCCTGGTCGATCACTCGCCTCGGTATCAAGGCACCGGTCGTCCCGGGCGACCGGAGGGAGACCCGGGACCCATTCCGGAACCTCACCGAGAAGCGTTCCGGAATGGATCCCGGATCGGCGCCGCTGACGCGGCTTGTCCGGGACGACCAGTCGATAGTTTGAGGGAAGGCTACTTCTTCGCGTCCGGCTTGGCTGGCGGGTTCGGGTCCTTCGAGAACGCGCGGAAGACCATGTCCGGCGAGGAGGTGTTGTGGCGCGAATGGGTGGTGCGGCCCATCCAGACATCGGTCGCCTTGCCGCCGGTGAAGGGCATCAGAGGCTCCTCGCGCCAACCCTTGGCGCCGGGCTCGCGGATGGCGATGCGGGCGACGTCGTTGTTGAACTCGGTGACATACATCGAGCGCAGCGCCGCGAAGGCCTTGCCGCCGGTCACCGGCCTGTCGAGCACCGCGTCGAGCACCATGCGGTTCTCGTCGACGCTGTCGAGCTTCAGCGTGCCGGAAGAGCCATCCTTGAAGGCGAGCTTGAAGGAGAGCGTCTTGGGATCGAAGGCGATCTCCCTGATGTTCACGACGGGGCGCGCCCCATCCTGCTCGACCGGGCCGAACAGGAAGGAGGAGCCGTAGGCCGCGGCCGAGAGCTGCTGCGGCGGCAGCGGCCGGACGCGCCAGTAGCCGTCCTGCGGATAGACGACCAGCACCTCATAGGAGCCGGTCTTGCCGAGCTTCCAGAGCTGGACGAGATGCAGGCCCTTCTCGACGCGGTCGCCGACCCGGAAGGTCGTCTCGGCCGGACGCCAGAAGCTCTCGAAGGTGTAGCCGACCAGCCAGTACTCGATGCTTTCGTAGAAGGTGATGCGCTGCGGCGGTACCGGCGCCTTGTGGACGGGATCGCCGCTCATGTCGCAATCGGTCCAGTCGGCGTCCCAGTTGTCGCGCAGCAGGCCGGCGATATAGGCCGGGTGCGCCGCCTCGATGCGGAAGCGCCGGACCTCCGGCGAGATCGCCTTGATGGTGACGTTGTCCTTCTCGGCGCAGGCGACCTGCTCGGACTCGTTCTTGACCTCGACGGCGACGTCACCGGCGGCGTGGGCTGCGAAGGCGGTCAGCAGAAGCGTCATGGAGATGGCGAGCGGGCGAACGAGAGCGAACATGGTCATCCTTGGCCGGTTGCGTTCGTGGTCAGCCTGGGCAGCGCAAGATGAACGCAGGCTGAGCCGGGTCATAGAGCCGATGCGCTTGCGAAGAAAGCGCGACACCGTGGCAGCTTCCGCAATCGATGCAGGCGAGGCCAGATTGCCGTTGCGTGAAGCGCGCTTTGCGATCCTTCACGAGCCGGACCGCCTTCGATGCAGAACTACCTAGTCGCCGCAGGCGTGCTGATGATCCTGATCGGCCTTGCCCATTCCGTGATCGGCGAAATCCTGATCTTCCGGCAGCTGCGGGCGGGGACGATCGTGCCGCTGCTCGCACCGCCACCGCTGCGCGAGCGGCATCTGCGTATCCTCTGGGCGAACTGGCACCTGTGCTCGGTGCTGGGCTGGGGGCTGGCGGCGTTACTGATCGTGATCGCCATGGCGCCCGACCTGCCGGCCCATGCCCCTTATGTGCGGATCATCGCGATCGCGATGCTCGCCGGTTCGTTGCTCGTGCTCTACGCGACCAGAGGCCGGCATCCCGGCTGGTTCGGTCTGCTTGTTGCGGCTGGGCTCGCCTGGCTCGGGCAGAGCGGCGCGTAGGTCTCAGCGCGAGAGGAGCGCATAGACGTCGCCCGAGTTGGCCTCGTGCGGCAGATCGCGGAGGTAGCCGCGCATCGCCTCCGCATCGACCGCTTCGGCGAAGACGAGCTGCTGGCTCTCGCCGAGCGCGACGTTGAAGCGATAGGGGCCAAGCGCCGCGAGCCGGTCGAGGCAGGCTTCCGCGACATCGCGCTGGATCGTGGTGAACTCGAAAGAAAGGGCGGGTGGCGTCTGATTGAGGCCGGCGAGGACATGTGCCTCGAAGCCTTCGACATCGATCTTGATGAAGGCCGGCAGGCCGTGCTCTCCGATCAGCACATCGAGCGTGGTGCAGGGCACGGTGAGCTCGCGATCCCAGACCTGTTCGCGCCAGCCGTCCTGGCCGTGCGCCGCATCGACGAATTCGCCCGAGAGGGTCGAGACCGTCGGATTGGCGCTGTTGATCCTGAGAGTCGCAGTCCCCTCGCTGTCACCGCAGGCGGCCTCGACCATCGTCACCTTGGGATCGCGGCCATGGATGAGGCGCAGCGCCCGGGCGGGGCCGGGCTGCGGTTCGAGCGCGACGACGCGGGCGCCCAGCCGACGGAAGGAGGAGATGCGGTCGCCGACATGGGCACCGATGTCGAAGGCGAGGTCGCCGGCCCTGAGGAAGCGGGCATAGAGCGAATCCATCGCGACCTTGCGGACATGGTCGCCATGATAGACGCGCAGCGAGCGCGACAGGCTTTTCGCCGTGCCTCTAGGATAGGCGACCGGCTTCATCGCGCGGTGCCGCCCTGGATCGCGACGATCTCGGCCGGCGGGTCGAAATCCTCGGGGATGCCGCAAAGGCCGGTGCGGACGAAGAGAGCGCCCAGCGCCGGCGCCGCGGTCAGCATGGCGAAGGGGATGGCAAGCAGATAGCCGGCGGTCAGTGGCAGCGACCAGATCAGTACGGTCGGCGACAGCACCACGAGCGTTCCGAAGATGTAGAGCCCGAAGATGAGATGCGGCCAGAGGCCGGAGAAGGCGGTGGCGAAGGAGAGGGCGTGGGCATCGCGCGCCTGGCCGTTCCAGCCGATCTTCGCCTTGCCGAAGGCGAGGCCGATCATGAACAGCGTCGTCCGGAAGGTCGAGACCGCGCCCTGCAGGAAGGCGAAGACGATCTCGATCAGCGAGGAGGCGACGAAGCGCGCCGTGCCGCCATAGCGCTTGGTCCCATCCCTGGTCAGCAGGATGTCGGCGAAGCCGGCGAGCTTCGGCGACAGATACATCGCGAAGAACAGCACATAGAGGAAGGCGGCGAAGCCGGCGGGGTAATCGGCGACGGCGCGATCCTCCAGCACCTTCAGCGGCAGGAGCGCGATCATCAGCGTCCAGGCCGGCAGGCCGATGAACATCAGGATCGCCCAGGCGAGCTGGAAGCGGCTCATCGCCTTCAGGCCGGGGATATCCATGATCTTGAGGTACTGCAGATTGCCGAGGCACCAGCGCAGGTCGCGCCGGGCGAATTCGAGCATGGTCGGCGGGTTCTCTTCCCAGCTGCCGGCCTCGACCGGGAGCACGCGGACCTCATAGCCGGCGCGGCGCATCAAGGTCGCCTCGACCTGATCATGGCTCATGATGGGGCCACCGAGCGGTGGCCCGCCCGGCACGGTCGGGAGGTGGCAGTGATCGCGGAAGGGTGCGATCCGGACAAAAGCGTTGTGGCCCCAGAACGGGCCGCATTCGCCGATCCACCAGGCCGAGCCCATGGTGTAGGGCCGCATGCCGTGGCGCATGCCGAACTGGAAGATGCGGGCAAAGGCGGATTTGCTAGGCATGCCGACGACCAGGCTCTGCAAGATGCCGAGCTTCGGATAGGCCTGCATCATCCGGGCGAGCTTCACGATGGCGTCGCCGGACATGACGCTGTCGGCATCGAGCGGCAGCATCAGCTCGTAGCGATCGCCCCAGCGCTCGCAGAAATCGCGGACATTGCCGGCCTTGTAGCCGGCATTGTCGCTGCGGCGGCGATAGGTCAGGCGGCCCTGCTCGCCGATATGGGCGGCGAGGGCGGCTGCGAGTTCTGCCTCGACTGCGGCGACGTCGGGGTCGTTGGTGTCGGAGAGGACAAAATAGTCGAACCAGGCACCTTCGCCGCTGGCGTCGAGGCTCTGCTTGACGATTTCGAGCCGGCGGAAGGCGCGCGCGGGATCCTCGTTGCGCAATGTCATCAGCACGGCGGTGCGGATGGCGAGCGGCGTTTCAGCCTCGCCGGCGACGGCGAAGGGCGCGACCTGATCGAGCCCGTCATCGGTGCCGTGCAGCAGCCAGAGGCCGATTGCGGCGTTCCAGAAGCCGAGCACGGTCCAAGGCGCGCCGAACAGGAAGGCGATGAAGATCGCGATGTCGGCAAGGCTCCAGCCGCCGGCCGAAAGCACATGCGACAGGCCGGTGAGCAGGAACGCGAGCGTGACGAGGTTCAAGCCAGCGACGAGCCAGCGCCGTGCTCTAAGGGTTGAAACCGACTGCAGTCCGGCCGGCGTCAGCCTGCCGTCCTCTTGCGCCGCCGCCTGGAACGTGGTCGGAGCGGGACGCTGGTTCATGGCGGTTTCCGTCATGGGCTCGACAAGGCTGGCGGGGAACGGCGCGGAGGGCGATGCGTGGTAAAGCCGGCAATTGTGAATGAAGCAAGCGCAGAGACGCAGGCGACCGCGCTCTGGTATGCTGCGGCGCGTGAATGCGTCCTGAACACGGAAGAATTGCCGCAGCCGGGGCGGGGCGAATGCCTTGTGCGCACGCTCTGGAGCGGCATCAGCCGCGGCACCGAGCGACTGGTCTTCGAGGGACGTGTACCGACGAGCGAATACGAGCGCATGCGGGCCCCCTTCCAGCAGGGCGCGTTCCCCTTTCCGGTGAAATACGGCTACTGCGCCGTCGGTATGGTGGATGCGGGGCCGGCGGAACTGCTCGGTCGGACGGTGTTTTCCTTGCATCCGCATCAGGATCGCTTCGTCGTGCCGGCAGACCGCGTGGCTCTGTTACCGGAGAGGCTTCCGGCAAGGCGCGCTGTCCTGGCCGCCAATATGGAAACGGCGCTCAACGCACATTGGGATGCCGGCTCCGGCCCTGCTGACCGCATCGTTGTGGTCGGCGGGGGCGTGCTCGGTCTGCTCGTGGCCTTCATCGCGGCGCAGCTGCCGGGGGCGGAGGTGACGCTGGTCGATGTCGACGAGAGGAGAGCCCAGCTCGCGCAGACACTGGGCTGCCGCTTCGCGTTGCCGGCCGATTGCCCCGTGGACGCCGATCTCGTTTTCCATGCCAGCGCCAGCGCCGCCGGCCTCGCGACCGCGATCGGCGCGGCCGGTTTCGAAGCGCGTATCGTCGAGCTCAGCTGGTATGGCGAGGGCAGCGTCGCGGCCCCGCTCGGCGGCGCCTTCCATGCCCGGCGCCTGCAACTCGTCTCCTCGCAGGTCGGGCAGGTCTCGCCCGCACGGCGGGCGCGGTTCGACTACACCCGCCGGCTGCAGGCGGCACTGGCCTTGCTGGCCGATGAGAAGCTCGATGCGCTGATCACCGACGAGATCGCCTTCAAGGATGCGCCAGCGCGCCTGCCTGCACTGTTTGCGGGCGCAGGGCTGACTGCCATCCTGCGCTATTGATCCTTATCTCCGGTCATCCCGGACAAGCCGCGTAGCGGCGCTGATCCGGAATCCATGCCTGAACCGTTCCGGCATGGGTCCCGGGTCTCCCTTTGGTCGCCCGGGACGACGAGGAGGAGGGTAGGCAGAAGCGCAGGAGGGGCTTAAGCAGTCTGCGCTGAAGGAGACCGCCCCATGTTTTCCGTCGAAGTCCGCGATCGCATCATGATCGGCCATTCGCTGCCCGATCCGTTCTTCGGGCCGGCGCAGGCTATGCACGGCGCGACCTTCGTCGTCGACGTCGCCTTCTTCCGCGAAAACCTCACCCGCCAGAACGTCGTGGTCGACATCGGCGCGGCGCTCACCGTGCTGAACGAGACGCTGAAGCCGCTGAACTACAAGAACCTCGATACGCTGCCGCAGTTCGAGGGCGTGCTGACCACCACCGAATTCCTCTGCAAGTACATCTTCGATGCGATGGCCTTGGCGGCCCGCACCGGCAAGCTCGGGGCGGATGCCGCCGATCTCGCCAGGATCCGCGTCACCCTGCATGAGACCGACCTGGCCAGGGCGAGCTACGAGGGCACGCTCGCGTGAGCGAGATCGTCTTCGCCATTCCCGGCGATCTCTCGCTGCCGACCGGCGGCTATGGCTATGGCCGGCGGCTCCTGGCCGAGTGGCGCGAGATGGGGGTCGCGGCGCGGCATCTGCAGCTGCCGGGCGGCTTCCCGAACCCTAGCGAGACCGATCTAGCGGAGACTGGCCGGGCGATCCTGTCGCAACCCTATGACGGCGTGCTGCTGATCGACGGCCTCGCCTATGGCGCCTTCCCCGAGAGCATCGCGGCCGGGCTGGCCGGGCGTGTGGTCGCGCTGGTGCATCATCCGCTTGCGCTCGAGACGGGGCTGTCTCCGGAGCAGGCGGCAGAGTTCGCCAGGCGAGAGGCTGCGGCCTTGCGCCATGCGACCGCCGTCGTGGCCTCCAGCAAGACGACGAAGCGCTTGCTCGTCGCGGATTTCGCCGTGCCGGCCGATCGGATCACCGTGGCCGAGCCGGGCGTCGATCCGGCAGAGCGGGCGGGCGGTTCTGATAGCGAGGCAATCGAGCTGCTCGCCGTCGGCTCGCTCGTGCCGCGCAAGGGCTACGATGTTCTGATCGCGGCGCTTGAGAGACTGGCCGACAAGCCATGGCGCCTGACCATCGTCGGTGCCGATGAGCGCGCACCTGCGACCACGGCTGCTTTGAAGGCGCAGATCGCTGCCACCGGACTGTCCGATCGGATCAGGCTTGCCGGCGTGCTTGATCAAGACGAGCTCGACGCCGCCTATGCCAAGGCCGATCTCTTCGTCATGCCTTCGCTGTTCGAGGGCTACGGCATGGTGTTGACCGAGGCGCTGGCGCGCGGCCTGCCGATCCTGTGCACCACGGGCGGAGCCGCGGCCGAGACCGCGCCGGACGAAGCTGCCCTGAAGGTTCCGCCAGGCGATGCCGCGGCGCTCCGCGCCGGGTTGGCATGCTTGTTGGATGATGCGCATGAACGCCGGCGCCGGGCCGACGCCGCCTGGCAGGCGGCCGGAGCATTGCCGCGCTGGCGCGAGGCTGCGACGATCGTCGCGGAGGTATGTGCGAGGGTGTCCCCATGAGCGGATTTTCTCCCGATTGGCTGGCTCTGCGCGAACCGGCCGACCATGCCGCCCGCAATCCGCAGGTGCTGGCGGCCGTGGGCTCGACCTTTGCCGGGCGGCAATCGCTCTCGATCGTGGATCTCGGTTGCGGTGCCGGTTCGAACCTGCGTGGCAGCTACAGCGTGCTGCCCGTTCGCCAGCACTGGACGCTGGTCGATGCCGATAGCCGCCTGCTCTCGGTGGCGCGGCGCAAGCTCGCGGAGTGGGCCGATGAGGCGCAGGAGCAGGGCGAAGAACTCGTCCTGCGCAAGGACGACAAGACGCTGACGGTCGACTTCCGGCAGGTAGACCTGACCAGGGAACTCGAATGGGTGCTCGGCTGGCAGCCGGACCTCGTCACCGCCGCGGCGCTGTTCGATCTCGCTTCGGCGCGCTGGCTCGAGCGCTTCGTCGCCTCGCTCGTCAGCATGCGACTGCCGCTCTACACCGTGCTGACCTATGACGGGCGCGAGAGCTGGCAGCCGACGCACCCGGAAGACCAGCGCATGCTCACGGCTTTCCATCATCACCAGCACGGCGACAAAGGTTTTGGTCCTGCTGCCGGCCCCGATGCCACCGAAGCGCTGGCACAGGCCTTCCGCAAGGCCGGCTGCGCGGTCACGGTCGGCGAAAGCCCGTGGCAGCTCGGTGCGGCACAGTCCGATCTGGTTCGGGAACTGGCGGCGGGCATCGCCGCAGCCGTGACCGAGACCGGCCATGTCTCGCCGGACGCGGTCGCGAGCTGGCTGGAGACCAAGCGCGGAGCGGTATCGGTGCGCATCGGCCATCAGGATCTGTGGGCGCGACCAGTGTAAAGGCATTGCCATTTCAGCCGAATTCGGCCATGCCGCGATCCCGACCATGACCTCGCTTCCCCTCACCATCCGCCAGGAACTGCCGGGCGACGCCGCGGCGATCGAGCGCTTGCACGAGCGCGCCTTCGGGCCCGGCCGCTATGCCCGTACCGCCTCGCGCCTGCGCGAGGGCGCGCCGCATGATCCGGGGTTGTCCTTCGCCAGCCATGTCGGCACCTTCCTGGTCGGCTCGGTCCGGCTGACGCCGATCCTCGCCGGCGGAGGGCCGGGGCTGATGCTCGGGCCGCTGACCGTCGATCCCGCCTTCGAGGGGCGCGGCATCGGCGCGGCGCTGATGAGCGCTTCGATCGAGGCGGCGCGTGAGCACGGCCACGAGTTGATCCTGCTGGTCGGCGACGCGCCCTATTACGCCCGCTTCGGCTTCAAGCCGGTGAAGCCGGGGCATCTGATCCTGCCCGGCCCGGCCGATCCGGGGCGCTTCCTGGCGCTGGAGCTGAAGGACGGGGTGCTGGCGCAGCGCAACGGCGTGGTGGCGGCGCTGCGTTGATCAAGGCGTCATTCTCGGGCGGAGCGTAGCGCAGACCCGAGAATCTTATGACAAGAAGGCTCTATTGGAGCTTCTTCCGGCCTGAGATGCTCGGGGCAAGCCCGAGCATGACGGGGCAACTACGCCTCCCGCTTGAACCTGCGCCCGCTCTCGCCGATCCAGCCGGCGACCAGCGCTCCGAACAGGATGGCGAGGCCGATCAGCCCGACGAAGAGCGGCGAGATCGAGACGCCGCGGACGATGCCGGAATCGCTGATGCGCAGGCCGATCCAGTCGGCGCCGGCGAACTGACGCCCGGAGCGCACCGGCACGATGCGCGGGATGGTGACGCCGGAGCCGGTTTCCTGGCCGATCCGGCGCGAGGAGCCGCCGGTCGCCTCGGCCAGCGCTTGAAGCTTGCCGGGATCGCTGACCACCTCCATCAGCTCGCGCGGGTTCTCCGGGCCGACGCTGGCGAAGGCCGTCAGGTTCTCGGTGGTGATCTTGTGCAGGCCGAACTCGCTCGTGGCGGTGCGCGCGACGAAGAGGCCGGGGCGGCCGGCCTCGAAGGGCACGGTGCGGGTCGAGCCGTCGGGTGCGGTGATGATTGCGGGAGCCGGGTTGTCGCCGAGCGTCTGGCGCTCGATCTCGATATTGCGGCCGCGGGCGCTGGCGCGCAGCGCTTCCTCTTCCAGATCCGGCTCCTTCATCAGCCAGTGGCCGAGCCGGCGCAGCAGATCGAGATGCGGGCCGCCGTCGCGGAAGCCGCGGGCCCAGAGCCAGGCATGGTCGGAGAGGAAGAGCGCGACGCGGCCCTTCTGCTCCCTCGCCAGCAGCAATAGCGGGCGCTCGCCCGGGCCGGTCATCACGGTCGAGCCCGAGCGGGCGCGGGCGCCGACCAGGCGCAGCCATTCGCCCCAGCGCGGCGGCTCGACCTCGGAACCGGGCAGATCGCGGGTGACGGGGTGGCGCTTCCCGGGTTCGCTGACTCTCGCGCGATAGGCTTCGTCGAAGACGCTGCCATCGGGCTGCGCTGGCAGAATCTGGCCGAGCGGAGTGCGCGCCAGCGACTGGGCGCCGGAATATTCCGGCCCGGCTGCAATCAGCAGGGCGCCGCCGTCGCGGACATAGCGGACGATATTGTCGAAATAGACCAGCGGCAGGATCGACTGGTTGGCGTAGCGGTCGAAGATGATCAGGTCGAAATCCTTGATCTTGACCTGGAACAGCTCGCGCGTCGGGAAGGCGATCAGCGAGAGCTCGTTGATCGGTGTGCCATCCTGCTTCTCCGGCGGGCGCAGGATGGTGAAATGGACGAGATCGACATTGGCGTCGGCCTTGAGCAGGTTGCGCCAGGTGCGCTCGCCCGGATGCGGCTCGCCGGAGACGAGCAGGACGCGCAGCTTGTCTCTCACCCCGTCGATGGTGATGACGGCGCGGTTGTTGGCGAGCGTCAGCTCGTTGTCGAGCGGGGCGGCCTCGATCTCGATGACGTTCGGTCCGCCGCGATCGATGCGGACCGGGACCTGGACGGTCTCGCCGGCGATCGCCTCGCGCCGCGCGATGATCTCGCCATCGCGGCGCACCGTGATCGCGGCCCGGCCCGGCCCGCCCTTCTCGACGACGCGCAGGCGGACATTCTGCTCCTTGCCGACGATGCCGAAGCGCGGCGAATCGACCAGCACGATGCGCCGGTCGATCTCGCGCTCGCGGCCGGTGGTCAGCATATGCAGCGGTGCGCGCAGGCCGAGCGCCTCGGCATTGGCGGGTGCGTCATGAGCAAGGCCGTCGGTCAGCAGGATCGCGCCGGCGACACGCTCGGAGGGAACGTCGGCGAGGCCGGTGGCGAGCGCCTCGAACAGGCGGGTGCCGTCGCCGGCGCCCTGCTGATCGGTGACTTCGATCGTGCGGGCCTCGACGCCGGAGATGCCGCGCAGCTGCCGCTCGACCTCGGCCTGGGCGGCTTGCGTCTGCTGCGAGCGGTCGGCGAGGCGGTTCGAGGCGGATTTGTCGACGACGACGGCGACGACGTCCTTGACCGGCTCGCGATCCTCGAAGACGAGCGAGGGGTCGGCGAGGGCGACGGCCAGCACGGCGAGCGCCAGCGCCCGCAGGATCGCGCTACGGCCGGCCAGCACCAGCGCCATGCCAGCGGCAATCGCAGCCAGAACGGCGAGGCCGATCAGCAGCGGCAGCGGGACGAGCGGGGCGAAGGTCAGGCTCCACATCGGGCAGGATTTCCTTCGCTACTGACCGAGGCGTTCGAGCAGGGCCGGGACATGGACCTGGTCGGCCTTGTAGTTGCCGGTCAGCGCGTACATCACGAGATTGACACCGGCGCGCAGCGCCATTTCGCGCTGGCGCGGATCGGAGCCGGACATCGGCACGAGCGCCTCGCCGCGCCGCCCGACCGCCCAGGCGGCGGCGAGGTCGTTCGAGGTGATCACGATCGGCGAGACATTGTCGCCGGCACGCGCGGGTCGGCGGCCATCCTCGCTGGCCGGCGGGAGAACCTCGACCCAGGTGGTGCCGCTGTCATAGCGGCCGACGAAGCCGTCGAGGATGTAGAAGGTCTTGGTCAGGACGTGGTCGCGCGGGATCGGCTCGAGCTCTGGGATGTCGAGCGTCTGGAGCATGCGGCGGAGCTGGTCGCCTTCCGGCGTGGTGCCGCCGCCCGGTCGGGTGCTCATGGCGTCACGGGTGTCGAAGATCACCAGCCCGCCGCCCTTCATATAGGCCTCGACCTTGCGCAGCGTCTCGGCCGAGGGGATTGGCCGCCCCGCGACCACCGGCCAGTAGAGGATCGGGTAGAGGGCGAGCTCGTCGCGAGCGACGTCGACGCCGGCCGCTTCGCCCGGCTCCAGAGCGGTGCGGGCGCCGAGCACGATGTTGAGGCCGGCCATGCCAGCCTTCGACATGTCGTCGACGGATCTGTCGCCGGTGACGACATAGGCGAGCCGCGTCGCGCTCGCGGCGGTGACGAGATCGCGCGGCACCGGCGGGCGTTGCTGCTCAGCCGGTGGGGCCGGGGGCGCAGGCTGCTGCGCCTGTGCGGCCTCCTGAGCAGGCGCGGTCGCGAAGGCGACAGCGAGAAGCAGCGCGGCGGGCGCGGCCCGGCGGAAGCGGGCGAGGTTCATCCGGCCTCCGAGCCAGAGCGTCGCCAGCGTGTCGGCGACGAGCAGGAGCAGCGCCAGCACAAGAAGCTGCGGGCGGATATCGCGGGCGACCGGCTGAT
Source organism: Allobosea sp. NPDC003192 (assembly GCF_050275675.1). Lineage (NCBI taxonomy): Bacteria > Pseudomonadati > Pseudomonadota > Alphaproteobacteria > Hyphomicrobiales > Alloboseaceae > Allobosea > Allobosea sp. NPDC003192. The sequence goes on from NZ_JBNNPK010000005.1 coordinate 179,950, forward strand.
CGATCGGCAGCATCGGGGCGCCGAGCGCGGCGAGGTCGATAGCCGCCAGCGTATCGGCCGGCGCCAGCGTGTTGACCGCCATGGCGCCGTCAGTCGGTCCGTAGATGCCCGGCGGATGGGCGAGCGTGGCGCGGCCGGTGAAGTTGCGGGCCACTGGCTGCGCGGTCGCCGGAGGCGAGCGGAAGGCGCCCTGGCCATCGAGCACGCGGGTCGGCGACAGGGTCTCGACCCGGACCTCGCCGTTCTGGCCCTCGGTCGCGCTGGTGCCGGACATGGCGACGACCTTGCGCAGCATTTCGACGAAGAGGCCCGACAGCGGCAGGTTCGACCAGGTCGTGTCGGCGGTGACATGGACCATGGCGAGCACGCCGTCGCCGCGGCGTTCGCCGGTAACGACCGGCGTGCCGTCCTCCAGCGCCGCCCAGGTCTTGCGGGCGAGGTCGGGCTCCGGCTCTGCCAGGATCTGGCGGGTGACGCGGACGTCCTCGGCCAGGGACGAGCCGAAGAACGGGCTCTCGCGGGTGAAGGGGGCGAGCTTGCGCGGTGTCTCCCAGGAGAGGCCGCCGCCGAGCGTGCGGCCGCCACGGCGCAGGCGCACCGGGGTGAGCTCGTCGGATGAGGCGGCGAGCCGGGCGCCGGCAAAACGCAGCAGCACGCCGCCGCGTTCGACGAAGGCCGAGACCTTGGCGGCGGTGTCGCCGTCGAGCGCGCCGATATCGGCGAGGATCAGCACTGAGAGATTTTGCGCCAGCAATTCGCCGACCGGGTCGGTCGAGCCGGCGCGCGGCTCGCGGATTTCGGCGAAGGGCGAGAGGGCGCGAGAGACGTAATAGGTCGGCGACAGCAGCGGCTGGGCGGTGTCGGCGGTGGCGCCGGAGACGATGCCGACGCGGCGGCGCTTGGCGCGATCGTCGAGCAAGGCGACGGCGCCGGCGCTGCGCTCGCCGGCGATCTCCAGCCGGGAGACGGCGTTACGAACCTCGATCGGCAGGGTCAGGCGCGCGGTGGTTTCGAGCTCGTTGCCGCCGAAGACGAAGGGGGCGTCGCCGAGCGGCAGGCCCTTGAGGTCGAGGGCGCGGACTTGGCCGCTCGCGGCCGCATTCGTCGTCGGGCGCAGCACCTTGACGGTGAGCGCGCCGGCGAGGTTCTCGGGCGAGGCGAGGGCGCGCTGGTCGGCCGGGCCGGCATGGATCGAGAGCCGATTGGCATCGGCCTCCTGCTTCAGTCGGGCGAGGAAATCGGTATCGCCGGCACCGACGCCGAGTCCGTCGGCGACCCAGACCGTCTCGGCCTGGGGCTGGGCGCGCCAGAAGGCTTCGAGCCGCTGGAGATGGGTGCCGCGATCGGGTGCATGCGGCTGCAGGCCGAGTGCGCGCAAGCGTTCGAGCGCGCCTTGCGGTTCGGCCAGTGCGATCTCGGCTGGCGCTTCGGCTAGGCCGACGACTGCAACGGGACGGCCTTCGCGCCCTGCAGCCATGATCCGGCTCTCGGCGATGGCCTGGCGCTCCAGCCAGTCGGTGGCGGCGCCAAAACCATTATCGACCAGGAGCAGCAGCGGGCCGCGCAGGGCCGCGGCATCACGCACCGGATTCCAGACCGGTCCGGCGACGGCGAGGATCGCCAATGCCGCCACCGCCATGCGCAGCGCCAGCAGCCACCAAGGCGTATGCGCCGGCGTCTCGCGCTGCGGGATCAGGTCGCGCACGATCTTCAGGGGCGGGAAATCGATGCGCTTGGGGCGCGGCGGCGTCACCCGCAGGATCAGCCAGAGCACGGGCAGGACGGCCAGCGCGATCAGGGCCAGCGGCGCGGAGAAGGCGATCGGTAGGGATGACAGCATCGTCCTCTCCTCCCGTCAGCCGGCCGGCCCGCCGCGCGAGGCGGCGATCAGGCTGGCGATGCGCAGGACGCCTTCGCTGGCCGGGCGGTCGGTCCGGTGCAGCGTCAGCGTCCAGCCGGCATGGCGGCAGGCTTCGCGGATGGCGTCGCGATGAGCCTGCAGCCGCTCGCGGTAATCCTCGCCCCATTTGCCGGCATCGCCGACCCGGAGCGTCAGCCCGTCCTCCAGGTCGAACAGTTCGGCCTGTCCGGAGAAGGGAAAGGTTTCTTCGATCGGGTCGACGATCAGGAGAATATGACCCCTCGCGCCGCTGCTCGCCAGCGTGGCGATGCGCTTGGACAGCGCCGCGGCCGGCGTCAAGCCGTCGGTGATCAGGATCGCGTCGGCGAGGCGCGGCAGCGGCTCCTCCGGCGGCAGGTCGGCCTCGCCATTGCGACGGTCGGCGAGGATCGCCTGCGCCAGGAATTCGACGATGCGGCGCGACGCCACCGGCCGGGTCAGGCCGAGATGACCGACGCGCTCGCCGCCCTCGACCAGAGCCTCAGCCAAAGCGAAGCCGGCGATCAGCGCACGGTCGACCTTGCTGGTCTGCGCGAGCGAGGAAGCAAAGCCCATCGAGGGCGAGCGGTCGATCCAGAGCCAGATAGCGTGCGACGCCTCCCATTCGCGCTCTCTGACGAAGAGATGGCCGTCGCGTGCGGAGCGGCGCCAGTCGATGCGCGAGGCGGATTCGCCGGTGACCAGCGGCCGGTACTGCCAGAAGGTCTCGCCGGGGCCGGAGCGCCGGCGGCCATGGATGCCGTGCACGCTGGCCGAGACCCGACGCGCCTCCAGCACCAGCCGGGGCAGGCGCGCGGCAAGATCGAGCGAAGCCTTGAGGACCGGCTGGCCCGGCTGGCGCTCGGATTGGCCGAGGACGCGCGTGCGCAGCATCAAACTGTCCTCAACCCAGACGCTCCACCAGCTTGGCGACGATGCCCTCGACTGTCTCGCCGTCGGCGCGGGCAGCGAAGGTCAGCGCGATACGATGCTTCAGCACGGGGGCGGCGAGCGCGGTGACGTCGTCTATCGAGGGGGCGAGCCGGCCTTCGACGAGGGCGCGGGCGCGGCAGGCCAGAGTCAGTGCCTGGCTGGCGCGCGGGCCGGGTCCCCAGGCGAGCTTGTCGGTGATCGCCTTCTCGCCGTCGCCGGGACGGGCCGAACGGACGAGATCGAGGATCGCATCGACCACGGCATCACCGACCGGCAGCCGGCGCACCAGACGCTGCGTCGACATCAGGGTCTCGGCCGTCATCGCCTGCACCGGCTTGTGCTCGCTGGCGCCGGTGGTCTCGAGCAGGATGCGGCGCTCGGCCTCGCGGTCGGGATAGCCGACATCGATCTCAAGGAGGAAGCGGTCGAGCTGGGCTTCCGGCAGCGGATAGGTGCCTTCCTGCTCGATCGGGTTCTGGGTGGCGAGCACATGGAAAGGCGCCGGCAGGTCGTGGCGTTCGCCGGCGACGGTGACATGGTGTTCCTGCATCGCCTGCAGCAGGGCCGACTGGGTGCGGGGCGAGGCACGGTTGATCTCGTCCGCCATCAGCAACTGGGCGAAGACCGGGCCCTTGATGAAGCGGAAATGGCGCTTGCCGTCGGCGCTCTCGTCGAGGACCTCCGAACCGAGAATGTCGGAGGGCATCAGGTCCGGCGTGAACTGGACACGGCGGGCCGAAAGGCCGAGCACGGTGCCCATCGCCTCGACCAGCTTGGTCTTGGCGAGGCCGGGCACGCCGACGAGCAGGCCGTGGCCGCCGGCGAGCAAGGTGATCAGCGAGAGGTCGACCACCTTCTGCTGGCCGAAGATGACCTGGCCGATCTCGGTACGGGCGGCGCCGATGGCGGCAAGCGCCGCCTCCGCCGCCTCGACCACGCCGGTGTCGAGATTGATCGGGGCGTTGGCATCACGGGCTTGCGCCACCATGTCGATCTCCTTCAGCCGCACGCGCGTGGCCATCCTGTCCGATTCCAAACTCTGACCCTCGCAGGGAGCATGCTCAAGGGGCAGAGGGCGGCGGTGCACAACAGTCCGCTTCACGATTATGTAGAGTTCAAGGCGAGAGAGCGATGCAACCGGCATGCCGATGACGAAAGCGCGAGGTGAGGCGACGAACGAGGCCGCGGGCGCGATGAATCGCCTGCTGAGCGCGCTCGGGACGGGGCCAACGCGTGGATTGCCGCCGGTGGAGCGCTGGAACCCACCTTTCTGCGGAGATCTCGACATGCGGATCGCTGCCGACGGCACCTGGTTTTACCTCGGCACGCCGATTGGCCGGCCGGCTTTGGTCAAGCTGTTCTCCTCGGTGCTGAAGCGCGAGGGCGACGATTACTTTCTCGTGACCCCGGTCGAGAAGGTCGGGATCAGGGTCGAGGATGCACCGCTTCAGGCCGTCGAGATGGCGGTGGAGGGCGGGGGCGACGCGCGCAGCATCGCCTTCCGGACCCGCACCGACGACCTCGTCACGGTCGGGCCCGACAACGCCTTGCGCTTTGAAAGGGCTGCGAACGAGGGCGTGAAGCCCTATGTGCATGTCAGAAGCGGGCTCTGGGCCCGGCTCACGCGGGCGCTGACGTATGATCTCCTGGCGCTCGGTGAGATCAGCGAGAGCGACGGACAGGCGCAATTCGGCATCGCGGCCGGCGGCGGCTTCCATGTCGTCGCGCCGGCCAGCGAGATCGAGGGACTATGATGCAGCATCCTGCCAAGCGTCTGGCCGAGACGGCGCTCTGGAGCGGCGGCGATATCGAGGCGCTGCTGCTCCGAGCCCTGCGGGCGGAGCCGCCCGCCCATGGCGACCTGATCGCGCGGCCGCGCGGCGATCACGACCTGCAGCCCGAGCCGGCCGACATTCCCGACGAGGCCAGCGCCATCGAGGCGGCGGTGCTGATCCCGATCGTGCTGCATCCGGGCGAGCCGACCGTGCTGCTGACCCAGCGCGCTGCCGCCCTGCGCAGCCATTCGGCGCAGATCGCCTTTCCGGGCGGGCGCATCGACGCCACAGACGGGTCGCCGCTGGTCGCAGCGCTGCGCGAGGCGGAGGAGGAGGTCGGGCTTTCACCCGGCAAGGTCAGGGCGGTCGGCTATCTCGACGCCTACCTCACCGGCACCGGCTATCGCGTCACGCCGGTGGTCGGGCTGGTCGAGCCGCCGCTGGCGCTGACGATCAACCCGCACGAGGTCGACGAGGCCTTCGAGACGCCGCTATCCTTCCTGCTCGATCCGGCCAATCACCAGCGCCACGGCCGCGAGTGGAAAGGTCGCTACCGCACCTACTATGCGATGCCGCATGGCGATCGCTATATCTGGGGAGCGACGGCCGGCATGATCCGCAATCTCTACGAGCGGCTCGCCGGTTAGAGCCCGTTCCGATCTGCTTGCACCGCAAGCAGATCGGTAAAACGGTCTCTATCTAAAGTGAGAGACGGATTCACCGATCAGATTGGAACAATCTGATCGGATCCGGCTCTGGAGAGGTTACGCCGAATGCTGCGCACGCTGATCGAGGAGTTTCTGCTCTTCGTCCTGCCCTTCTGCCTGTTCGCGGGCTATCTCGTGATCAGGCGGCGCAATCCGTTCGACGTCGAGCATTGGAGCCGGCATCTGTTCTGGCTGTCGGTGGCTGGGCTCGTGCTCGGCATCGGCTCCTTCATCTATGCCGGCCTGGTCGCGCCGCGGCATACCGGCCCGTTCGTGCCGCCCCATGTCGAGAACGGCAAGCTGATTCCAGGCGAGTTTGATGACCGGCCGAAGCGATGACCGGGGTTGATAGGCAACGCCTCGTCGAACTGCTGGCGCGCGCCGATATCGCCGCCCTGCTCGCCGCGCTGAACCGCGACGGCGAGGAAGCGCGCGTCGTCGGCGGCGCGGTGCGCAATGCGCTGCTCGGCGAGCCGGTCGCCGATATCGATGTCGCGACCACCTGCCTACCCGACGAGACAATGCGGCGCGCACGTGCCGCCGGCTTCAAGGTGGTGCCTACCGGCGTCGAGCACGGTACGGTCACGGTGGTGATCGACGGGGCGCCCTTCGAGGTGACGACGCTGCGGCGCGATGTCGAGACCGATGGCCGCCATGCCGTCGTCGCCTTCGGCCGCGATTTTCGCGAGGACGCGCTCAGGCGCGATTTCACCATCAATGCGCTCGGGCTCGATGCAGCCGGCGTGCTGCACGACTATGCCGACGGGCTCGCCGATCTAGCGGAGCGGCGGGTGCGCTTCATCGGTGCCGCCAGCGAGCGGATCGCCGAGGATTTCTTACGCATCCTGCGCTTCTTCCGCTTCCATGCCCGCTACGGCGTGGGCGAGCCGGACCGGGCAGCGATCGATGCCTGCATCGCCGGGCGCGTAGGCTTGGACGGGCTGTCGCGCGAGCGGGTCTGGGCGGAGCTGCGCAAGCTGCTCGTGGCGCCCCGTGCAGCCGAAACCCTGCAGGCGATGGCGGGAGCCGGGCTGCTGATGCCGGTGATCGGTGGCGTGCCGCGCCTTTCGCGCTTTGCCGCGATAGCTGATGGTCCGGGAGAGGGCGTCTACCCGGCATTCCGGCTGGCGGCGCTCACGGTCGCGGTCAGCGAGGATGCGCTCAGGCTGCGCGAGCGGCTGCGGCTATCCAATGTCGAGTTCGAGCGCGTGTCCGGCATCGCCGCGGCGCTGGAGGCGCTATCGGGGAGAGGAAAGCTGCCGGAAATCGCGCGCTTGCGTCGCCTCGCTCATCGCATTGGGATGGATGCTGTCGCGGGTGGACTCGTGCTGCTGGGGACTGCCGAGACGTCAGCAGATATCCATGACCTGATTGCCGAGCTGGCGAGGACCCCGCCCTTCCTCCCCCGGGGGAATGATCTGGTGCTTCGCGGAGTCGCCGCTGGCCCGGCGGTTGGTACGCTGCTAGCGAATGTGCGCTGGCGCTGGATCAATGCTGGGGCTCCTGCGGATAGAGCGGCTCAATTCGCGCTGCTGGATGAAGAGCTGGTGGCTCACGGAGTTCGTAACGAGATACCGCCGTCGACGACGCCGACATAAACCGAACCCCCGACCGGATTTGCAGGATCGCCGTTGCGGGCGAGCTGGAAGATCGCACCGCCATGAAGGCCGAATTGCCTGCCAGAGACCGTCAGCCGTGCCCGTAAATAGGTTTCGTAGTCCCGTGGTTTCTCTCCACGGGTTTTGCGTTCGTCATTGTCGGCTTTGTGGTCGGCAGCATAGGTATTCTTCTGCAGCGCTCGACGAAAATCGTCGACGGGCAGATAGTTGCCACCTCCCGAGGGCTGGCTGAGCCGCACGTCCGTGTTGAGCTGCGGACCGCCCGTCGAACTTTGGCAGAGATCGAGAAGTACATAGCCGTTACGGTGGCGTACATCATTGATGAACTGGATATGGAGACCATTCGTCAGCATGACCACGCCGTATTTCTGGATGGCGCCAAGCGATTTGACGGGGCGGAAAGTCGACGAATAGTCGATGGGCAAAAGACCCTTGTAGCTGGCATGGAGTTTGGCTTCGACCATGTAGTTGCCCGTGAAGCCGATGCAGTCGATGCCGAAGACGCCATCGTCGGCCATTTCCTGCAGGAAGTCCTTGTTCGCGAAGTAAGGGGCGAAGTCTTTATCCTTCTTGATTTCGTCCCGGTTGAAGTTGACGATACCCATCACCAGCGCAAAGTCAGCGAGCGAGCCTTGGCCGCTGAAGACGCGGTTGAAGCCGGGCTGTTCAACCAACCAGGCATCGGGGCGACCTTTGGCGATGCGCCGGATGATATTCCTCAGCTTGCCAGCTTTCGCATTGCCACCGCTGCCGCCGCCGAACATTGGATTAGCGGACATGTAGGAGGTGATCGACACCAGTCCGCCAGGATAGCCCGTATATCCGGGAACGACGATCGCATGCAGCAGATCGACATATTCCTCCGGAGAGATCAACGCGGGTCTGGCCATAGCTGCCCCCAAATTGCGGCGGCACCAAATCTGTTCAAGCTGGCCGAGAAAGTCCTCATGCAAATGAACGAGTGCTTCCAACTCGTTCAACGACCATTTACGGCCACCTCACCGTCGGCGGCATCGAGGACAGGATCGAGGCGACGTTGCCGCCGGTCTTCAGGCCGAAGATCGTGCCGCGATCGTAGAGCAGGTTGAACTCGACATAGCGGCCGCGACGGACCTGCTGCTCATGGCGCTCGGCCTCGCTCCAGGGCGTCGCCAGATTGCCGCGCAGGATGCGCGGGTAGATGTCGAGGAAGGCTTCGCCCACGGCTCTGGTGAAGGCGAGGTCGGCGTCAGGGTCGCCGGACCAGAGATAGTCGTAGAAGATGCCGCCGATACCGCGCGGCTCGTTGCGGTGCTTCAAATGGAAGTACTCGTCGCACCATGCCTTGAAGCGGTCGTAGTCGGCGATGCCGGCATGAGCCTCGCAGGGTGCTCGCATTGCGGCGTGGAACGCCAGCGCATCGGAATCCTCCTGCGTGCGCCGGCGGTCGAGCACCGGGGTCAGGTCGGCGCCGCCGCCGAACCAGGGCTTCGTCGTCACGACGAAGCGGGTGTTCATGTGTACGGTCGGCGCATGCGGGTTCCAGGGATGGGCGATCAGCGAGATGCCGGTGGCGTGGAAGCGCGGGTCCTCCGCCGCGCCGGGGATCTGGGCGGCGAATTCCGGGGCGAAGCTGCCATGCACGGTCGAGACGTGGACGCCGACCTTCTCGAAGACGCGGCCCGACATCAGCGACATCACGCCGCCGCCGCCCGGTGCGCCGTCATGATTGCTGCGCTGCCAGGGCGTGCGGACGAAGCGGCCGGGCTTATCAGTTTCGGGCGGGAAGGGGCCGGCCGTCTCATCCTCGATCTGCTCGAAGGCGGCGCAGATGCGGTCGCGGAGGCTCTCGAACCAGGCGGCGGCGCGTGGCTTCAATGCCTCGACGACAGCGGGATCGACGGCAGGGGTTTGCGTGGCTTGTCCGGTCATGTGCGGTCTCTTCATCGGGCGTCGGCCGGCGCGGGATAAGCGCCAAGCTGACGCAGCGCCTCGCCCACTACCATCGCGGCGGCCATGGCGACATTGAGCGAGCGCAAATCCGGGCGCATCGGGATATGCACGGTTGCCTCGGCCGCAGCGTAGACCTCCGGCGGCACGCCGGCGCTCTCGCGCCCGACCATGACGATGTCGCCGGGCTGGAAGGCGAAGTCGGTATGGGCGCAGGCGCCGTCGGTCTCGGCCAGGACGAGGCGATGACCGGCCTCGCGCCGCCAGGCTTCGAAGGCGCGGAAGGAATCATGGCGCTTCACCGCGGCCCGCTCGATGTAATCCATGCCGGAGCGGCGGAAATTGCGGTCGGAGACATCGAAGGCGGCCGGCTCGACGATATCGACGGCGATGCCGAGGCAGGCCGCCAGGCGGATCATCGTGCCGGCGTTCTGCGGGATGTCGGGCTGGTAGAGGGCAAGACGCAGCATGGCGAGCGTCATGCTGCCCGCGCAGGGCGCACGTCAAGCACCAGCTCGGCCATGCTCTGGCCTTCATCTGGCAGTGGACCCATATAGCGAAGCGTCACTATTGCCATTGCCTGCCCGAGGAGGGCGATCCCACGTCCATGTTCGCCCCACTCTTCCGTTTCCTTGAAAGCCGTATCGACGTCTTCGCGCCATTCGACGAGCGCGAGACGCCGCCGACCGGCGTGTTCCGCTTCATGTGGCACCACATCAAGGGCGTGAAGGGCTGGATGGCCCTGATCATGCTGACCGGGCTCGGTTTTTCCGGCATCGAGGCGGCGATGTATCTGATGGTCGGCTGGTTCGTGGACCTGCTGACCAGGAACACGCCCGAGCAGGTCTTCGGCGAGCATGGCTGGCTGCTGATCGGTGCGGCGGTGCTGGTCACCGTGGTCAGGCCACTGATCTATTTCGCCAACCACGCCATCGTCGACCAGGTGGTGGTGCCGCAGATCACCAACCAGATCCGCTGGCGCAACCATGTCTATACGCTCGGCCATGCGCTCTCCTATTTCCAGAACGATTTCGCCGGCCGGCTGTCGTCGCGGGTGATCCAGGCCGGGCAGGCGATCCGCGGCGCGACGATCGAGGTCATCGACGATCTCTGGTATGCGCTGATCTTCGTCTCGGTCGCGCTCGGCTTCTTCGGTTCGACCAGCATCTGGCTGGTTCTGCCGGTGCTCGTCTGGCTTGCCGCCTATGTCACGCTGCTGGTCTATTTCGTGCCGCGGGCCAAGAAGCGCTCGGAGGCGAACTCGCTCGGCCGCTCGACCACGACGGGGCGCATCGTCGACGCCTACACCAATATCCTGACGGTCAAGCTCTTCGCCCGCGCCGATGCTGAGCGCTCGGCGGTGCGCGACTCGTTGACGCGCTGGAACGCTTCGTTCCTCAACCTGTCGCGATTGATCACCGGCGTCAGCGTCATCCTGCAGACGATGAACAGCCTGCTGGTGGTGGCGACGGCCTGGCTCAGCCTGCATCTGTGGAGCCAGGGCGAGATGACGCCGGGCGCTGTCGCCGCCGCGATCGGCCTCGTGCTACGCCTCGTGCAGATGTCGAGCTGGCTGATCCATCTGGTGCGCGGCGTCTTCGAGAACATCGGCTCGGTGCAGGAGAGCATGGAGACGATCGCCAAGCCGCATGATCTGCCCGATGCAGCCGACGCGGTGCCGCTCAAGATCGGGCAGGGCGGTGTCCGCTTCGAGCATGTCCGCTTCAATTACGGCAAGCCGCTGGGGTTGTTCGAGAATCTCGATCTCGAGATCAAGCCGGGCGAGAAGATCGGGCTGGTCGGCCCCTCCGGCGCGGGCAAGTCGACGCTGGTCAACCTCCTGCTGCGGCTCTACCCGCTCGATTCGGGCCGCATCCTGATCGACGGGCAGGACATCGCCCATGTCACGCAGGAATCGCTGCGCAGTCAGATCGGCATGGTGACGCAGGACAATTCGCTGCTGCACCGCTCGATCGGCGACAACATCGCCTATGGCCGCATCGGCGCGACGCAGGACGAGATCGCCGCTGCGGCGAAGCGGGCGGCAGCGCATGATTTCGTCCTCGGCCTCAGCGACCAGGACGGGCGCCAGGGCTTCGACTCGCGCGTCGGCGAGCGCGGCGTGAAGCTCTCCGGCGGCCAGCGTCAGCGCATCGCGATCGCTCGCGTACTGCTCAAGGACGCACCGATCCTGATCCTCGACGAGGCGACGTCGGCGCTCGATTCGGAGGTGGAGGCCGAGATCCAGGCGCAGCTTTCCACATTGATGGAAGGAAAGACTGTGATCGCGATCGCGCACCGGCTTTCGACCATCGCCGCGCTCGACCGGCTGATCGTGCTCGACAAGGGGCGGATCGTCGACATGGGCAGTCATGACGAATTGGTGCGGCGCGGCGGGCTCTATGCCCGCCTTTGGGCCCGGCAGTCCGGCGGCTTCCTGGCGCTCGCCGACAGCGAGCGGATTCCGGCCTGAGCCGACTGCACGGCGGCATTGCTGCGACGCAGTGGGCTGCGGCACGCGCGACAGTAGACTTCGTCAAAACTGCATGCCAAAGAGCGCGCAGGCGACGTGCCGTCGGAAGGCGGCCCTGCGTCCGCGCCCCCATGAGGGCGCTTGATTGTGTTTCAGCCGGCCAGGCCGGCAGCCGAGCAGGGAACTGGATCGTGGCGCAAGCGACCGATACGACTGGCACCGAACCCACCCGCCGCGATTTTCTGATGCTGACGACCGGCGCTTTCGGCGCTGTCGGCGCCGCCGCGCTCGTCGTGCCGCTGGTCAGCCAGCTGGCGCCGGATGCGCAGGTCGTCGCCGCCGGTGCCCCGATTGATCTCGATCTCGCCCCGATCGCCGAAGGTCAGGCAATCAAGCTGTTCTGGCGCGGCAAGCTGATCTTCGTGCGTAATCGCACCAAGAAGGAAGTCGACGAGGCCAAGGCCGTCGACATCGCGACGCTGCGCGACCCGCAGACCGATGAGCAGCGCACCAAGGCCGGCCATGAGAAGTATCTCGTCGTCTACGGCAGCTGCACCCATCTCGGCTGCGTGCCGCTCGGCAGCGCCCCGGGCGAGCCGAAGGGCGAGTTCGACGGCTGGTTCTGCCCCTGTCATGGCTCGCACTACGATTCCTCCGGCCGCATCCGCAAGGGTCCTGCGCCGCTGAACCTGCCGGTGCCGCCCTACGCGTTCACCGCGGACACCAAGATCAAGATCGGCTGAGCCTTTTCAAAGGCGAGGACGGCATCGAGCGGAATTGAGAGAGCTTGAGGCGAGCATGAGCGGTCACAGCACCTACCAACCGAAGACGGGGATCGAGCGCTGGCTCGATGCGCGCCTGCCGATCGTGCGGCTGATGCACGATTCGGCGGTTTCCTATCCGGTGCCGCGCAACCTCAACCTGCTGTGGACCTTCGGCGGCATCCTCGTGTTCATGCTGGTGGCGCAGATCATCACCGGCGTGATCCTGGCGATGCACTACACCCCGAACGCGACCATGGCCTTCAACTCCGTCGAGCACATCATGCGCGACGTGAATTTCGGCTGGCTGCTGCGCTACCTGCACTCCAACGGCGCCTCGATGTTCTTCGTCGCCGTCTACATCCACATCTTCCGTGGCCTCTATTACGGCTCGTACAAGGCGCCGCGCGAGGTGCTGTGGATCCTCGGCGTCATCATCTTCCTGCTGATGATGGCTACTGCCTTCATGGGCTATGTCCTGCCCTGGGGCCAGATGTCCTTCTGGGGCGCGACCGTCATCACCAACCTGTTCTCGGCGCTGCCGGTGATCGGCGAGACGATCGTCACCTTCCTGTGGGGCGGCTATTCGGTCGACAACCCGACCCTGAACCGCTTCTTCTCGCTGCACTTCCTGCTGCCCTTCATGATCGCCGGCGTCGTCGTCCTGCACATCTGGGCGCTGCACCATGTCGGCCAGAACAACCCGACCGGCGTCGAGGTGAAGGACGTCAAGAAGGACACTGTTCCCTTCACGCCCTATGCGACGATCAAGGACCTGTTCGGCATGGTCTGCTTCATGCTGGTCTTCGCCTGGTTCGTGTTCTACCAGCCGAACTTCATGGGCCACGCCGACAACTACATCCCGGCGAATCCCGCTTCGACGCCCGCCCACATCGTGCCTGAATGGTACTTCCTGCCGTTCTACGCGATCCTGCGTGCGATCCCGGACAAGCTTGGCGGCGTCATCGCCATGGGCGGCGCGATCGTGATCCTCGCCTTCCTGCCCTGGATCGATACCTCCAAGGTCAAGTCGATGACCTACCGGCCGATCGCGCGCCAGTTCTTCTGGATGTTCGTGCTGGTCTGCATCGGCCTCGGCTATCTCGGCGCCATGCCGGCCGACGAGCCCTATGTCACGCTCTCGCGGATCCTGACGGTGCTGTATTTCGGCTTCTTCCTGGCGCTGGCCCTGATCGGCATCTTCGAACGGCCGGCCCAGATGCCGACTTCAATCGCCGACTCGGTGCTCGGCGGCTCGGGCGCCCGCCTCGGCCACGCCACCGCTTCGGAACCGCAGGCCAAGGGCTGAACGAGATCATGAGCAAGATGTCCCTTCGCCTGTCGCTCGCTGGCCTCGTCACCGGCCTCGCCGTTGCGGTTGCCTCCCCTGTCCTGGCTGCCGAAGCCGGCCCGAAGCCGCCGGCGCAGAGCTGGTCGTTCTCCGGCCCGTTCGGCAAGTTCGACCAGGCCCAGCTGCAGCGCGGCTTCAAGGTCGCCAAGGAAGTCTGCGCCAGCTGCCATGCGATGAGCCTGATCCGGTTCCGCAACCTGTCGCAGCCGGGCGGGCCGGGCTTCACGCCCTCGCAGGTCGCGGCCCTGGCGGCGAGCTACACCAACATCAAGGACGGCCCGAACGAGTCGGGTGAGATGTTCGAGCGTCCCGGCCGTCCGGCCGACGCCTTCCCGGCGCCGTTCCCGAACGAGCAGGCGGCACGCGCCGCCAATGGCGGCGCCTATCCGCCGCCGATCGACATGCTCGCCAAGGCGCGCACCTATACGCGCGGCTTCCCCACCTTCGTCTTCGACATCTTCACCCAGTATCAGGAGCAGGGGCCGGACTACATCGTCGCGCTCCTGACCGGCTACAAGGACCCGCCGAAGGAGTTCCCGCCGCTGCTGCCGGGCCAGAACTACAACACCTACATGCCTGGCCACCTGATCGCGATGCCGAAGCCGCTCAATGACGGCCAGGTCGAGTATCCGAAGGGGCCGGACGGCAAGTCGCCGGTGCCGGAGACGACCGAGCAGTACGCCAAGGACGTCGCCGCCTTCATGATGTGGATGGCGGAGCCGCATCTCGAGGCGCGCAAGCGCATGGGCCTCCAGGTGATGCTCTTCCTCGCGCTCTTCGCCGGCCTGCTCTACTTCACCAAGAAGAAGATCTGGTCGCGTCTGCCCGAGCATGCCTCGACGCACTGAGTGAGACAGCCTCGAGAAGGGCCCCGGAAACGGGGCCCTTTTCGTTTGTGCGGCCTGTCAGGCCGGCCATCTCGGACCGGCGCAGCTTCGCCCGAACGACGGCGTTCGATCGTGCGCGCCGCCGTGTTACGGCTGTCACGAATCTCGATCCTTATCCGGGCAATCATCGGGGAGCTCACATGGCTGAAGCAGTTCTGGGCATCATCGGCGGCTCCGGCATCTATGACCTGCCGGGCCTGACCGACCTGCGCGAGGAGCGGATCGAAAGCCCCTGGGGCGAGCCCTCCGACGTGCTTCGGATCGGGCGAATGGGGGAGACCAGAATCGTCTTTCTGCCGCGCCATGGCCGCGGCCATGCGATCCCGCCCTCCGAGATCAACTACCGTGCCAATATCGATGTGCTGAAGCGGGCAGGTGTCACCGACCTCGTCTCGCTCTCGGCCTGCGGCTCCTACAAGGCCGAGCTCTATCCCGGGCTGTTCGTGCTGGTCGATCAGTTCGTCGACCGCACGGCCGGCCGCGCCAGCTCCTTCTTCGGCAAGGGCTGCGTCGCGCATGTCTCGGTGGCGCATCCGGTCGGCCCAGCCTTGCAGGAGCGGATCGCGGCGGCGGCGACGGCGGAAGAGCTGCCTTTCGTGCGAGGCGGGACGCTCGTCACCATGGAAGGCCCGCAATTCTCGACGCTGGCGGAATCGTTGACCTATAAGGGCCTCGGCTACGACCTGATCGGCATGACGGCGATGCCGGAGGCCAAGCTCGCCCGCGAGGCGGAGATCACCTACGCCACCGTCGCCATGGTCACCGACTATGACTGCTGGCACGAGGAGCACGGTGCGGTCGACGTCGCCTCCGTCATCGCCGTGCTGCACGCCAATGCCGACAAGGCGCGTCGGCTGGTGGCGCGGCTCGCCGCCGATTTCCCGCGCGAGCGCGAGATTTGCCCGGCCGGCTCGCACAACGCCCTCGACTTTGCCATCGTCACTGCGCCGGAGCACCGCGATCCCGCGCTGATGGCCAAGCTCGATGCGGTGGCGGGGCGGGTGCTGACGGCGCAGGGCTGACGCCGCGCCGGCTTTCCCGGAGCGGGCGCCTTGGGCTAAGAGAGGGCGCCTCAGCCGATGGACGATATGATGGACCGCAGCGCACTCGCCGACCTGAAGAATGCGATCCGGACGATCCCCGATTATCCGGCGCCGGGAATCCAGTTCCGCGACATCACCACGCTGCTCGGCGATGCCCGCGCCTTCCGCCGCGCCGTGGACGAGCTGGTGCAGCCCTTCGCTGGGCTGAAGATCGCCAAGATCGCCGGCATCGAGGCGCGCGGCTTCATTCTCGGCGGCGCCGTGGCGCACCAGCTCTCGGCGGGTTTCGTGCCGGTGCGCAAGAAGGGCAAGCTGCCGCATGCGACGGTCGGCATGCCCTATTCGCTCGAATACGGCGCCGACGAGATCGAGGTGCACAAGGACGCGGTCGCACGCGGCGAGCGCGTCCTCTTGGTCGACGATCTCGTCGCCACCGGCGGCACGGCGGAAGCGGCGGTGAAGCTGCTGTCCTCGCTCGGAGCCGAGGTTGTCGCCGCCTGCTTCATCATCGACCTGCCGGACCTCGGCGGGGCCGACAAGATCCGGCGGCTCGGCGTGCCGGTGCGCACGCTGGTCTCCTTCGCCGGACATTGAGCGATGAGGATCCACGGACGGCACTACCGCACCATCTGGCTCGACGATGATGGCTGGGCCGTTGTCGTCATCGACCAGACACGACTGCCTTTCCACTTCGAGACGACAAGGCTTTCGACCGCCGAGGAAGCCGCGCATGCGATCCGCCACATGACCGTGCGCGGCGCGCCGCTGATCGGCGCGACCGCGGCCTATGGTGTCGCGCTGGCATTGCGGGTCGATGCCTCCGATGCCGCGCTGGAGCAGGCGCTGGCGCTCCTGGGCGCAACCCGGCCGACGGCGGTCAACCTGCATTGGGCGCTGGCCAGGATGCGCAGGCGGCTGATCGAGTTGCCGGAAGCGGAGCGGGTCGCTGCGGCCTATGCCGAGGCCGGCGCGCTCTGCGACGAGGACGTCGCGCTCTGCCATGCCATCGGCGAGCACGGCCTCGGCGTGATCCGGCAGATCGCGGCGAAGAAGCCTGCGGGCGCGCCGGTCAACATCCTCACGCATTGCAATGCCGGCTGGCTCGCCACCGTCGACTGGGGCACGGCGCTGGCGCCGATCTATCTGGCTCACGACGCCGGCATCCCCGTCCATGTCTGGGTCGACGAGACGCGGCCACGCAACCAGGGCGCGGCGCTGACGGCCTATGAACTCGGCAGCCATGGCGTGCCGCATGCCGTGATCGTGGACAATGCCGGCGGCCATCTGATGCAGCACGGCCAGGTCGACATGGTGATCGTCGGCACCGACCGAACGACCGCGAGCGGCGACGTCGCCAACAAGATCGGCACCTATCTCAAGGCGCTGGCGGCCAGGGACAATGGCGTGCCGTTCTATGTGGCGCTGCCCTCGCCGACGATCGACTGGACGCTCGATGACGGGCTGAAGGACATCCCGATCGAGGAGCGCAGCCAGCGCGAGGTCACGCATCTCTTCGGCCAAGGCGAAGATGGCAGCACCGGCTTCTTCCAGATCGCGGCGCCCGGCAGCCCGGCCTGCAATCCGGCCTTCGACGTCACCCCGGCACGGCTGGTCACCGGACTGATCACCGAGCGCGGCATTGCGCCGGCGAGCCACGAGGGGCTGGCGAGGCTTTTTCCCGAGATGACCAGTGGTGTGGCGGCATGAGTGAACAGACATTGCGCGAGGAGATCGTCGCGGTCGCCCAGGCGATCGACAAGGCTGGCTTCTGCCCGTCGAAATCCGGCAATGTTTCCGCGCGCTTCGGCGATGGATTCCTGATCACGCCATCGGGGCTGCCCTATGCGCGGACGAAGCCTGAGGACCTGATCTACCTTGCCCTCGACGGAACGGTCCTGAGCGGCAGCCGCAAGCCATCTTCGGAATGGCCGTTCCATGTCGCGATCTACAAGGCGCGTCCGGATGCGCAGGCGATCGTCCACACGCATTCGCCACGCGCCACGGCGCTGTCCTGTGCGCGACGCGGCATTCCCGCCTTCCACTACATGATCGCGCTCTGCGGCGGCGCCGATGTCCGCTGTGCCGACTACGCCACCTTCGGCTCGCCGGAGCTGGCGGCGAACGCGGTCAGGGCGCTGGAGAGCCGCAAGGCGGTGCTGCTGGCCAATCACGGCGTGATCGCCCTCGGCGCGAGCCTCGCGGGGGCACATACCATTGTCGCCGAGGTCGAGAACCTGGCGGGACAATATCTCGACCTGCTGGCGTCCGGGCTAGAGCCTGTGATCCTCGGCGAAGCGGAGATGGTGCGCGTCAGCGCGAAATTCGCAGGTTACGGAAAGGTCGGCTGATCTTAAGAGCCGATCTCACCGGTTGTTAACGGCTCTCGTCTATTGAGGGCCGGATGAAGCTCTCGCGCTATCTGCTCGATTCGCTCGACGCCCTCGGTATCGGCGTTTGCGAATACGATGGAGAGATGAGAGCCCTCTGCTGGAACCAGACCTTCCTGCAGATCTTTCCCGAGGATGAGGGCGAGATCTATGTCGGCGAACCCTATGCCGACAATCTCACACGCTTCTATCGGCTCCGGCTGTCGCCTGAGGAGATGCCCGATATCGCACGACATGTCGCCGAAGGCGTGACGCGCCACGAGAACCAGACACAGCCCTTCGAGTTCATCCACAATGGCCGCAAGCTGCGCGCCTCCTCACTGCGCGCGCCGGACGGCGGGCGCGTGCGGCTGTGGCAGCCGCTCGACGTCGAGAGCCATGCCGAGACGGCGCCCGAGCTGGTGCTGCCGACCATGGATGCGCTGCGCTTCATTCCCGACGGCGCCACGATCCTCGACGCGAAGGAGCGGGTGATCGCGGCGAACGACGCCTTCCGGCGGCTTTATGACCTGCCGCGCGGCACCTCGGTGGTCGGCCGCACGCTGGACGAGATCATCGCCTGGTGCTGGCGTGGCGCTTCGCCCACGGGCGCCTGGCGGGCGGCGATCAGCAATGGCCTGCGCTATGACGGCGTGCCCTTCGAGATCGAATTGCCGGGCCAGCGCTGGCTCAGATTGATCGCACGGCACAGCACCGGTGGCGTCAGCTTCTTCACCCATGCCGACATCACCGTCGCCAAGCGCCAGCAGATGGAGCTGCTGGAGGCCCAGGAAGCTCTGCGCCGGGCCAATGCGGCGCTGGCGGAACTCGCCGAGACGGACGGGCTGACCGGCCTCGCCAATCATCGCCGCTTCGTCGCGCGCTTCGCCGATGCCGCCGCCCGGCGCGAACCGCTTTCGCTGATGATGATCGACGCCGACCATTTCAAGACGATCAACGACCGCTTCGGCCATCTGGTCGGCGATGCCTGCCTCAAGGCGATCGCCGAGGTCATCTCGGCACAGGTTCCGTCGACATCGGCGCTGGTGGCCCGGATCGGCGGCGAGGAGTTCGGCGTCCTGCTCGGCAATATGCCGATCGAGGCGGCCCAAGAGGTCGCGACGGCTATTCGCCGCGCCTTGCGACGGGTGCCGTGGCGCCTGCTCCACGACGAGCTGACAGGCGTGACCGTCTCGATCGGCCTGTGCGCGGGGGAAGGGCCGCTGGACGGCAAAAGCCTCCAGGCCCGCGCGGACGAGGCGCTCTATGCCGCCAAGCGCAATGGCCGCGATCGGATCGAGCTGGCGAACCCGCCGGCGGCGTCGCGACGCATCGCGAGCTGACCAGCGCCGGGCTCAGCTCGGCTTGCGCTCGATGAAGACGCAGCCGTCGAAGCTGAAGACGGTCTCGCCCTTCTGGTTGACGCCGGTGTTATGGTGGAAGAACAGGCCCCAGTCCGGGCGCGAGAGGCTCGGACGCTTGTCGGCCACGGTCGAGTGATAGGTGATGCGGTCGCCGGCATAGACGGGCTTCAGCCAGCGCAGGTTCTTGAAGCCGGGCGAGGGGCCGAGCCGCGGGGCGGCAGCCGGCGCGAGTGTCGCCTCCTGCCGGCGGCGGTGGCTGACCATTGCCGCCATCCAGCCGGCAGCCGTATGCCAGCCTGAGGCGCAGAGGCTGCCGAAGGAACTCTTCCTGGCCGCCTCCTCGTCCATGTGGAAGGGCTGCGGATCGAAGGAGCGGGCGAAGGCGACAATCTCCTCCGGCGTGAAGACCAGGCTGCCGAGCTCGTAGCTCTCGCCGATGATGAGTTCGTCGAAGAAGCCGGGAGGAGCCGTCGGCTTGCTGGGCGGCTCGACGCTGACGGTCGCCTGCGGCGGCTGGTAGCTGGCGGAGTGCTTCAGCCAGTCACCGCGCGCCGCCTCGAAGCCGGAGCCGCGGCGGCCGAACATGATCCAGTTGTTCTGCTCGACCACCGGCTCGCCGCGCTGGTTGATGAGCTCGAGGCGGAACTTGACCAGCCCCATCTCGGGGCGCGAGCGCGATTCCTTGGTCTCGACGACGGTCCAGCGCAGCGTCAGCACGTCGCCGGGCTTCACCGGCCGCAGCCATTTGACCTCCTCGATGCCGGGCGAGCCCATCGAGGTCGCGTCGAGGAGAAAGCCCTCCGCGACCAGCCGCATCAGCAGGGCGCAGCTGTGCCAGCCCGAGCCGATCAGCGCGCCGACAAAGCTCGCCTTCGCCTTTTCCGGGTCGATGTGGAAGTCCTGCGCGTCGAAACGCCGGGCGAAGGCGAGGATGTCATCCTGCGAGACGGAAAGCGCGCCGTATTCGTTCACGGCGCCGGCGACGAAATCCTCGAAGTAGCGCATCGTTAGCCCATCTCGCTGATCAGGCCCGCATTCTGCTCGCGCGGCCAGGCGGGATCGAGCCGAAAACGCGCAAACTCCGAATGCTCACCGAACATGGCGCCGGAGCGGATTGCGCTCCGGCGATGCAAGCTCAGTTGGCGAAGCGGAAGTGCAGCACATCGCCGTCGGCGACGACGTATTCCTTGCCTTCGAGCCGGAACTTGCCGGCCTCGCGCGCGCCGCTCTCGCCCTTGTTGGCGATGTAGTCGTCATAGGCGATGGTCTCGGCCCGGATATAGCCCTTCTCGAAATCGGTATGGATCACGCCGGCCGCAGCCGGGCCCTTGGTGCCGTTCTCGATCGTCCAGGCGCGGGCCTCCTTCGGACCCACCGTGAAATAGGTGACGAGGTTGAGCAGGGCGTAGCCGGCGCGGATCACGCGATTGAGGCCGGGCTCGTCGAGGCCGACGGCTTCGAGATAATCCTTCTGGTCGGCGGCCGGCAGCACCGCGATCTCGCTCTCGATCTTGGCGGAGACGACGACCGCAACGGCGCCTTCCTCGGCGGCGCGGGCCTTGACCTGTTCGGAGAAGCTGTTGCCCTTGTCGGCGCTGGCTTCCTCGACATTGCAGACATAGAGCACAGGCTTGGAGGAAAGCAGGCCGAGCATCTCAAAGGCGCGGCGTTCCTCGGCCGCGACCTGGACCAGGCGGGCGGGCTTGCCCTCGCGCAGCAGCACGAGGCAGCGGTTCATCAGATCGGCGGCTTCCTTGGCCTCCTTGTCGCCGGACTTGGCCTTCTTCTCCAGCGGCAGGACGCGCTTCTCGAGGCTCTCGAGATCGGCGAGCATCAGTTCGGTCTCGATCGTCTCGATGTCGGCGATCGGGGCGATCTTGCCCTCGACATGGGTGATGTCGCTGTCCTCGAAGCAACGCACGACATGGGCGATGGCGTCGCATTCGCGGATATTGGCGAGGAACTGGTTGCCGAGGCCCTCGCCCTTGGAGGCGCCGCGCACCAGGCCGGCGATGTCGACGAAGGTCAGCCGGGTCGGGATGATCTCCTTCGAGCCGGCGATGGCGGCGAGCTTCTCCAGCCGCTCGTCGGGGACGGCAACGTCGCCGACGTTCGGTTCGATGGTGCAGAAGGGATAGTTCGCCGCCTGCGCCGCCGCCGTCTGCGTCAGCGCGTTGAAGAGGGTCGACTTGCCGACATTCGGCAGGCCGACGATACCGCATTTGAAGCCCATGCTGGCTGGTCCGTTGCGTTTGCGACCGCACAGGGGCGGTGACGAGATGATGATGTGAATGCTCCGGGCCTTATTGGCGTCCGGGCGCCAAAAGACAAGATGGCGGAGGGAGAGGCCGCATCTGCAATGGCGATGGCGGCCGCCGAACGCGGCGATCCCGTGACGCGGCCGCCATGCCTCCCTGCCCCAGAGTTCCGTTGGTCTCAGTCTCGTCGTGACTGTTGAAAGGCGCCGAAGTTCCGCGATTTGAACAGTGGTTCACAAATCGTAAAGACCGGTGTCTCGGCATTCATCTTTGGCAACGTTAGGTTGCAGGCTCCGGCTTTCCGTGGAGTTCCTGGCCTATCATGGTTGCACTCGGTCGTTTTGGCGTGGTCCGTGCCCGAATAGCGGTCATGTCCACGGTGAGTCTGCTTGCGCTCGCCGCTACACCAGCACTGACGCAGACTTGGCAGGGCACCACGGCCGATTGGCATACGCCGGGCAACTGGTCGACCGGTGTTCTCCCGACCGCAGTCACTGCCGTCACGATCGGGTCCGGCTCGGCGATCGCGCCGACGATCACTGCACCCGGCGCCAGCACGAAGACGCTCGTCATCGGCGCCGCCGGAGCCGGCCAGTCCCTGACGGTGGGGGCTGGAGGGGAGCTCACCACGACCGACTACGTGACCATCGGCAATCTCGCCGGCGAGACCGGCGCGGCGCATGTCGATCGCGGCACCTGGAACGGGACCTATCTCGATCTCGGCTACAGAGGCAGCGGCACGTTCACCGTCTCGAACGGCGGGAGGGTGAGTTTCAGCCAGTTCGTCCGGTCCGGCGTTTTTCCCACCGGGAGCGGGGCCATCACGATCACCGGGGCGGGAACGTCCTGGTACAATGGCAATGGTCACGTCATCGGCGACCAAGGGCAGGGCACCTTCAAGCTCCTGGCCGGCGCCACGGCTGACGATCGTGCCGTGACCCTCGGCTACAATACCGCGGCGGTCGGAAGCGCCTCTGTCGATGCCTCGGCCTGGAACATCCGGGGCGGGTTCATGATCAGCCGCGAAGGCCGCGGCGATGTCGTCGTTTCAAACGGCGGTACGGTGACGACGACCAGCAATACTTATCTCGGCTGGCTGGCCGGTGGACGGGGATCGCTCATCCTCGACGGTGCCGGGTCGGCGATGACTGTCAGTGGTTTCACGGCTATCGGCGGAGGCGGCGAAGGCCGTGTCCTCGTCACCAACGGCGCGTCCGTACGCACGACCCAGGGCATCATTGGCTGGGAGACCGGCTCGCGCGGCGAATTGCGCGTGACCGGCGCGAATTCGCAATGGCTCGGCTCGATCTACCTGATGGTAGGCAATCTCGGCGTCGCGGAAGCCACGGTCGACAGCGGCGCCCTCGTTCGGGTCGACAATGGCGGCCTGCTGGTCATCGCGAACCGGGCCGGCTCGACCGGAACCCTCAACATCGGCGCCGCGTCGGGCGCCCAGGCCCGAGCCGCAGGATTCCTGGACGTATCCGAGATCCGCCTCGGCAAGGGGACGGCGCGGCTCGTCTTCAACCACACCGATACGAACTACATCGTTTCCGCCCGCATCACCGGCAAGGGCACCATCGTGCACGAGAGCGGCACGACGATCCTGAAGGCAGCGAACAGCTTCACAGGTGCGATGCAAGTGACCGGCGGCCTGCTCGTTGCCGAGGGGTCGCTCGCTTCGTTCGCCAATGTGACGATCGGGGAGGGAGGCACCATCGGCGGAACGGGGCAACTGCCGTCGACGACCGTGCTGGGCACGATCTCACCCGGCAACTCGCCGGGCACGCTGACGGTCAACGGCAATCTGACGATGGGTGTGAACTCGACCTATGTCGCCGAAATCCAGGGAGCGGTCGCCGACAGGATCAACGTCACTGGCACGGCGGCACTGGCGGGTACGCTGAAACTGGCCTTCCTGCCGGGCGCCTACAGCTTCGGCACCTCCTATACGTTGCTCTCGGCGCAAGGCGGCCTTGGGGGCACCCGCTTCGGCGCCGTCGATTCCTCCTCTGGTTTCGGAGCGGGAGTCGCCGCCAGTGTCGCCTATACCGCGAACGACCTGCTGGTCACGCTGTCGGCCAAGCCGCTCTCCGGTCTGGTCACCGGCCCCGCCAACGCTCATGCGATCGCCGCCGGACTCGACCGGGCGGTTGCGGGCGGGGCGGATCCGTCAGCTCTCTTCGGGATCTACAACCTGCCGTCGGCCGCGATGCCAGCCGCGATCAACCAGCTCTCCGGTGAAGTCCACACGGCGGTTCCGGCGATGGTCGTCTCGGCCTCCGACCAGTTCCTGCGGGCGATGCTCGATCCGTTCGCGGCGGGGCGCGAGACGATGGCGTCGGGGGCTGCGGCATTCTCCGATCTCGCGACGCGCAAGGGCGCGTCTGCGCAGGATCCCGCTCAGCCGCTGGCGCCGGCCTATACGGTCTGGGGCGCGGCTTTCGGATCGTCCGGGCGCAGCAATGGCTCCGCCTGGGTCGGCTCGGCGCGGCGCGATCTCGATGACGCGCATCTGGCTGTTGGCGCCGACCTGCGGATCGCGCCTGGCACGATGCTGGGCTTTGCGCTCTCGGGCGGCAGCGCCAATGCCTCGCTGGCAGGCGGGCTCGGCAAGGCCAACGCCGACGTCTTCCAGGCCGGCCTTTACGGCACGACACGGCTGGGGCCGCTCAACCTCGCGGCAGCCCTTGCTTATGGCGTGCTGGATACGGATGTGAAGCGCAGCGTGCCGTTGCTCGGCAGTTCGCTCTCATCGTCCTACACCACTACAGCCTGGAGCGGCCGGTTGCAGGCGAGCCTGGCGCTTGCCGACTGGGGCGGCTTCACCGTGTCGCCGCTGGCGGCGGTGCAGGCGGTACAGGCCCGCAGCCCGGCGCGTGCCGAGACGAATTGGGCGGGCGCGAATACAGGAGCGCTCGTCGTCGGCAAGCGCGATTACGTGAGCTCGCGCAGCGAGCTCGGCCTTCAGCTCGACTATGCCAGCGCTCTTGGGGGCCGGGCACTCGCCGGCTATCTGCGCGCGGCCTGGGCACATTACTATCAGCGTGAGGCCAGCCTGAGCGCCTCGCTGACCGGGTTGGCGGGGTCGGGCTTCGCGATCGAAGGCGCACGGGCACCGCGCAACAGCGCGTTTCTGGCGGCGGGGCTCGATCTCAGGCTCAGCCCATCGATGGTGATCGGCGCCCATCTCGACGGTGAACTCTCTGAAAACACCCGCCGCATCGGCGGACAGGCGCGGTTCAAGGTCAGCTTCTGAAGGAAGGCGGGCGCCGCGGGACGAAGGCTTCCTGATCACGCGAACGTGCATGGCGGCCCGGTTGGCGAGCGCGCACGGGTTGAGCGCGACTTGAAAGACCGGCTACCGGAGTTGCCCCATGCGCCTCGCCTCGCTCGCCCTGATCGGCCTCGTTACGGTCCTAGCAACTGGCGCTCAGGCGCAGACGCCGCAGACCCGTATCCGCGGCACGGTCGAGCGTCTCGACGGCCAATCGCTGACGGTGAAGACGCAAGAAGGCACGGCGACGGTCGCGCTCGCGCCCAATTACTCGGTCGGCGCGGTGGTCAAGGCTTCGATGGCCGATATCAAGAAGGGCAGCTTCATCGGCGTCGGCGCCCGCCCGCAGGCCGGCGGCTTGACCGCCGTGCAGGTCTTCGTCTTTCCCGAGGCGATGCGCGGCACGGGCGAGGGGCACAGGCCCTGGGCCGTGCTGCCGGACTCGACGATGACGAACGCGACGGTGGCCGACACGGTCTCGCGGGTCGATGGCAGCAGCGTCACGCTGACTTATCCGGGCGGCGAGCAGACGATTGCGATCACGCCCGAGGCCAACATCATCATGGCGGCTCCAGCACAGGCTGCCGATCTCGTCGCCGGGGCGCAGGTGGCGCTGACCGCGAGCCGGCAGGCCGATGGCAGCCTGTCGAGCGGCCGGGTGACGATCGCCAGGGCCGGCGCCAAGCTGCCGCTGTGAGGGCCGAATTCTAATCCGTCGCCTTCTCGCCGAGGCGCTTTACTGCGCTGTGGCCGCGCGCCTCCATGAAGAGGTGGACCTTGTTCTGGAAGCCGGCATCGTCATGGGCGGCGAGCTGGGCGGCATTGTCGGCGCAGGCGGAGCAGAGGTCCTCGACCCAGGGCTCCTCGGCCTTGCCGAAGTCGTTGAGCACATAGGAATGGACCAGCGCCTTGTCGCCGGGGTGGCCGATACCCATCCGGACCCGGCGATAGTCGTTGCCAATCGCGGCGGTGGTCGAACGCAGGCCGTTATGGCCGGCATTGCCGCCGCCGAGCTTCACGCGCAGCTTGGCGGGGGCCAGGTCGAGCTCGTCATGGAAGACGATGACGTCGGCAGGGGCGACCTTGAAGAAGCGCGCGGCTTCGCCGATCGCACGACCGGACTCGTTCATATAGGTCTGCGGCAGCAGCAGCAGCGCCTTCTCGCCGCCGATCGTCGCTTCACAGGCATAACCCTGGAAACGGCTGCGCCAGGGCGTGGCGCGGCTGGCGCGAGCGATCGCCTCGACCGCCATGAAGCCGATATTGTGGCGGTTGCGGGCATAGCGTTGGCCGGGATTGCCGAGGCCGGCGAAGATCAGCATCGTTCGGGTCCGCTAACCTGTCGTCAAAAGCAAAACGGCCGGGCATGCCCGGCCGTCCGTTGGTTTCGCCAAACTGACGAAAGACCGGCTCAGGCCTTGGGGGCCTCGGCCTCGGCCGCAGCCGGGGCTTCCGCCTCGACGGTCGGCGGCACGATGGTGACGAGCGTCGGGTTGTCGCGCGCCGTCAGCGTCACGCCGGCCGGCAGCTTGATCGCGTCGGCATGCAGGGTGTCACCGACCGCAAGGCCCGCGACCGAAACCTCGACGAACTCGGGGATGCTCTCGGGAGCGACTTCGATCTCGAGCGAGTGCTCGACGATCTGCAGGGCGCCACCGCTCTTCAGGCCGGGCGACTGCTCCTGGCCGACGACGTGCAGCGGAACCTCGACCTTGATGGTCTGGCCGGCGGCGACGCGCAGGAAGTCGACATGGATCGGGAAATCCTTGACCGGGTCGAGCTGGTAGTCGCGCGGAATGGCGCGCGTCTTCTTGCCGTCGACGTCGATCTCGAACAGCGTGGTCAGGAAGTGACCAGCATAGATCATCTGGCGGGTCTTGTTGGCATCGAGCGCGATGGCCACGGGCGCTTCGCCCGCACCATAGATCACGGCGGGAGTGAGGCCCTGGCGACGAACTTCCCGGGCGGCCCCCTTGCCGACCTGGGCGCGCGCCGAAGCCTGAATCTGCTTCACGGCGGTCATGTGTCTGATCCTTAGTTCTTCAAAAGACATGGCCGCCTGCCGGCGGCCATTGCGGTTCGCGCCCCTGCCTCCAAGGGTGTCAGTGGGGCGCAGGCAGGCTCATAGGCGAAACCGGGGACAATCTCAAGTCCGGAGCCGGATTTCAGGCGGCGGTGGCGGCCGGGCGCGCCGGCGCCCCTGAAGCTACCGGGCTGAAATTGCCGACGAAGGCGGGGACCGCCTCAGCCGGCATCGGCCGTGAATAGTGATAGCCCTGGCCGAGGCGGCAGCCCATCCCGGCCAGGCGCCGGGCCTGGCCCTCGTTCTCGATGCCCTCGGCCACGATCCGGATGCCGAGCCGGCCGGCGATACCGATCAGCGCCTCGACGATGGCGCCGTTCCTGGTCCCACCCTCGATGCCGGCGACGAAGGACTTGTCGATCTTGATCGTGTCGACCGGAAAGTCGAGCAGATGGGTGAGCGAGGCGAAGCCGGTACCGAAATCGTCGAGCGCAACCAGGATGCCGCGTTCGCGCAGCCCCTCCATGGTGCGGGCGACGCCGTCGCGGCGCCCGCCCATGATCACCTGCTCGGTGATCTCGACGACCAGATGCTCGAGCGGCACCTGCGCCCGCTCGAAGGTCCGGGCGATGCGCTGGACGAGGTCGCCTTTCTGGAAGTCGGCCGAGGTGACGTTGAGGCCGACGAAGGGAACCGGCAGGCCCTCGCGCAACCATTGCGCCATGTCGGCCGCGATCGCCGGCAGCATCTGGCTCGAGATACGATAGGCCAGCTTCGGATCGAGCAAGGCATCCTGGAACTCGCCGGCGGCGACGACACGCCCATCGTCGAGGCGTAGGCGCGCCAGCGCCTCCATGCCCCTGATCTCGCCGCTGTCGAGCCGGACGATCGGCTGGTAGTAGGGAATGAGGCGCCCGGCGCCGAGGGCGTCACCGACGCTGCGGATCGTCTGGATGCGGCGGGTCATCGAAGTCCGCAGCCCGCCCTTGAAGCGGACATAGCCGCCGCGCCGTGTCTCCTTGGCATGGTAGAGCGCGAAATCGGCGTTCTGGCGCAAGGTGACGCTGTCGGCGCCGTCGTCTCCGGCGATGGCTCCGCCGATGGTGACGCTAGGGGCGATGGTCGTCCCTTCGCAGTCGATCGGCGCCTGCATCGCGACGAGGATGGCGCCGGCGACGCCGCGCAACTCTCCGGCCTTGTCGCAGCCGGGCAAAAGGACGGCGAATTCGTCGCCGCCGATCCTGTAAGCCGTGCCGTTCGGCGCGACCGCCGCGAGCCGCGAGCCGACGGCTTCGATCAGCCGGTCGCCGACCGGGTGGCCCATGGTGTCGTTGACCGCCTTGAGGTGATCGATGTCGATCAGCAGCAGCCCGAAGCCTGTCCTGGTCTTGCTCGTCGTCTGGCCGATCGCGTCGTTGAACCGGGCCCGATTCGGCAGTCCGGTGAGCGTGTCGAAATAGGCGAGGCGATGATTGCGGGCATTGACCTCTTCATGCTCGATCGCGATGGCGCACAGATGCACGCAGGTCTCGACGATCCGGCGCTCGAAGAGCGTCGCTCCGCGCGGTTCGCGGTAATAGAAGGCGAAGCTGCCGACGACGCGGCCATCGCGCGCCGCGATCGGGCTCGACCAGCAGGCCTGCAGGCCGAGCGGCAGCACCAGTTCGCGATAGCCCTCCCAGAGCGGATCGGTGGCGATGTCGGTCACCTCGACCGGGGACTTTCGATAGATCGCCGTACCGCAGGAGCCGAGCCGCGGGCCTATCGGAACGCCCGACAGCGCTTCGCCATAGGCGGGCGGCAGGCTCGGCGCGGCGAGGGGGCGGAGGCTGAAATCGTCGTCCACCGCCACGACCGAGCAGACGACTCCTGGAGCGAGCGCCTCGACCCGCTCGCATAGAGCCGCGATGATCGCGGACAGTTCCTCGCCACGCGCAATCGATTCCAGTATGGCGTTTTGCAGGGATTGCAGACGCTCGACGGAATCAGGACGGCGCATCGGGACACTCGGCAGGACGGAAGGCGCCATTATGCCGCAGCGGCATGAAACCGCCGTTTCCCGCTTAGGTCGAATTGTCGCTTTTTCCGCCCCTCAGGCGGGAGAGAGCCCGATCCGCTCGTCGCGCCGGCGCAACAGATGCATCAGTGGCAGCGCCAGCAGCACCATCCAGGCCTTGCCGATGATCTGGCCGGTGAGGAAGTCGAGGCTGCCGAAGGCGAGCCAGAGGAAGACGAGACTGTCGACGACGAGCCCGAAGATGCTCGAGGCTGCGACCGCGGCGACGAAGTGGCGGCGCTGCAGTGGGGTATAGACCGCGAAATCGGCGAGCTCGGAGAGCAGGAAGGCCGTGGTCGAGGCCAGGACGATCGCCGGCGGGGCGAGCATGCCCGAGATCAGCGTGCCGATCGCGATCGCGCCGAGGCCGGCGAAGGGGCCGAGGCGCCGCTGGACGATGTCGCGCAGGACGAGCGCGAGCCCGACCATCAGCACGCCGCTCGGCGCCTTGATGCCGGGCGCGACGGGGACGAGGCAGGGGCCGTCGGGCACACAGACGGTGCCGACATTCCCGATCAGCCAATTGGCGAGCGGGATGGTCAGGGTGAAGAGGGCGAGGGCGACGTAGCCCTCGATCTGGCGCTGCCGATCAATCGTCATGTTTGTATCCGCTGTCGTCCGGCGCGGCCTCATAGGCCGCAAAGCCCCTGGCTCGCAAGTCGCATGCCGGGCAATGGCCACAGCCATAGCCCCAAGGGTGCCGCTTGCCGCGGTCGCCGAGATAGCAGCTATGCGTCTCTTCCACCACCAGGTCGAGCAGGGCATTGCCGCCGAGCTCCTTCGCCAGGGCGAAGGTCTGCGCCTTGTCGCGCCACATCAGCGGTGTGTGCAGCACGAGCCTTCGGTCGAGTCCGAGGCCGAGCGCGACCTGCATCGCCTTGATCGTGTCGTCGCGGCAGTCGGGATAGCCGGAATAGTCGGTCTCGCAGACGCCGAGCACGATGTGCTTGCAGTGGCGGCGATAGGCCAGCGCGGCGGCGAAGGTCAGGAAGATCAGGTTTCGCCCGGGAACGAAGGTGTTCGGCAGGCCGGTCTCGGCGAAGGCGATCTCGCTTTCGCTGGTCAGCGCGGTGTCCGAGATCGCGCCCAGCGTCTTCAGGTCGAGCAGGTGATCCGGCCCGAGCCGATCAGCGTAGACAGGAGACAGGCCCGGCAGCGTAGCCCGGATCGTCTCGCGGGA
Source organism: Allobosea sp. NPDC003192 (assembly GCF_050275675.1). Lineage (NCBI taxonomy): Bacteria > Pseudomonadati > Pseudomonadota > Alphaproteobacteria > Hyphomicrobiales > Alloboseaceae > Allobosea > Allobosea sp. NPDC003192. The sequence goes on from NZ_JBNNPK010000005.1 coordinate 209,831, forward strand.
GGCAAGCTCGATGCGGTGGCGCTGGCCATAGTCGAAGCCGACGGTCTCGACCGCGGAGAAGCGCTCCAGCGCCCAGGCCAGTGCGACGGTGGAATCCTGGCCGCCGGAGAAGAGGACGAGGGCGCGGTCCGCGCCGGCCGTGATGGCCGCCATCGCGCCGCTCCCGTCAGTCGAACAGGCTGGAGACGCTCGACTCGCTGGCGGTGCGCTCGATCGCTTCGCCCATCAGCCCGGCAATCGAGATGACGCGGATATTGCGCGCGACCTTCACCGCCTCGGTCGGCATGATCGAGTCGGTGATCACCAGCTCCTTGAGCTTGGAGGAGGCGATGCGGGCGACCGCGCCGCCCGAGAGCACGCCATGGGTGATGTAGGCGTAGACCTCCTTGGCGCCCTGATCGAGCAGGGCCTCGGCGGCGTTCACCAGCGTGCCGCCGGAATCGACGATGTCGTCGAGCAGGATGCAGGAGCGGCCCTCGACCGTGCCGATGATGTTCATCACCTCCGACTCGCCCGGCCGGTCACGGCGCTTGTCGACGATGGCGAGCGGGGCATCGATGCGCTTGGCGAGCGCGCGGGCCCGCACGACGCCGCCGACGTCGGGCGAGACGACCATGGCGTTCTTCCATTCGAGCCGGTCCTTGATGTCGCGTGACATCAGCGGGGCGCCGAACAGGTTGTCGGTCGGGATGTCGAAGAAGCCCTGGATCTGGCCAGCATGCAGGTCGAGCGTCAGCACGCGATCGACGCCGGCATGGGCGATCAGGTTGGCGACGAGCTTGGCGGAGATCGGGGTGCGGCCGGAGGCGCGCCGATCCTGCCGCGCATAGCCGAAATAGGGGATCACCGCCGTGATGCGCCGGGCCGAGGAACGGCGCAGCGCATCGGTGATGATCAGCAGTTCCATCAGGTGGTCGTTGGTCGGGAACGAGGTCGACTGGATGACGAAGACATCCTGGCCGCGGACGTTCTCCTGGATCTCGACGAAGATCTCCATGTCGGCGAAGCGCCGGACCTGGGCCCGGGCGAGCGGGACGTCGAGATGGTTGCAGATGGCTTCGGCGAGCGGGCGATTGGAATTGCCGGCGACGACTTTGAAGGAGGAGGCCATGCCGGGTGCACCCGAAACGCAGATAAAGGCGAGCCGTCCGAGCGGGGGCGGCTCAGTTTCGAAGGGCTCATAACAGCGTGATGACGCCGAGTCGACCAAAGAGGCGCGGCATCCCCATGCAAATGCTGCACTGCACCGAGGCGTGCTGCACGTCGTGCGGGATATCGTGAATCGACTCGACCTGAAGGCGCTCCGGGCCGAATGCGAAAGCTCTAGCGATTCTTCTCTGGCGCCGCCTGGGCGGTGCGGGTCTTGCTCTTGGCGTCGGGCTTCGCCTCGGGCACCGGCGCCGTCGTCAGGAAGCTCGCGATCGCATCGGCCGATTCGGACGCGGCCTTGGCGACGATGGTCTGGTCGATGCCAGCCCACGGGTCGGCGCCGCCGCCGCGGCGGCCGAGGCTCTCGCCCTGGACGCGCTGGGCGCGCTTCTTGCTCTCGTCATAGACGTCCCAGACGAAGGCGAGGGCGGTCTGGCCGTCCTCGGTCGGCTGGGCGGTGAGATAGCCGCGGACGCGGAAACGGGCAGGCTTGTCGCCGGGGACGATCTCCATCTTGCGCTCGGCGGCGGCCTCGCCGAGCAGGCCGGCGAAATGCGCCGTCACCTGGTCCGGTGCGCCGGAGATGCTCTGCACCGAGACGGGAACGCCCGGCGCATCGACGCGCGGGCGAGCCGCGGTCGTGGTGGTTTCCTGGCAGCCTGCGAGCGCAAGCGCAGCGAGCGGCCCCAGAACGAGGCCGTAAAAACGAACCGACATGACGCCTCCCGCCCATTGTTTGGGCTCGGATTGCTGGTCTTCCCTGCGGCGACCGTTTTAGGCGCAACGATCCCCGAGGTCCAGATAGGGCGGGGGCGGGGCGAAACGAGGCGACTGTGCGGCGGCGATTGCGCTCCCGGCGCTCCTTCGCCATATCTCCCGCGAGGGCGCATGGAGCGCCTGCCGGAGAGCTTCGATGGTCAGCACGTCCAACCGTATCCTCGACGACATCGCCCGGCTGGCGACCGACGCCGCCGGCGCCGCGCAGGGTGTGCGCCGCGAGGTCGAGACCGTGGTCAAGACCCAGATCGAGCGGCTGCTGCGCGATCTCGACGTGGTGACGCGCGAGGAGTTCGAGGCCGTGCGCGAGATGGCGCTGCTGGCGCGCGAGGAGAACGACAAGCTCGCTGCCCGGCTGGCGGCGCTCGAGGCGAAGTCCGAGTCCAAGTAGGCACGAGGGCAAGAAGACCCGGCCGGTGGGCGGGCATCTTCGCGTTGTGGACAGTCCCTCAGAGGGATTGAGGCGAACGTCGAATCCGCAGAGCTTGCATCGCGTACCGGGTGCCGAAGGGCTCGATCGGAACCGCACAGGTTCTGTTAGGGCTCCAGACTCGCCTGAGCTATCGTCGATGAAGAGAGGTGATTCGTCGGTCTGCTCTACTTGAGAGCCGGCTGATGAAGCGAAGATCGCGCTAGAGCACGCTCCGATCTGCTTGCATCGCAAGCTGATCGGATCCGGCTTCAGCGATCTTCTGGTCGGGTTGTGTGCCTTACGCTTTTCCAGTCGCCGTGTTCCCGTTCTCGAACAGGCCGCGCCTGCCGTCAGGGCCAGCGCCGGCTGTTGGACCTTGGGCATGATGGACCTTGATCTGGACACCGAAACCGAACGCCCCTCGAATCCCCTCGATCTCGTCGAACGCCTCGCCTCGCTGAACGATTGGAGCTTCGATCGCGACAGCGATGACGAGCTCTCGGTCTCCGTCACCGGCGGCTGGGCCGATTATCATGTCGCGATCACCTGGCTGGCCGAAGTCGAGTCGCTGCACATCGCCTGCGCCTTCGACCTCAGGGTACCGGACCGCCGGCGCAACGAGGTGATGAACCTCGTCAGCCTGGTCAACGAGCAGCTCTGGCTCGGGCATTTCGACTTGTGGAGCCGCGAGAACGTGGTGATGTACCGCCACGCGCTGCTGCTCTCGGGCGGTGCCGAGCCGACCGAGGAGCAGGCCGCCGGCCTGATCAAGGCGGCGATCGATGCCTGCGAGCGTTACTACCAGGCTTTCCAGTTCGTGGTCTGGGCCGGAAAGAACGCGCGCGAGGCGCTCGAAGGCGCATTGCTGGAGACGGTCGGCGAAGCGTGAATCCCAATCGGCCCGGGCTTGACCCGGGCCGCGCTTGGCGGTTCAGGTCCGTGCGCAACCGCGCATCGACCGGAGAGACGCCATGGCCAGCCCGCTTCCGCAGACCCTTACCCTCGTCGGTGCCGGCAAGATGGGCGGCGCCATGCTGGAGGGCTGGCTCAGCATCGGCGTGAAGGGCGCCGGGATCACGCTGATCGATCCGCATATCTCCGGCGAGATGCAGGACCTCGCCGCCGCCCAGGGCATGAGCGTCAATCCCGCCGCTCCGAAGCCGGCCGAGGTCGTTGTGCTGGCGACCAAGCCGCAGATGCTCGACACCGCCGCCCCCTCGGTGCAGGCGCTGATCGGGCCGAAGACGCTGCTGATCTCGATCCTCGCCGGCAAGACGCTCGGCGATCTCTCGGCTCGCCTGCCCAATGCGAACGCGATCGTGCGCGCCATGCCGAACCTGCCGGCCTCGGTCCGGCGCGGCGTTACCGCGGCGGCGGCGGGCAAGGGCGTCAGCGAGGCGCAGCGGCAACTGGCGGACGCGCTGCTCGCCGGCGTCGGCAAGGTCGAATGGCTCGCTGACGAGGGGCTGATTGATGCCGTCACCGCCGTTTCGGGCTCCGGCCCGGCCTATGTCTTCCATATGGTCGAATGCCTCGCTGCAGCCGGCGTTGCGGCTGGACTGCCGGCCGACATCGCCGAGCGGCTGGCGCGCGCCACGATCGAGGGCGCCGGCGAGATGCTGTTCCAGTCGCCCTTGCCGCCGGCGACCTTGCGCCAGAACGTGACCTCGCCGGCCGGGACGACCGCTGCCGCACTCGAAGTGCTGATGGCCGATAATGGCCTGGCGCCGCTGATGCGACGCGCGGTCGCTGCCGCCAAACGCCGCGCCGAGGAACTTTCAGGCTGAGACAGCCTTTCAAGCGCCCCGGTCAAGGCCTAGCTTCTCTCTTATCGTTCGCGACAGGAGAGACCCCCGATGGCGCGCAAACCCGTTTCACCCGAGGCTGAGAAACCCGCGGCGAAGCCCGATCCACGGCGCGCGGTGGTCGACGCCCTGTTCCGGCTGGCGGCGACGCAAGGTTGGGACGAGATCGAGTTGCCGGCGATCGCCCGCGAGGCCGGGATCGGCCTTGCCGAATTGCGCGGGCTTTTTCCTTCCAAGCTCGCCATCCTGGGCGGCCTCGGCCGTATCCTCGACGAGGCCGTGCTGGCCGGCAGCTCCGAGGACCTCATGGAGGAATCCTACAAGGAGCGCGTCTTCGACCTGGTGATGCGCCGGCTCGATGCGCTGGCGCCCTACAAGGCCGGTCTCAAGGCGCTGATGCCGCATCTGCGGCGCCAGCCGCTGGCGCTTGCCGCGCTAGGCCGCAACTCCGTGAACTCCTGGCGCTACCTGCTGGCCTCGGCCGGCATTCCGACGGAGGACGACCTCGGCTCCGTGCGGGTCCGTGGTGCGACGCTGCTGATGGCGCGCGTGCTCGACACATGGCTCGAGGATGACGAGCCTGAACTGTCGCGCACCATGGCCAAGCTCGACCGCGAGCTGAAGACGGCCGGCCAGATCATGGCCCGCGTGGAGGATGTCCACCGGCTGACCGCGCCGTTGCGTGGCCTCGCCCGATCGCTGTGCTCGGGCGTCAAGCGCACTCCGCGGCGCGGGCGCATGCGCGGTGAGGACGACGACGACTACGCTCCGGCGATCTGATTGCAACCACCGGCTGCAACCAGCAACTGCTGATTGTGGCAAAAAAGTGACAGCGTTAAGCGGGCGTTAGCCGTTCCGCGCGAATGTGAAGAATCACGTTCGCGAGGGGCGACATGTCTGTGTTGAAGAAGCTTACTGCGCTGTCGATCGGCCGCTCATTCGGGCTGATCGCGATCCTGGCTGCCGTCGTCACCGTCGCGAGCGTCGCCATCACCTTGCGTCAGGCCCGGGTCGACATGCTCGAGCTGAAGCGGGCCGAGGTGAAGAACGCGGTCGAGGCGGCCGCCTCCACGGTGAACGCCTATGTGGCGAAGGTGGAGAAGGGCGAACTCAAGGACGCCGACGCCCAGAAACTCGCCATCGATGCCGTGACCAACGCCCGCTTCGACGACGGCAACTACTTCTTCGTCATCCGCTATGACGGCTTCAACATCGCCCATGCCAACCCGAAGCTGGTCGGCACCGACATGTCGCCGCTCAAGGATCCGACCGGCAAGCTTTTCGTCAAGGAACTGACCGACACCGCCCGCATCAAGGGGGCTGGCTTTGCCGACTACCTCTGGGTGAAGGCCGGCGACAAGGATCCCTCGCTGAAGGTTTCCTACGTGGTCGGTGTGCCGAAATGGCAATGGGCGATCGGCACCGGCATGCATGTCCATGCCGTCGATGCCTCCTTCTACGGCCTTATCAAGGACGTCGCGGTGGTTCTGGTGCCGCTGACGCTGCTGCTGCTCGGGCTCGTCATCTTCCTGAGCCGCCGGGCCTCGGCGATGCTGCATACCGTCGCCGGCAATATGAGCGTTCTGGCAGCCGGCGACCTCAAGGCTCCGATCGCCTATCAGGAACGTCAGGACGAGGTCGGCAGCATGGCGCGTGCGCTCGTCGTGTTCCGCGATGCGGCGCAGATGAAGCAGCAGGTCGAAGCCGAGAAGGCGCAGGCCGAAGCCGATGCGGGCGAGCAGCGCCGCGCCGCCGACACGCAGCGCAGCCTCAACGAGGCACAGCGTGGCGAGGAGGCGAAGAAGCAGGCCGTCGTGGTCGATGCGCTCGGCGCCGGCCTGGAGCGCCTGACTGAGGGCGACCTGACCTACCGGATCGAGGTTGCCTTCAGCGCCGAGTACGTCAAGCTCAAGAACGACTTCAACGCGGCGATGGCGCATCTCGAAGAGACGATGCGGCAGATCGCGACCAATACCGAGAGCATGAAGGCCGGCGCGGGCGAAATCAGCCAGGCGGCCGACGACCTCGCCAGCCGGACCGAGCAGCAGGCGTCCTCCGTCGAGGAGACCGCGACGGCGCTCGATCAGCTGACGGCGACGGTGCGCCAGACCGCCGAGGGCGCGCGCCAGGCGAGCCATGCGACGACGCAGGTCAAGGGCGAGGCCGAGCAGTCCGGCGAGATCGTCCGCGACGCCGTCGCGGCGATGGGCGGCATCGAGAAGTCGGCCGAGGAGATCTCGCAGATCGTCGGCGTCATCGACGAGATCGCCTTCCAGACCAACCTGCTCGCGCTCAACGCCTCGGTCGAGGCGGCGCGCGCCGGCGACGCCGGCAAGGGCTTTGCGGTCGTCGCCTCCGAGGTGCGGGCGCTGGCTCAGCGCTCGGCCGAAGCGGCCAAGGAGATCAAGGGCCTGATCACGGCGTCCTCGGTCGAGGTCGAGAAGGGCGTGACGCTGGTCGGCCAGACCGGCAGCGCCCTGGCCCGCATGTCGGGCGAGATCACGCGCGTCACCTCGCTGGTCGCCGAGATCGCCTCGGCGGCCCAGGAGCAGGCGACGGGCCTCCAGGAGGTCAACACCGCGGTCAACGAGATGGACCAGGCGACGCAGCAGAACGCCGCCATGGCCGAGCAGTCGACCGCTGCCTCCCAGGCCCTCGCCCAGGAGGCCGACAGGCTGGCGGCGCTGGTCGGGCGCTTCCGGCTCGGCGGCGATGTGGTTGCCTTGAAGGCGATGGCGGGCAAGATGGCGCAGGCTGCGGCGCCTGCGCCGCGCCCGGCGCGCGCCATGGCGGCAGCGCCCGCCCCGAGCCACGGCAACGCCGCACGCAAGGTCGCCAATGGCGGCGACAGCGGCTGGGAGGAATTTTGAGCACGCCTAACGAGATCGCTGCGCAGATCGGCTTCGACGATTTCCTCAAGGTCGACGTCCGCGTCGGCACCATCGTCGAAGCCGCTCCCTTTCCCGAAGCGCGTAAGCCGGCGATCAAGCTGGTGATCGATTTCGGCGGCATGATCGGCCGGAAGAAGTCGTCGGCGCAGATCACCAAGCACTACCGGCCCGAGGATCTCTTGGGCCGGCAAGTGCTGGCGGTGGTGAATTTCCCGCCGCGTCAGATCGGCAAGTTCATGTCGGAGGTGCTGACGCTCGGCGTGCCGGATGGCGACGGCGAGGTCGTGCTGATCGGCCCCTCGCTCGAGGTGCCCATGGGCGGGCGGCTGTACTGAAACAGCGGACTGAGTTCGCACGGAACCATCGCGTCATCCTGGGCGAGCGAAGCTCGGCCCGGGATCCATCGTAGAGCTTCGGAACCTTACGATGGATCCCGGAGCTGAGCCGCTTCGCGGCTTGTCCAGGATGACGGCGCGGTTCCGAGCAAGACCTGCGTCCTCTCATCAGGCGGCACGATCCTGCCGCCAGCTCCCTGTCGCCAAAGTCGTCGGGGCGGGCTCAGGCTCACTCCAGCGCAGAGGCAGCGCCGCCCTGCGTCGCCAGGCGCGCGTCACCTCGAACTGCAGCAGACGCTTGACGCCATCGAGCCCGGTCAGCTCTGCGCCGCTCCAGATGACCTCAGCCACACCCTGCAATTGCAGTACGTCGCCCTTGGCGAAGTCGATGAAAAGCAGAGACGTCGCCGGCTCGCGCAGCAGGTTGCCGAAGGTGTTGAAATAGCTGTTGCCGGCGAAGTCCGGCACGCTGAGCCGTCCACCTTCAATCCGAACAAAGCCCGACCTGCCGCCGCGATGCGAGATATCGAGCCCGCTCTCCGATCCACTGGCGATGAAGAGCGTATCCGCTTCCACGATCAGCGCGCTGGCCGCGGCATCGAGACGGCCCAGTTCTTCGGTGGCAGTCGTGGCAGCCGGCGCAATCTCGTGCTGCCGGGCCTGGATGTACTTGGCGCAGTTCCCGAAGCTCTGGCTGACGGCGATCCTCAGGCCGTTTCTGTCACGCTCGCTGATGACGCCATTGGCGCGATTGCGCCGGCGGGTGCGCAGGTCGAGCCCGAGCAGGCCGATCGGCGCGCCGGCGCTCAGAGCCGCATCTGCCGGATCGCCCGAAGCGGGCAGGGCGGCGATGGCGAGCTCGTTCGGCGTCGGGCTGGTGACGAAGCCGTCCGGGCCGGTGAGGATCGTCGCGATCGGCCTACCGGCGCCGTCGCGTCCGGCCGCGAACAGGTAGGGCAAGAGCGCGAAAAAGTCGCGGTGTTGGTCCGGCATGAAATCGCGAATGCCGGCGCCGCGCGAACTTTCGCCTGCGAGCGCCTGCGCCTCCAGCTCGCCCTCGTGGAACGGAGAGGCGTCCATGGCGTCAGCCTTTCACTGGAATGGGCGAGGGCGGGATCGGTTTGAAGAAGGGCAGGGCCTCGATACGCTTTAGCCAGGTCCGCACCGCCGGGTAGGGATCGAGCGGGATGCCGCCCTCCGGGGCATGCGCGACATAGGAGTAGCAGGCGAGGTCGGCGAGCGTCGGATGCTCGGCGGCGAGGAAGCTGCGGTCGGACAGATGCTCCTCCATGAAGGGGAGCAGGCGGGCCGCGATGCGCTCCGCACGGGCGGGATCATCGGGAAAGCCAAACTGGGCGATCATGCGGGCGATTGCCGGGCCGTGCATGACTTCGCCGGCGGCGATCGAGAGCCAGCGCTGCATCTGGGCTGCGGCGACCGGCTCCTGCGGAAGCCAGCCGCTGTCCGGGGCGTAGCGCCTGGCGAGATAGACCAGGATGGCGTTGCTGTCGGCGAGGGTGAGACCGCCGTCCTGCAGCACCGGAATCTGGCCGAGCGGGTTGAGCTTGCGGAAGGCCTCGCTGCGGCGAACATCCGCCGGGGCCGGCACGAAGTCGAAAGCGAGACCCAGTGCCCGCAGCAGCAATTCGACACGGTGGGTATGGCCCGACAGGGCGGTGCCGTGCAGCGTGATCCTGGTTTGGGTCATCGGGGCCTCGCGGTTGTGCGAGGAAATCTGATTGTTTCAGACGGGAGGCGAAAGCTGATAGGCTGACAAATCAGAATTCCGAACAGTGGAATGATCATGGATCGGCTCGACGAGCTCGCGATCTTCGTGGCGATCATCGATACCGGCAGCCTCGCCGGCGCGGCGCGCCAGCTCAGGCGCTCGCGCCCGGCGGTCACGCGAGCCTTGGCCGCGCTGGAGGAGCGCGCAGGCGTCAGGCTGATCGCGCGCACTACCCGCCAGCTGATGGCGACCGAAGCGGGGCGGGAGCTGGCGGCATCGGCCCGCAATATCCTGGCCGAGTATGATGCCTCGCTCTCCGGCGTCACGGCAGCGCCGATGCGCGGCCTGATCCGGATCACGGCGCCGACCGCCTTCGGCCGGCGCCATGTCACGCCGATCGTGGCGGAATTTCTCGATCTGCACCCGGAGATCCAGATCGAGCTGGTGCTGGCCGACCGCAATCTCGATCTGATCGAGGAAGGCCTGCATCTGGCGGTCCGGATCGGCCCGCTGCCGAGCTCGCGGCTGGTGGCGCGCAAGGTCGGCGAGGTCAGGCGCGTGCTGGTCGCGGCGCCGGCCTATCTGGAGCGTCGGGGAGTCCCGCAGCGGCCGGCTGATCTTGCGGCCCATGATACCGTCGTCAGCATCGCGGCCGGCCAGGGCATGCTCTGGCGTTTCGCCGGCGATGCGCGGAGCGCGACCGTCCAGATCACACCACGTCTGATCGTCAACGAGATCGAGTCGGTGCTGATCGCGACGCGCTCCGGTCGGGGCCTGGCGCGGGCTCTGTCCTATCAGGTCGCACCGGACATCGAGGCGGGCACGCTGGTGCGGGTGATGCGGGACTGGGAGCCGCCTGCCTCGCCGGTCCAGCTCGTCGTGCCGAGCGGCCAGTATCTCCAGCCAAAGGTGCGCGCCTTTCTCGACCACGCTGCCGGCCGGCTGCAACAACTGCCGGTGATCCGGCCGGAGCGCTGAGCTTCGACTCAACGCAGCTTCGTGTGCTGGGCCGCCTCCTCGTGAATCCAGCTCCGGAAGGCCGCGATCGCCGGGCGCCCGGCCGCGGCCTCGGGGCAGACGACATAGTACTGGTAGGCGCCGGGCAATTGTTGCGGGAACGGGCGGACCAGGCGCCCGGCTTCGAGATAGTCGCCGATCAGGGCGCTGGTCGCGAGTGCGATGCCCTGTCCCGAGGCGGCTGCCTGCAGAGCCAGGAAGGTGTGCGAGAAGCGCGGGCCATGCGACGCGTCGATGTCGTCGACGCCGGCAAAAGCGAGCCATTGCGGCCAGGTCACGTATTTCGGGATGCCCTCGGCGAGCTCATGCAGGAGAGTGTGGTGGCGCAGGTCGGAGGGCTCGCGCAGCGGTCGCTCGGGGTCGTTTAGGAGCGATGCGTTGCAGACGGGGAAGAAGGTCTCCGTCATCAGCAATTCGGAATGCAGGCCGGTATAGGCGCCCTCGCCATAGCGGATCGCGATGTCGATATCCTCGCGGGTGAAATCGGTGAGATGCAGCGAGACCGAGATGCGCACTTCCAGCTCGGGGTGGCGCTGCTTGAGCGAGCCGAGCCGCGGGATCAGCCAGCTCAGGGCGAAGCTCGGCATGGTGCTGACCGTCAGGACATTGGCGGTGTCGGGCCGCAGCGCCCGGGCGGTGGCTTCGTCGAGCTGGTCGAGCACCTGCGAGATCGCGGCGGCATAGCGCTGGCCGAGCCCGGTCAGCGCTATGCCCTTGCTCGGCAGCCGGGTGAAGAGCGGACGCCGAAGCCAGGCTTCGAGGGTCTTGACCTGCTGGCCGACGGCGCTGGCGGTGACGGCGAGCTCGTCGCCCGCCCGTTCGTAGTTCAGATGCCGTGCAGCGGCCTCGAAAGCGCGCAGCGAGGTCAGGGGCGGGAGATGGCGACGGACCATGGCTTGGCCAAGTTCTGCTTGGGCTGAGGCAAAGAAGTTCTCATTTGCTTCGAGGCCCTGCAACCTCCAAATTCCCTGGCAGAAATCGGATCAAAGGAGGCCGTTATGCCGGCCGGAGCCACCACAGAAAATCTTTCGCTTTCCTCGCACCATGTCGCACATGGCCTTGCTGGCTTGTTCCTGCGCTTCGAGGACTGGTTGACCGCGCGGGCCAGCGCCCGGGCGCTCTATCGCATGGACGACGCGGCGCTCCATGACATCGCCCTGTCGCGCAGCGATGTCGAGCGGGTGAACGACACGGCTCGTAAGGCTCCGTGGCGGCACTGAAATCGCTCCGCTCATTCCGGGGCGCGCCGAAGGCGTGAGCCCGGAACCCATCAACACTGGCCATTCCGATAAGGACGCAGCAGTTTTCGCGTCCTTATCTGGAGCGTCATGTTCATGGGTTCCGGGCTCTTTGCTGCGCAAAGCCCCGGAAAGACGGCGTGGTTCCGCGCCCGCCGGCCAGCCCGCTCAGACCGGCAGCCTGACCGTGGCGCGCAGGCCGCCGAGCGGCGAGTCGCTCAGGATGATGTCGCCGCCATGCGAGCGAGCGATGTTGCGGGCGATGGCGAGGCCGAGGCCGGTCCCGCCGCCGTCGACATTGCGGGCCTCGTCGACCCGGAAGAACGGCTTGAACACATCCTCGCGCAGCTCCGGCGGGATGCCCGGCCCGTCATCGTCGACCATGACGATCAGATAGCGCGCATCATGCGTCGCACGGATGGCGATGCGGTCGCCGAAGCGCGCGGCGTTCGAGACCAGATTGGTGAGCAGGCGCCGGATCGCATCGGGCCGGACGACGACGAGCGGATCGCCGACGACGGTGAGTTCGGTCTGGTGGTCCTGCCGCTCGGCATCGGCCTTGAGCGTTTCGAGCAAGGCGCGGATGTCTGTCTCGACCGGCGCCTCGCCGGCATCGCCGCGCGCGAAGGCGAGATAATCCTCGAGCATGCGGCTCATCTCGTCGACATCCTTCTCGAGCGCATCGAGATCGGGCGAGCGTTCGAGCAGGGCCAGTGAGAGCTTGAAGCGGGTCAGAATGGTGCGCAGATCGTGGCTGACGCCGTTCAGCATCATGGTGCGCTCGCCGATCGAGCGTTCGACGCGGCGCTTCATCTCGATGAAGGCGTTGCCGGCGCGACGGACCTCGCGCGCGCCGCGCGGCCGGAAATCGGCGTCGCGGCCCTTGCCGAAGGCCTCGGCGGCGTCGGCCAGGCGCAGGATCGGGCGGATCTGATTGCGCAGGAACAGCACCGCGATGGTGAGCAGGATCAGCGAGGTGCCCATCATCCAGAGCAGGAAGATGTGGCTGTTCGAGGCATAGGCCTGGCTGCGGCGGGTCAGCACCCGCATCACGTCCTTGCCAAGCTTGATCCTGATCTCGATCAGGCTGGAGCGACCGACCGTGTCGAGCCAGAAGGGCCGCTTGACCTGCTGGGCGAGCTCGGCCGAGAGCGCGCTGTCGAGCAGCGAGAAGAAGGGGCGGGTGCCGGGCGCCGGCAGGTCGGTATCGGGCAGGATCTCGACATCCATGCCGAGCCGCTCTTCGGCGATACGGCCGAGCACGGTCGCCTGCTCGTCCTGCGGATAACTCTCATAGACGTCGATGAGCGTCGCGATCTCGGAGGAGACCGCCGAGGACAGCCGCTGCGTCACCGTCTGCCAGTGCCGCTCCATGAAGACATAGGCAATGACCGATTGCAGCAGCACAACCGGCGCGATGACGATGACGAGGGCGCGCGGATAGAGCCCCTTGGGCATGATGCGCGCGACCGGCCGCAGCCAGCGGTCCGGTAGGCGCCATAGCGGTGTGATCACGGCCAAGAGCGCCGACGCGCCCTTGTTGCCGGCAGCGCGCAGCCTGGCCAGCGTCCGCGCCGCGAGCGGGACGAGACGACGCCTGAGCGAAGCGTCCGCCATGCCGGTCAGATCCTGTCGACGACGAGGCGGTAGCCGATGCCGCGTACGGTCTGGAGATAGAGCGGGTCGGCCGGGTCGCGCTCGATCTTCCGGCGCAGCCGGTTGATCTGTACGTCGATGGTGCGGTCGTTGGCGGCGGAGCCCTGGGCGGCGAGCTGCTCGCGCGGGACATGCTCGCCGGCGCGCTCGGCCAGAGCCGTCAGGATCTCGCGCTCGCGCTCGGTCAGGCGGATCGAGTCCTCGCCTTGGCGCAGTTCGCCACGGGCGAGACCGAAGATGAAGGGGCCGAAGCGGACATAGTCGGGCCGCGTCGGGGCAGCGGGCGCCTCGGGCTGGGCATTGCGCTTCAGGACATTGCCGAGGCGCAGCAGCAATTCGCGTGGCTCGAAGGGCTTGGCGAGATAGTCGTCGACGCCGATCTCGAGGCCGTTGATACGATCGCCCGACTCAGCTCGGGCGGTCAGCATCAGGATCGGCACCTGCGAAGTCTGGCGCAGGCGGCGGGCGAAGTCGAAGCCGTTTTCGCCCGGCATCATCACGTCGAGCACCATCGCGTCGAAGACGAGATGGCCGAGCCGGGTATCGGCATCGGCGGCGCTGGCGGCGGTGGTGACGCGGTAGCCGTGGTCGCCGAGGAAGCGCGCCAGCAGGTCGCGCAGGCGGCGATCGTCATCGACCACCAGGATATGCGGGGCCTCGTCGGGCACTGGCTTGAGCACGCTGGCCGCCATCTGGGCTCCTTTTTCCGCCTTCGGCGCCGGCTGGGCGCGCCATGTCCTTTCCATGAGGATAGCACAGGCTTTTCGGGCACTGGCCCGAGCTTGGTCAGGTCTCAGATAACATTGTCTAACGTTCTGCAACGCTTTCAGCGGGGCGCGATTGCCCGTATCGATCCGATCTTACCGACCGGCCTTGCTGAAAGTGACGCCCCTGTCGGTAACCTTCAGGCTGAAGCGGCCGTGCCCAGTCGGGCTGGCACGAGAATCGTTCGGTCCGAGCACCGTGCCGACATAGGTGATGACGCCCTGTCCGAACCGGACCTGGCGCGGCTCCGTGCCAACTGTCTCGTCGGCGCGGTCGACCGCAGTCCAGCGACCGCTGGCTTCCTTGAACACGATCGCCATCTGGCTCACGGCGTTGCCGGTCTGGTCGTACTGATAGCCGACGAAGGCGACCGCATGGGGTGTCGGATCGTTGCCGAAGCTGCCATGGAACAGGCTGGCATTGGTGGCCATGTCGATGATCGGGCATTTCTGCTCGCCCTTCCGGGTGAAGCAGGCAATGCGGGTCTGCTTGAGATAGCGGGCGACGCTCTCGGCGGCAGGACCCTTGAGATCTCCGGTCACGTCCTGTGCCGCCGCCACGGCCACGAAGCTCGCAAAGGCGGCGAGGCCGAAGAGAATCCTGCGCATCGTCATCCCGTGCTGTCGTCGCGTCTCACCGCGGTCCGGCGAGCAGGTCCTGCACTTTCCTGCGCTCGGACGGGTCGATCAAGCCCGCCAGATAACGTGCGACGATCTCGCCCGCCTCGGGTCCGACCTGGGCGAGGGCACCGTTGATGCGCTTGCCTTGGAGCTGCGCCAGCCTCACCGCAAGCTCGCGGCCGGCCTCGGTGGCGTAGAGATTGCGCTGGCGTTTGTCCTGCGTGCCCGTGCGCGACTCGACGAAACCGGTCTCGACCAGCTCCTTCAGCACGCGGTTGAGGCTCTGCTTGGTGATCTGCAGGATGTCGAGCAGTTCGGCGATGGTCAGCCCGGGCCGGCGCTGGACGAAATGCAGCACGCGGTGATGGGCGCGGCCGAAATTGTAATCGGCGAGGATGCGGTCGGGGTCGCCGACGAAGTCGCGATAGGCGAAGAAGAACAGTTCGATCAGTTCATAGGGGACGTCGGCGCGCGGCGCCTCGGGCGTGGCGGCAGAAGCTGGGTGCAATACGGGTGTGCTCACCGTCACGCTCATTTTTTATGTCAGCCTTGTTGACATATCTCAGACGTAAGATTACCGGTCAAGCACGTGGGACGACCGATTATGTCGCGAGCGCCAGTTCCGGCGCAGCAAAAATCCCGCGCTTGCGCGCCCTTCCGGCCTGTGGCGGAGTGCCTGCAAGAAAAGCACCTGGAGGACTGTACCATGTCTGTCATTCCTTTCGACCAGCGCGACGGCGTCATCTGGTTCGACGGCAAGCTCGTGCCGTGGAAGGAGGCCAAGGTGCACGTACTCACCCATGGCCTGCACTACGGCTCCTGCGTCTTCGAGGGCGAGCGCTCCTATGACGGCGTCATCTACAAGTGCACCGAGCACTCGCAGCGCTTCCACAAGTCGGCCGAGATCATGGATTTCACGATCCCGTATTCGGTCGCCGAGATCGATGCCGCCAAGTATCTCTGCCTGAAGGAGAACGGCCTCAAGGACGCCTATGTCCGTCCGGTCGCCTGGCGCGGCTCGGAGATGATGGCGGTCTCGGGCATGAACAACACCATCCACACGGCGATCGCAGTGTGGGAGTGGCCGAGCATGTTCGACATGGCGCAGAAGCTGAAGGGCGTGCGCCTCGACCTCGCCGAGTATCGTCGGCCCGACCCGGCCTGCGCGCCGGTCCATGCCAAGGCAGCGGGGCTCTACATGATCTGTTCGCTGTCCAAGCACAAGGCGGAGCGCGCCGGCTATGCCGATGCGATGATGCTCGACTGGGAAGGCAATGTCGCCGAATGCACCGGCGCCAACATCTTCTTCATCAAGGACGGCGTGGTCCACACGCCGCTGGCTGACCGCTTCCTGAACGGTATCACCCGCCAGTCGGTGGTCGATCTGTGCCGGAAGCGCGGCTTCGAGGTGGTCGAGCGCCGCATCCGGCCGGAGGAGCTGGAAGGCTTCGCCGAGTGCTTCATCACCGGCTCGGCCGCCGAGGTGACGCTGGTCTCCGAGATCGGCCCTTACAAGTTCGTCACCGGCAATATGGGCAAGGTGATCATGGAAGACTATTCGGACGAGGTCCGGCAGGCTTCCAAGGCCGCGGCCTGATCACATCCAGCTCGTCATGCTCGCCTCCGGCGAGCATGACGAGCTTGCGACGCATCATAGGCAGCCCTGCCAGGGAGCTGTGACCGGCCGGCAGCCGGATCGAAATGCCACAGATGCCGCGCGACAGGACAAGTGAGCGCTGTGCCGCCTTGACCATGGCCGGCCCCGTCGCCATCGTGCCGGCAGCGATCTCCTCCCTTACGAGGCCCCCATGCGCCGCGTTTCACTCCGTTCCGTCCTTGCTGCCGCGATCTGCCTGACTGGCCTTTCCGCCGAGGCGGCGGGCGGCCGCTACGTCAATCCCGCCGACCGGGCGGAAGAACGGATCATCCCGATGTACGGCAACCTGCCGGGCTGCGAGGACCCGGCCGTGCTCGGCGAGATCACCAGCTGGTTCAACTCGCGCGAGGCCAAGTTCTGGGGCCCGCTTCAACTCGGCAGTTTCGACCGCATCCGGCCGGTCGCCTGGCGTCCCTGGGGTGAAGACTTCATTCCGCGCCGGTTCTGCACGGCGCGCGTGCTGACCAATGACGGCGTGCTGCGCCGTGTCGATTATTCGGTGCGCGAGAATCTCGGCCTGTTCGGCTACACTTGGAACGTCAACTGGTGCGTCTCGGGGCTTGACCGCCACCGCTCCTATGCGCCCGATTGCAAGATGGCCCGCCCCTGATCCGGTCGCAGCCATGCGACTGAAGCGAATCGTCGCCGGCCTGCTGGCCCTATGCGCGCTCGGCGGCACGGCCTCGGCGCAAGGCCGCTATGATCGCGGCGGCACGCCGGGCGATTTCGATTTCTACGTGCTCGCGCTGTCCTGGTCGCCGGGCTTCTGCGAGATCGATGGCGGGCGCGGACGCAATCGCGAGCAATGTGCGCCGGGCGCCAATCTCGGCTTCGTCGTGCATGGGCTCTGGCCGCAATATGAGCGCGGCTATCCGAGCGATTGCGGCGCTTTCGGCCGGAGCCCGTCGCGCATGGCGATGGATCAGGTCGAGGGCCTGTTTCCGACCGAGAGTCTCGCGCGCTATCAGTGGCGCAAGCATGGCACGTGCTCGGGCTCGAGTCCGACCGACTACTTCGCCGATGTCCGCCGCGCCCGCGAGAAGATCAAGATTCCGCCGGCGCTGACGGCGGCCGATAGCGACCGGAGCTGGACGTCGCTTGATCTGGAACGCGCCTTCGTCGACGCCAATCCGGGCCTGCGCACCGACATGATGTCGGTGTCCTGCCGGCGCGGCGTGCTGGAGGAGGTCCGGATCTGCTTCAGCAAGGACCTGCGCGGCTTCCGCTCATGCCAGGAGGTCGACCGCTCGGGCTGCCGGGCGCGGGACTTCCGCGTCAACGCGATCCGCTGAGTCGATGAACTATCGCCACGGCTTCCACGCCGGCAATTTCGCCGATGTGCTCAAGCATGTCGTGCTGATGCGCATCCTCACGCATCTCAACGCCAAGGACAAAGCCTGGCGGGTGATCGATACCCATGCCGGCGCCGGCCGCTACGATCTCGGTTCCGAGGAGGCGCTGAAGACGCATGAATGGCGCGATGGCGTCGCGCGACTCGAGCAGGCGCCCCTCGCGCCCAAGGTCGAGGACTTGCTGAGGCCGTGGCGCGAGGCGCTGGCTGCTATGCGTACGCGGCATGGCGCGGAAACCTATCCCGGCTCGCCCTGGCTCTGCCGCCATGCCATGCGAGCCGATGACCGCCTGATCGCGGCTGAGCTTCACGAGAACACTTATCGCAAGCTCGCCCAGGCGCTCGGCCGCGACGAGCGCTGCAAGGCTCTGGAGATCGACGGGTGGACGGCGTTGCGCGCCAATGTCCCGCCGAAGGAGCGGCGCGGCCTCGTCCTGATCGACCCACCCTTCGAGGAGAAGGACGAGTTCGCGACACTTGCCGCCGAGTTCATCGCCGCGCATCGCAAATGGCCGACCGGCATCTATGCGCTGTGGTATCCGCTCAAGGACGAGCGTGCGGTGGAGGGGTTGCTCGATTCGATCCTCGATGCCGGCATCGGTCGTCTGCTCCGGCTCGAGATCGACGTCGACCGTCCGGATGCGGCCGGCGGCCTCAGTGCGACAGGGCTGCTCGTCGTCAATCCGCCCTGGTTGCTGGCGCAGGAGGCCGAGATTTTGCTGCCGGCCTTGTGCGAACGTCTCGCGCAAGGGCCGCGCCCGCGCTATCGCTGCGAGGCGATCCGCCCCGACGGCTGATTGCTTTCTCTCGCGAACCCGAAGGCTGCTCCGATGCTGATCCTGCGCTCCTCCCCGACCTCGCCCTTTGGCCGCAAGATCAAGATCGCCATCGCCGAGCTCGGACTGGAGGAGCGGGTCGAGGTGGTGCCGGCCGACACCAACGATCCGGCGGAATCGTTGCGCCGCCAGAACCCGCTCGGCAAGGTCCCGACACTCGTCTTCGAGGACGGTTCGACGCTGTTCGATTCGCGGGTGATCGCCGAATATCTCGACCAGCTCGCCGGCGGCGGCCAGCTCTTTCCGGCAGGGGAGGCGCGCTTCGCGCAGTTGCGCCTGCAGGCGCTTGCCGACGGCATCTGCGATGCCGGGCTGCTCCAGGTCTACGAGGTTCGCCTGCGGGCCGCCGAGGTGCGCAGCCAATCCTGGACGGAGAACCAGGCCGGCAAGGTTGCTCGCGCGCTTGCGGCGCTCGAGGCCATGCCGCCGGTCTACGACCGGCCGCGCATCGGCGAGATCGCGCTCGCCTGCGCCCTCGGCTATCTCGACCTGCGCTTCGAAGGAGCCTGGCGTGCCAACCATCCGGCGCTCGCCGCCTGGCTCGACGGTTTCGCGGTCAAGGTGCCGGCCTTCGAGGCGACGCGCTTCAAGGGCTAGAGCAGTCTTCGAGCAGACAGCTGAATCGTCGTCGCGAAAGGCGCAACGCTCACGCAATCCAGGCAAGCCAACGTTCGCCGTCGCTCGGAGCGCTTAGCTGTGCCCGCAATGGCGGATGTCCGGAGTTCAACGCCTGAAATGACAGTTCGACTCGACAAACAACAAAAAACCCGGTGGCCGAAGCCACCGGGTTCGCTCTGTCTCCGTGAGGAGAAAATCAGAACTTGTAGCTGAGGCGGGCGCGGACGACCGAGAAGTCGGTGCCGACCTTGGTGGCAGCGCCAGCGATGTTCTTCTCGCCGAGGTCGACGTAGAGGTACTCGACGCCGCCGATCAGGTTGTTGGTGAAGGCGTACTCGACGCCGCCGCCGACAGCGAAGCCGCCGGTGTGGGTACGGTCAGACGAGAAGGCCAGAGCCGGGATCGAGGTCTTGACGTTGCCGTAAGCCCAACCACCGGTGGCGTACACCAGGAAGCGGTCGAAGGCGACGCCAGCGCGAGCGCGGACGGTGCCGAAGTACTCGGTCTTGACGTTGACCAGGCCGAGGTTGCTGCCGCTGCTGAGGTCAGCGCCCTGGAAGTCAGCTTCCGCGCCGACCACGAACTGGCCGATCTGGTAGTTGTAGCCGAGCTGGCCACCGCCGACGAAGCCGTCGAGATCGCCGACATTGGCGAAGCCGTTGGCGTTCACGTTGCCGAAGCCGTAGCCGGCGTTGGCACCGACGTAGAAACCGGTCCAGGTGAAGACGGGAGCGTAAACGGGGGCAACGACCGGGCCCTTGCGGCTCGGCAGGTCGGCAGCGGAGGCAGCGCCGGCGGCGAGCAGGCCGAGGGCCGCAACGCCCGAGAGCAGATACTTCTTCATGACAAACTCCTTAGTCATCGCATTTTCCGGCGCTGGCCGGCGGGTGATCTCAGTAGCCTCGTTATAAGGCAGGTGGCGGGCCGTGTCTGTTGCGGCGAGAACACATCTGCTTGTCAGACCGAGGCGAAATTGCGGCACGATCCGGAACAGGCAAGGCATATTGATCAATTTCGGTTAGGCATTGTTAAGGTAGTCTGAATGCCTAACCGAATACTAACGCAACGGGAACGACTACGGACGGGCATCACATAATCGCCCAAGTCGGCTTTTGGTTCCATCGCCGGTGCAGTCCCGTTATGCGTCGACTGCTTGCGGACCGCCCCAGCACATGCTTTAGCCGACTCGCCCCGCCTTTCCGCCGAGACCTGCGTGCCCCCGCTTTCGATCTTCATCATCGCGCGCGACGAAGCCGACCGCATCGGACGCACGATAGCTGCAGTCCGCGCCCTCAGCGATGACATCGTCGTGATCGATTCCGGCTCGACCGACGGCACCCAGGCCATCGCCGCGAATCTGGGCGCGCGCGTGATCGAACGCGCCTGGCCGGGCTATGGCCCGCAGAAGCGTTTCGCCGAAGAGCAGTGCCGCCATCCCTGGCTGCTCAACCTCGACGCCGACGAGGTCACGCCGCCGGACCTGGCCGACGAGATCGCCGCGCTGTTCGCCAGGGGCGAGCCGACCAGCGACGCCTATCGCCTGCGCATCGCCGAGATATTCCCGGGGGAGGGGGCACCGCATCGCTTCGCCTATGCGCTCTCGCCGGTTCGTCTCTACCGGGCCGACAAGGGACGCTATTCGCCATCCCCGGTGCATGATCGCGTCGACCTCAAGCCCGGCGCCAAGGTCGGCAAGCTCAAGGGCACGATCCATCACTATTCGGTGCGCTCGCTCGGCGAGCAGATGCAGAAGCTCAACGCCTATAGCGATGCGCAGGCCGACGATCTCGATGCGCGTGGCGAGACGCTCTCGGTCTTCCGCCTCGTCGCGGAATTTCCGGCGAACTTCATCAAGGCCTATATCGGGCGGCGTCACGCCTTGCGCGGGGTCTACGGCTTCATGACCGCGATGAATTATGCCTTCTATCGCTATCTGCGCGTCGCCAAGCATTGGGAGCGCCGGCTCCAGCGCCGCAGCACCAACGGCAACGGACATGGCGGCTGAGGTCGCCCTCGTCACCGGCGGCGCCAGGCGCATCGGCCGCGCCATCGTCCTGCGCCTGGCTGGCGCCGGCTACGCGGTTGCGATCCACTGCAACACCTCACGCGCCGAGGCGCTGGCGCTGGCGGGAGAGATCGTCGACGCAGGCGGCCGGGCCTGTGTCATCGTCGCCGATCTCGTCGATCCCACAGCGGTCGAGCGGATCGTGCCGGAAGCCGAGGCCGCGCTCGGTCCGGTCAGCCTGCTGGTCAACAGCGCCTCGAGCTTCCTGGTCGACGACTTGCTGGCACTGGATGTCCCGACGTGGAATCGCCAGTTCTCGATCAATCTGCGGGCACCCTCGGTGCTCGCCGGCGCGATGGCTGGACGTCTGCCGGCCGACCGCCAGGGGGCGATCGTCAATATCGTCGACCAGCGTGTCTGGAAGCTGACGCCGCAATATTACTCCTACACGCTGACCAAGGCAGCGCTGTTGACCGCCACGACGACGATGGCGCAGGCACTGGCGCCGCGCATTCGCGTCAATGCCGTCGGCCCCGGCCCGACCTTCGCCAATCCGCATGACGGCGAGGCGCTGCTGGCGGCGGAAGCCGGCGGCACGCCGCTCGGCCGCAAGGTCGAGGCCGGCGACATCGCAGAGGCGGTGCTCTATCTGGCTCGCGCCAGGGCGATCACCGGCCAGATGATCGCTGTCGACGCCGGCCAGCACATCGCCTGGCGTACGCCCGACATCGTCGACTGAGAGAGGCCATCTAGATCGCCGCGTCGTTGCGATAGGCCGCCCGGCCGCTGGCAAGCGCATCGGCCAGGAGGTCGAGTCGGTCCTGCCCCCAGAATATCTCGCCGTCCAGCACATAGCTTGGCGCGCCGAAGACCCCGGTCTCGACCGCCTCCGCGATCGCCGCCTGATAGGCTTGGCTGGTCGCTTCGCCTCCGGCCGCCTTGATCAGGCCGGCGGGATCAAGCCCGGCGCGCTTCGCCGCGGCCAGGATCAGCTCGGGCTGCGACATGTCCTGATCGCGCGCCCAGACATCGGTGAGCACTTCGCCCATGAAGCCGGCCGGATCATCGCCGCGTGCGACGATCGCCAGCACGATCCTGTCGGCCAGCGAGACGTCATAGGGGAAGAACTTCGGGAACAGTGTCAGCGGGAGGTCGCGTTTGGCGCGCCAGCGCTGCAATTCGAGGATGCGGTAGCGCTGGCGCACCGGATGGCGCTTTGGCAGCGGCAAGCCACCGGTCTCGTCGAAGACCGAGCGCAGCGGCGTCGGCCGATAGCGGACGGAGAGGTCGTGCTCTTTCGCGAGTTCGATGAAGGCGCCGTGGCCGAGATAGGTCCAGGGCGAGAGGAGCGTGAAGTAATAGTCGATCTGGCGGGACATCGGAGCTCTCGGCAAAAAGGAGCCGCAACCTGCCCGTTGAGGGCGGGCTTCCGCAAGTTCGCCCGCCGTCAGTTGTCGTGATCGCTCCGATCGGCAGAGCAGGGGCGCCGCCGCCGAGGTGGCAGCGCCGCGGTGGAAGACTCAGGCCGCAGCCTTGTTCTTGATGGCGCCGATGATCGCGGTGAGGATCGCGCCGCCCGCGCCGCCGCTGATCAGGTTGGTAAGGATGCTGCCGACGCTGAGATTGCCGCCCATCGCTGCAGCCGAGATCGCCGGCAACACGATGGGGATGAGCTGGCCAAGTACACCGCCGCCGACCAGGCCGGCGATGGTGTTGCCGATGGTACCGATATCAAACGTAGGAGAGGCCTTGCCGGCCGCATTGCCACCGATCGCGCCTGCGACCAGATTCATCAGGATTTGTTCCATGTTCAATCCCTCAGCCAAGTGAGATGGCCGAGGAAGGATGCGCCTGCGTCAAAATGTGCGCAACTCGACATCGACGAAAGCTGGCCTTGCAACGCGGCGTTGCGCGGAATTAACCACCGGAATCGTCACCCGCTTCCCCGCGCGGGCTGGTTCGAGCAGGGCCTATCCGAGCGCGATCGCCGAAATCAGCCGCCCGTAATCGGCCTCCTGCCGGTGAGTCGTGCGGCGATAGCTGAAGAAGCGCGCCTCATCGCCATAGGTGCACAGAGCCATGTCGTAGAAGCGGCCGATGCCGGCCTCCTGCGCGCGATGGGCGATGAAGGCCGGCAGGTCGAACATCGCATGCGCCGGCCGCTCCGAGGCGTGGAAGAAGCGGGAAAAGGTCGCGTTCTCGCCCTTGAAGCGCTCGATGAATTCCGGGCCCACCTCATAGGCCGCGACGCTGATCGTCGGCCCGAGCACGGCGATGATTCGCTCGCGCCTTGCGCCGAGCTTCTCCATCTCGGTCACGGTTGCGCCGATCACGCCGGTGAAGGCGCCCTTCCAGCCGGCATGGGCCGCACCGATCACGCCGGCCTCGGCATCGGCGAACAGGATCGGGCCGCAATCGGCGGTGGAGATGCCGAGCGCGACACCGTGAGCGATCGTGACCATCGCATCGGCCTTTGGCCGCTCTGCCGGCCAGGGGCCGGTGACCACGGCGACATCCGGCGAATGCACCTGGTGGACGCTGACCAGCCGGTCGCGCTCGACGTTCATCTGCGCGGCCATGCGGGCGCGGTTCTCGGCAATATCTGCCTGATCGTCGTTCGAGCCGAGCCCGCCGTTCAGCGAGGCGTAGATCCCGGTCGATACACCGCCCTCGCGGGTGAAGAAGGCGTGGCGGATGCCGGGTTCGTTGGCGAGGTCGGGGGAGGTGATGAACATGGCGGCGCATCCATTGTGAGGTCAGCCCTGCTCTGGCAGGCGATGAAGGTCAAATCCGGGCAGGAGCGGCAGCTTCGGGTCGGCGACCGCCAGGACCTTGAAGAGCTCGCCCATCGCCGTCGGCCCGGTCTCGATCAGTCGCTCGACGCCGCGGGCGAGTGCCTCGCCTTGCGCCTCAGTCGCCCGACGCACTAGCGCCTCGAACCGCTGTCGCAGCCCCAGCGCCAACAGGAAATCGCGCTGCGCGACAGCACCATGGACTGCCGCCCCCGCGGCTAGGCCCGCCTGTGCCATTCGGGCGAAATCGACATGGACGGTGAGATCGGCATCGCCAGGCTCGGCCAGGACGTCGACGAAAGCGTGGCGCTTCAGCGCCTGCAGCGTGTCGCCGAAGCCGGAGTGGGCTGGGCCGTAGTCGATGAACAGCCCCGCGCCGCCTTGGGTTGCGACATGGCGGGCGACGAGCGCGACGGTCTCCAGCGCCGCGGCAGGTTGTTCCAGTACGGAGTTGGCGGGAGCCGCAACCGAGAGGGAAGTGTCGGGCTCGGCCGCCAGACCGAAGGCGAGTCCGCCTTCGCCGTGCAATCCAACCAGCCTTTCGCGCCAACCCTCCGGCGTGCGGACGAACTGGTCGAGCGGCAACGCGTCGAGGAATTCGTTGGCGACAGCGATCGCCGGGCCGTCCAGCGCCTGCTCGATCCGGTCATGCCATTGCGGCGCTGTGCCGCTCGACGCCAGCGTCTGTCTCTGCCGCTCGCGCAGCACCGGGCTGGTCTCGACCAAGTGAACCGACAGCGCGTCGCGGAAACCTGGCAAGGCCCGCGCCGCCCGCAGCATGTCCTGCATCAGCGTGCCGCGCCCGGGGCCGAGCTCGACGAGGCGGATCGAGTCCGGCGCGCCCATCGCCTGCCAGACGCTCGCGGCCCATATTCCGATCAGCTCGCCGAAGATCTGGCTGATCTCGGGGGCGGTGGTGAAGTCCCCGTCGGCGCCGAACGGGTACTGTTTCATGTAGTAGCCATGGCCGGGATGGCCGAGGCAGAGCGCCATGTAACGGGATATGCTGATCGGTCCGTCCTGGCGGATCAGCTCTGCCAGCTCCTGCGCCAGAGCGTTCACGCTGCTGCCGGCCCCTTCCGCCGCAGGACGAGGAACAGACCGGCAAGGAACAGCGGCACCGAGAGCACCATGCCCATGGTCAGCCAGCTCGTCCCGAACAGGAAGCCGAGCTGCGGATCGGGCTCGCGGAAGAATTCGCAGGTAGTGCGGGCGATGCCATAGCCCATGCCGAACAGTCCGGCGGCAAGGCCCGGCCGCTTCAACCCACCCACGCGGACCACGACCATCAGGATCACCAGCAGGAGAAGCCCTTCGCTGAACGCCTCGTAGAGCTGGCTCGGATGGCGCGGCACCGGCCCGCCATGCGGAAACACGATCGCCCAGGACACGTCCGGGGCGGGGCGGCCCCAGAGCTCGCCATTGACGAAATTGGCAATGCGGCCGAGGAACAGGCCGATCGGCGCCACCACGGCGCCGAGATCGAGCGCCGAGAGGGGCGGATAGCCGCGGCGCCGGGCGAAGACCCAGAGGCCCGCCGCGGCGCCCATCAGCCCGCCATGGAAGGACATGCCGCCCTTCCAGACCGCGAAGATCTCCAGCGGATCGGCGAGATATTCGGGCAGATTATAGAACAGCACGAAGCCGAGGCGGCCGCCGATCACCACGCCGAGCGCGGCGAATAGCAGGAAATCGTCGAGCGAATCGACCTCCGGCCGCTTGCGTCCGCCCCAGAGTGTCTCGGTTGCGGCGAGCTTGCGGGCATACCACCAGCCGCCGAGCAGCCCGGCGACATAGGCGAGCCCGTACCATTTGATCGAGAGCGGCCCGAGCTGGAGCGCGACCGGATCGATCACCGGGAAGGGAATGGCGAAGACGGGCATGGGCAAGGTCCGGGTTGCGCGCTGAGGTGATGCAGGCGGCGCGGGGCCCGGGTCAAGAGGTCAGAGAGCCGCGCTCAAGCCCGCCCGCGCGCTCGTGCCTCCGCCAGCATCGGCTCGGCGCCCAGTTCCGGCGAGGCCGGCGGCAGGTCTGTCGGCAGGTGGTCCCGGATCATCTGGCCGAGCTCGTCGAAGCCGTTGTCATAGCTCGAGATGCGCAGGCGCGGTCCGTCGAAGGAGGAAATCCAGAGATAGCTCGACCAGTCCACGCCGATCCGCGCGAGTTCGTTCCAGCCCAGGGAGATCGTCCGGCCGGTGATCGTGCGACGCTCGATGCGCTGGCTGTTCCAGCGCACCTGCTCGATCAGGGCCTGGATCGCCAGGAACAGCGTGAGCCCAGCAAAGGCGCTGGTGAAAAGCAGGCCGGAGTTTCGCTCGACCCGTCCGGCCGCGACCACCAGCGTCGCCACGGCGGTGATCAGCAGGCCGGCGAACAGGCCGAGCCAGAAATAGGGACCCGGTGTCAGATAGCGCCATTCGCCATGCCGCCGCGCCCGCCGCCGCTGCAGGCAGACACAGAGCGCCGTCACCGCCATGAAAGCCGAAACGAACAGCGCGGCCTTGGTCAGAACATCGATGGACATTGGCGGCCCCGGCCGAAGCGGAGCCTGTTTCTACCGTTCCTTGCGGGGCGCTTGAAGCACAGCCCATCGGAATGGCAAAGAAGCCGTTGCAGGATTCCGCCATGCTCCTGACATGACGAAGCGGCTGCGGCATCCTACATGCAGGCCATGAATCGCGAACGCCCAGACGACGTGCCGGAAGAAGAGTTCGAGGCCGAGGAGGAGATCGCCTCCGCGCCCGAGCCGGCGCTCGATCTCGGCGACGCCGCGCCCGGCGCGCTCAAGGCCGGCATCGAGGTGATCGCCGACTTCGCCAGGCACCTGCCGAACCGACCCGGCGTCTACCGGATGTTCGATCGCGCCGGCGAGGTGCTCTATGTCGGCAAGGCCAAGAGCCTGAAGAACCGCGTCACGGCCTATGCCCGCGGCATGGCGCACACCAATGCGGTGGCGCGCATGATCGCCGAGACCGCGAACATGGAGTTCGTCACCACCGGCACCGAGACCGAGGCGCTGCTGCTTGAGTCGAACCTGATCAAGCAGCTCAGGCCGCGCTACAATGTGCTGCTGCGCGACGACAAATCCTTCCCCTATATCTTCCTCTCCGGCGACCACCCGGCGCCGCAGATCGCCAAGCATCGCGGCTCGCGCCAGCGCAAGGGCGATTATTTCGGCCCCTTCGCCTCGGTCTGGGCAGTGGAGCGCACCATCGACGCGTTGCAGAAAGCCTTCCTCCTGCGCTCCTGCTCGGACAGCTATTACGAGAACCGCACGCGGCCCTGCCTGCTCTTCCAGATCAAGCGCTGCTCCGGCCCCTGCACAGGCGAGATCTCGCATACCGACTATCAGGGCCTCGCCGACCAGGCACGCGCCTTCCTCTCCGGCCGCTCCTCGGCGGTGAAGCAGCTTCTCTCCGAGCGGATGCAGGCGGCGGCCGAGGAGCTCGAATTCGAGAAGGCGGCGCGCTATCGCGACCGGCTGGCGGCGCTCTCGGCAGTGCAGGCCGGGCAGGACATCAATACGCAAGGGGTCGAGGAGGCGGATGTCTTCGCCATCGACGAGCAGGCCGGGCAGTTCTGCGTCGAGATCTTCTTCTTCCGCAACAAGCAGAACTGGGGTAACCGCGCTCTCTTTCCGCGCGCCGACAAGAGCCTCACCCCGGCCGAGGTGCTGGCCTCGGTCGTCACCCAGTTCTACGACGACAAGCCGCCGCCGAAGCTGGTGCTGGTCTCGCACGAACTGGCGGAGGCCGATCTCATCGCCGAGGCACTCTGCGCCCGCGCCGGCCGCAAGGTTGAGCTGGCGACACCCAAGCGCGGCGAGCGCCGCGACCTCGTCGCCCACGCCCAGAAGAACGCGCATGAAGCGCTCGCCCGCAAGCTCGCCGACAGCGCCGGCCAGCAGAGCCTGCTCGCGGCACTGGGAACCGCCTTTGGAATGGACAAGCCGCCGCGCCGCGTCGAGGTCTACGACAACTCGCACATCATGGGCACGAACGCGGTCGGCGGCATGATCGTCGCCGGACGGGACGGCTTCATGAAGAGCCACTACCGCACCTTCAACATCTCGGCCGATACCATCGCCGGCGACGATTTCGGGATGATGCGCGAGGTGCTGAAGCGCAGGTTCACGCGGCTGGCGAAGGAAGGCGGGACGGCTTCCGCCTTATCTGAGGAAGCGCGGGAGCCCTCCCCCCTTGTGGGGGAGGGTTGGGAGGGGGGTATCGCTCCCGCAAACGCCTCTGAGTCCGGCTCGCCCGAGGTCGAGGGTGGCATACCCGCCTCTCTAACTCTCCCCCACAAGGGGGGAGAGAACGCGCCTCTTTCGGCAGCATCGGAGTCCGTCGAGCCCGAAGACGACTCAGCCTTCCCCTCCCGTCCCGAGCTCGTCATCGTCGACGGCGGCAAGGGCCAATTCGAGGCTGCCCGCAAGATCATGGCCGAATGCGGCGTCACCGACATCGCGCTCGTCGCCATTGCCAAGGGCGAGGACCGCAACGCCATGCGCGAGACCTTTTTCATGGCTGGCAAGGAGCCGTTCAAGCTGCCGCCGCGCGATCCCGCCCTGTTCTTCATCCAGCGCCTGCGCGACGAGGCGCATCGCTTCGCGATCGGTACGCACCGCGCCAAGCGCAAGCGCGACATCAAGACCAACCCGCTCGACGAGATTCCGGGCATCGGCCCGTCGCGCAAGCGGGCGCTGTTGCTGCATTTCGGCACGGTGAAGGCGATCCAGCGCGCCAAGCTCGACGATTTGATGCGCACGCCCGGGGTCAATGCTGCGACGGCCAAGGCGGTCCACGCCCATTTCCATGAGCATTAACGCGTTCCTTCAATCGGGATTGGCAGAGTGACGAAAATTCGTGCCGGCTCAGGAATTTGAGCATCTTCTCGCCGCGAAGCTGCTGTCCTTGGTGCGGAGCGTGGTTGGCGAATGACCGGGTCACAGTCTTGCGTGTTGACGCTGTCATGAAGGCGCTGTTTTGGTGGATGTCGTGACGAGTCTCAACGAAGCCATCCGCCGCCGGGGCCCCTGGTCCCTGCCGAACCTCCTCACCTACGGCCGGATCGTCGCGATTCCGGCGCTGGTGGCGCTGCTGTTCTGGCCCTGGGACGACTGGGCGCGCTGGACGGCGCTGGGAATCTATGTCGTCGCCGCCGTCACCGACTATCTCGACGGCTGGCTCGCCCGCAGCTGGGGCCAGCAATCGGCGATCGGGCGCATGCTCGATCCGATCGCCGACAAGCTGCTGGTCTGCGCCCTGCTGCTGATGCTGGTCCACACCGAGACGATCAAGGGCTGGGCGATCTGGGCGGCGATCGTCATCCTCTGCCGCGAGATCCTGGTCTCGGGCCTGCGTGAATTCCTGGCCGAGCTGAAGGTTAGCGTGCCCGTCAGCAAGGTCGCCAAATACAAGACCACGGCGCAATTGTTCGCGCTCGGCTTCCTCGTGGCCGGCCCAGCCGGTGACAAGGTCCTGCCGTACAATACCCAGATCGGGATCGTGATGCTGTGGATCGCGGCGCTGCTGACGATCTATACCGGCTGGGACTATCTGAATTCCGGCATCCGCTACCTCGTCGAGGAGGACGAGCGCGCCTCATGAGCATGGCAACCGCCGAACCTGCCAGCCTGAAGCTGGTCTATTTCGCCTGGGTGCGCGAGCGCGTCGGCCTCACCGAGGAGACGGTGACGCCGCCGGCCGGCACGGCGACCATCGCCGATCTGGTGCGCTGGCTGAAGAGCCGCGGTGAGGGCTATGAACTTGCCTTCGAGAATGAAGCGGTGGTGCGCGCCGCGGTCGACCAGACCCATGCCAAGCCGGCGACGGCGATCGCCGGCGCCCGCGAGATCGCCTTCTTTCCGCCGATGACCGGCGGCTGAGATACAAGGCTAAGGCCATGACGCCGCTCGTTCGCATCCAGCGCGAGGATTTCGACATCGGCGCCGAGATCGCGGCGCTGACATCAGGCAATCCGAATATTGGCGCCGTCGTCTCTTTCGCAGGCCTGTGCCGTGACGAGAGCGGCCGGCTCGCCGCGCTCGAGCTCGAACACTATCCCGGCATGGCCGAGGCCGAGATCGCTCGTGTCGCAGCCGAGGCCGCCGACCGCTGGCCGCTCGCGGGCCTCCTCGCCATCCACCGCTTCGGATTGATCAAGCCCGGTGAGCAGATCGTGCTGGTGATCGCCGCATCGAGCCATCGCCGCGAGGCTTTCGAAGCCGCCGATTTCCTGATGGATTATCTCAAGACCCGCGCTCCGTTCTGGAAGCGCGAGCACCTCGCCGACGGCACGCTCGGCGGCTGGGTCGAGGCCAAGGCGGATGACGACGATGCGGCAGAGCGCTGGGAACAGGTGTCCTGAGGGACTGACGTCGCTTCTGCTCGGAGCAGGGCTCCTCGTCTTGCCAGGCCAAGTCATCCCGGGCCAGGCCCTGGCGGCCGGGCCTGAGCCGAAGGGCTTCCGCGACTGGATGGCGGGCTGCAGCAACACCTGGAGCTGCACGGCGCTGTCCGTACCCGGCGACGCTGTCGAAACAACCGCCTATCTGCGCCTGGAGCGCCCGGCCGGTCCTGATGGCGCCGCCAGCTTGGTGCTGCGGCTGCGCGGCGAGTGGAAGAAGCCGCCCATGGCGGTTCAGCTCAAGCTGGACGGTGCCGCCTTTCCGGCCGGCGGCAAGGCCATGCCTGTCACCGCCGATAGCGATCTCGCGTCAGTCACCTTCCAGCCGGCCGAGATCGCAGCCTTCATCGAGGCGGCGCGCAAGGCGACGAAGCTGTCTGTGGCGGCGCCCGGCCTGTCGGCCGAGGTCTCGCTCTCCGGCGCGGTCGCGGCGCTGCTCTGGATCGACGAGCAGCAGGGTCGCCTCAACTCCACCTCCGCCCTGATTCGGAAGGGCAGCGGCACGAGCGTCCCGCCGGCTCCGGCTGCACCGGTCATCCTGGCGAAGCCGGCGAGCGGCTCGCTCTCGGACAAGGACAGCAAGGCCCTTGCCGCCGCGCTGCGCAAGCAGATCGCGCAGCGCGATCCCGACCAGTGCGAGGATGGCGAGCTGACGACGAAGCACGACACGGCCTGGTCGCTCGACGGCAAGCGCAGCCTGGTCTCGCTGACCTGCTCGCTCGGCGCCTACAACGCCTCCAATGCCTTCTGGATTGTCGAGAACGGTGCGGTGGCCACGGCCAAGCCGGTCAGCTTCACGCGGAGCGACGAGAGCGAGAAGAACGTGCTGGTCAATGGCGAGTTCGACCCCAAGACCGGCCGCATCGACTATTTCGCCAGGGGACGCGGCATCGGCGATTGCGGCGCCATGGGCGGCTATGCCTGGATCGGCACAGGCTTTGCCCTGACCGGTTTCAGCATGATGGGCGAATGCCGCGGCATCGGCTCCGACGACTGGATCACGCTGTTCAGCAGCGAGGTCAGAACCGCGAAATAGGCGTTCTCACCAGCCATAGCCTCGGCCAGCAAAGACATCGCGTGCTCGGGGCGAGCATGGCGATGATGCATGGCCAGCTGCGAGAAGATGTCGAGCGAGACGGCAAGAAAAAAGGCCGGCATCCCGAAGGAGCCGGCCTAGAAGTTTGAAACATCCAGCGCAAAGGCGCCAAACATCTCAGAGGGGAACGGCTGGAACGAACTCAACGCCGGGAGGAGATGCGGAGCCCGTTCCGAACAACCGTGGACTGAATATCGGGCAGACCCTGCCTTTTCGCAATGCAGCATTGGGCGGGTCGGTTATGCGCTGGTAACATGACTCATTACTAGAATTCGTCACAATTGCCAGAAGACCGCGCGTGGCACGCATGCGCAGCCGCCATGGAGCAAGGCGCTGCCGGGATTTGCGGCAGCGCCTGCCTGTCTTTCAATACGTCCAGCGCTGGGCCTTCTGGATCAGGAAATCGCGGAAGACCTGCACGCGCGCCACCGATTTCATCTCCTCTGGATAGACCAGATAGCTTTCGAGCTGCGGCATCTCGGTCTCGCGCATCAGCTGCACGAGCGGCGAGCCGGCCTCGATCAGATAGTCGGGCAGGATGGCGATGCCGGCGCCCGAATCGACCGCGCGCTTCATCGCCGTGATGTTGTTGACGGTGAGATGGATCGGACGCGGGTTGCGCTGGTCGCGGCCGAGCGTGCCGAGCCAGTGCACCGCCGTCAGATAGGAGGGCGAGGAGGCGCCGAAGGAGAGGAGCCGATGGTTGTCGAGCTCCTCATAGCTCTTCGGTTCGCCGAAGCGCTTGATATAGGCCGGCGCGCCGTAGACGTGGAAGTGCACGGTGAAGAGCCGGCGCTGGATCAGGTCGGGCTGCTGCGGCTGGCGCAGGCGAATCGCGATGTCGGCCTCGCGCATCGAGAGGTCGAGCTCCTCGTCGGTGAGGATCAGCTCGACCTTGATGTCTGGGTAGAGATCGAGGAACTCGGCGAGGCGCGGCGTCAGCCAGTGGCCTCCGAGGCCGCGCGTGGCGGTGACCTTGAGCTCGCCGGAAGGGTGCTCGCGTGTTTCCGAGAGCTGGGCGCGCGTCCGCTCCAGGCGCTGCGTCATCTCGCGCGCCGCGCGCCAGAGCAATTCGCCCTGCTCGGTGAGAATGAGGCCGCGGGTGTGCCGATGGAACAGCGGTGCGCGCAATTCGCGCTCAAGCGCGCCGATCTGGCGGCTCACAGCCGATTGGCTGAGGCCCAACCCGTCGCCAGCTTTGGTGAAACTTCCCGATTCAGCAACCGTGTAGAAGATTCGGATGCGGTCCCAATCCACCGCTTTCCCCCCGTGTTATGCGTTCAACGCATGATGGGGGGATAGGAGTGCCCGGTCAACGACTCCTTTGCCGGGACCGTTGATTTTAGCCCTTAATATCGTGCTGGAATTGATCAATTCCAGTGATAGGTGTGCATTCTGGCTATTCGGCCGCTTCGCGCACGCCCAATTCCTGCGCCATCAGCCAGCGTTCGGCGTCGAGCGCCGCCATGCAGCCGAGGCCTGCCGCGGTCACGGCCTGGCGGTAATGCTCGTCGGTGACGTCGCCGGCGGCGAAGACGCCGGGCACATTGGTCTGGGTCGTGCCGGGCGTGACGTCGAGATAGCCCGAATCACGCATGGCGAGCTGGCCCGAGAACAGCTCGGTCGCCGGCTTGTGGCCGATGGCGACGAAGACGCCGTCGGTCGGCAGGTCCTGCACTGCGCCGCTCTTCAGGTTGCGCAGGCGCACATGCGTCACCGACGGGGGCTGCGTGCCGCCGAGGATTTCGGCGACCTCCGAATCCCAGACCACCTCGATCTTGGGATGCTTGAACAGGCGCTCCTGCATCACCTTCTCGGCGCGCAGCGAATCGCGCCGGTGCACCAGCGTGACCTTGCTCGCGAGATTGGCGAGATAGAGCGCCTCCTCGACCGCGGTGTTGCCGCCGCCGACCACGACGACCTGCTTGTTGCGGAAGAAGAAGCCGTCGCAGGTGGCGCAGGCGGAAACGCCGAAGCCCTGGAAGGCCTGCTCGGAGGGCAGGCCGAGCCACTTCGCCTGGGCGCCGGTCGAGACGATCAGCGCATCGCAGGAATAGGTGTCGCCGCCATCGCCCCAGAGCCGGAACGGGCGCTGCGAGAGGTCGACGCGCGCGATATGATCGGAGACCATCTTGGTGCCCATGTGCTCGGCCTGGGCGCGCATCTGCTCCATCAGCCAGGGGCCCTGGATCACGTCGGCGAAGCCGGGATAGTTCTCGACATCGGTGGTGATCATGAGCTGGCCGCCAGCCTGCAGGCCGGAGATCAGCACCGGCTCGAGCATGGCGCGGGCGGCATAGATCGCGGCGGTGTAGCCGGCCGGGCCGGAGCCGATGATCATCACCTTGGCGTGGATATGGGCCATGTCTTTGCTTCCTGAGCCGGCGCGAGCCGGTGATATCGGTATCGGGGCGGCCTTATGCCAGCCCCATCGCAGTCTTGTGACGCCGCCAGCCCTCATAGACGGCGGCCGCGATCGTTCCGGTCGAATCTAGCGGTTCGTAGCGGGCGCCTTCAAGCTTGCCCTGGAAATGATGCACAGCGCCGTAGCGCTTCAGGGCCTCCAGGAACCTGGCCAGCTTGCCATGACCGCCATGCGGCTCGAAGACGAGGATCGGTACGCCGGTGGCGGCGGCCTCGCCGATCATGTTGGTGGAATCGGCGGTGGCGACGATGGCGTCGGCATTGGCGAGCAGCGGCACATAGGGGTTGGCGCCGGACCCGTCCCACCACCAGCCGCCATGGCGGCGGAAGACCTCGCCGATCGCGGCGTCGAGCGCCGGCGGGGTGCGGCGCGAGCGCGAGCCCATGAGGGCGACGCCGGAGGCGGCGAGGGCGTCGAGCTCGCGCGCGAAGCGCTCGATATCCTCGGGCCGAAAGCTGTGATGACGGCTGTCGCCGCCGACGAGCACGGCAGCGCGCGGCGAGGGCAGGGCGGCGATCTCGGGCAAGGGCATGGCCCGAGCTGCAGCCAGCGCCTGCGGTGCCAGCCGGTGCGGCGAGGTGATCGTCACCAGCACGTTCTGACCGCGCAGGCGGTCGTGCTCAGAAACCCAGATCAGGTCGGCGGTTCCGATCCCGGTGCGCGGGTCCTTGAGGAAGACGGTGAAGGTCGCCCCGTTCGAGGCCTTCTTCACAGCGCGCAGATAGGCAACCGCGCGCCGGCCCGAGGCGATGGCGATGTCGGGGAAAGGCGGCCGGATCGGGCTGTTCGGCCGGTCGGGCGCCTCGCGCGGATCGATTGGCCCGCGCGGCATCAGCCAGCTCCAGGGCTTGCCGGGATTGACCCGGCGGATCTCCGGGACGACGCCGATCCGCTCGGCGACGCCGAGGCATTGCACCTCGTCGCCGGCCTTGCCGTCGGTCAGAACCCAGAGGGAAGGCGGCGTTTCTGTCGGCACGGCGAGTTGGCTCGGGATTGGCGTGGTCGATGCCTTGTAACGCGTCGATGGCACGTCTACACCTGCGCGTCCGATTTTCAGGAGGATTTGTGCGCTCCAAACTCGACGAGATCGATCTCCGCATCCTGACGGAGCTGCAGAGCGACGGGCGCATGACCAATGTCGAGCTCGCGAGCCGGGTGGGTATCTCGCCGCCGCCGTGCCTGCGTCGCGTGCGTGCGCTGGAGGAAGCCGGCGTCATCACCGGCTACCGGGCGCTGCTCGACGAGCGCAAGCTCGGCATCGAGGTCGTCTGCTTCGCCTTCGTCCACCTCGCCAGCCAGGCCGAGGCCGATCTCGCCGCCTTCCAGGAGCGGATCCGCGACTGGTCCCTGGTGCGCGAATGCTGGACGCTGTCGGGCGACATCGACTTCATCCTGAAATGCGTCGCGACCGACCTTAAGGCCTTCCAGGACTTCGTCGCCGACCTGACGGCGCTGCCAAACGTGCGCAATGTCCGCACCGCGCTGGCGCTCGACCGGGTCAAGGACGCGCCGATCGCGCCGCTGTGAGAAGGCCGTCTTGCTCGGGCTTGACCCGAACATCTCAGGCCGGATGAGGCTGCGATAACGTCTTCTCGTCGTGAGGTTCTCGGGTCTGCACTTCGTTCCGCCCGAGAATGACGGCCGGGGCCTAGCCGCCGACCGCGCGCCTGATCCATTGGGTGTTGCTGGCGACCAGGGCTTCGATCCGGCGCTGGTTCACGTCCGGCCGATACCAGGCTCCGCCATAGCTCGGCGCCATGATGGCGAGGATCGGGTAGCGGGCGATCTCGCGCCCGTCGGCGCCGATCAACCGGGCTTCGCTTTCGAGCGTGTCGCTGCCGAGCGTGACGGCCTGCCCGCCGGCATAGCTCGTCAGGTATAATCCGGTGACGCTGACCAGCAGGGTCGCGCCGTCTCTCCCTGCGCTGCGAAGGCCGGCGAGCTCGCGCTCCAGCATCGGCTTGATCAGCGCTGCGGTGGCGCTTGCCCCCTTGGCGGCCAGGGGGGCGGTGTCGACACGTATGGCCGCGATGGCGACGGGCGGAGCAGTCTGAGCCGTGGTCTGGCAGCCAGCCAGCAGGGTGGCGGCAAGGCTCGTCAGCAAGGTGCGGCGCGCAAGCATCCGCTCAGGCTCCGAGATAGCGCTTGATCCACTGGGCGTTGTTCTCGAGCAGCGCGGCGACGCGGCGCTGGTCGATATCCGGCCGGTACCAGGCGCCGCCGGAGCTGGACGGCATCATCGAGCGGATTTCGCGGCTGAAGAGCACGCGGCCGCGATCAACCACTTCGGCGAGGCTGTCCATATTGTCGTTGCTGTCGGAGTCGCCAGGGCTGCCGCTGCCGACCGCCGCGGCGAGCCACAGGCCCTGAAGCGCGACATGGAGGGTGGGGCCACCGCGCTGCCGCAGCGGTGCGAGCTGGCGGGCGAGCTCGAGCTCCATGGCGCGCGCGATTCGAGGAGCGTTCTCACCCCAGCCTTGCGGGCCGAGCCGGCGCGCATCGACGCGGATCCCGCCGATGGCGATACCCTGGGCCAGGGCCGGAAACGAAACGAGCCCGCCGGCAGCGAGCACGGCGGACCCGGTGAGAAAAGCGCGGCGCGTGGTCATGGCGGTGGTCTCCGGCGGCAGTCAGGTTCCAATGTAGGAGCTGCCGCCGGGCTGGCCAAGTCGTCACGCTCAGCGGAAGGCGACGCTGACGACCTCGTAGGACTTGCCGCCGCCGGGCGTATTGACCTGGACGGAGTCGCCGACCTTCTTGCCGATCAGCGCGCGCGCGATGGGCGAGCCGATCGAGACCTTGCCGGACTTCACGTCCGACTCCGGCTCGCCGACGATCTGGTAGAGTTTCTCTTCCTCGGTATCGTCGTCGATCAGCTTGACGGTCGCGCCGAACTTGATGGTGTCGCCGCCGAGCTTGCTGACATCGATGATGTCGGCGCGGCCGATCAGCGATTCCAGCTCCATGATGCGGCCCTCGTTCAGCGACTGGGCCTCCTTCGCAGCGTGATACTCGGCATTCTCCGAGAGATCGCCCAGCGCGCGCGCTTCGGCGATCGCCGTGATGATGCGCGGGCGCTCGACCTGCTGGCGCTGCTTCAACTCGACTTCCAGGGCGGCGAAACCGCCAGCCGTCATGGGAACCTTGTCCATCGTTCCGTCCCAGTTATGAAAAGCGATCGGTCACGCGCCAGCTTAAGGCCGACGCGCCCGAATCGCTCCCGATCGTCGGAAAACTACTTCGCCGCGCGGCCGGTCAGGCGGCGCGGGCGAAATAGGATTGCAGCGACCTCACTTCGAGATCGCCACTGCAATAGGCCTTGATGCCCTCCGCCGCAGCGATCGCTCCGGCCAAGGTGGTATAATAGGGCACCTTGTGCAAGAGGGCCGCCCGGCGCAGCGAGCGCGAGTCCGCCAGCGCCTGTGGACCGTCGGTGGTGTTGAAGACGAGCTGGATCTCGCCGTTCTTGATCGCATCGACGACGTGCGGGCGGCCTTCCAGCACCTTGTTGATCTTGCTGGCGCGGATGCCGTTGTCCTGGAGCAGGCGCAGCGTGCCGCCGGTCGCGACGATCTGGAAACCGAGCTCGGCCAGGATCGCGATCGAGGGCAGGATACGCGGCTTGTCCTCGTCGCGGACCGAGACGAAGACCGTGCCCTTGACCGGGACCTTGGAGCCGGCACCGAGCTGGCTCTTGGCGAAGGCGACGTCGAAGGAGCGGTCGAGGCCTATGACCTCGCCGGTCGAGCGCATCTCCGGCCCGAGCAGGACGTCGACGCCGGGGAAGCGGGCGAAGGGGAACACCGCCTCCTTCACGCCGACATGCCGGAGCTTCTCCTGCTTCAGGTTGAAGCTCGCGAGCTTCTCGCCGGCCATCAACCGGGCCGCGATCTTGGCGATCGGCTGGCCGATCACCTTGGCGACGAAGGGCACGGTGCGCGAGGCCCGCGGATTGACTTCGAGCACGTAGATCTCGCCGTCCTTGATGGCGTACTGCACGTTCATCAGGCCGCCGACGTCGAGGGCGAGCGCCATCGCCTTGCTCTGGCGCTCAAGCTCGGCGATCAGCTCCGGCGAGAGCGAGCGCGGCGGCAGCGAGCAGGCGGAATCGCCGGAATGGATGCCGGCCTCCTCGATATGCTCCATGATGCCGGCGATGAAGGCGTCCTTGCCGTCGCAGAGGCAGTCGACGTCGACCTCGATCGCGTCCGAGAGATAGCGGTCGAACAGCAGC
The DNA here is from genome assembly GCF_050275675.1 of Allobosea sp. NPDC003192. NCBI lineage: Bacteria > Pseudomonadati > Pseudomonadota > Alphaproteobacteria > Hyphomicrobiales > Alloboseaceae > Allobosea > Allobosea sp. NPDC003192. Next base: position 247,647 of record NZ_JBNNPK010000005.1, read on the forward strand.
GGGTTCTTGCCGAGCACCGTGTTGATCTGGCCGGTCTTGTCGTTCGGGTACTTGGCCTTGACCTCGGACGGGATCAGCGAGGGCAGGGTGCCGAGCAGGTAGTCCTCGAACATCACCTCGTCGCGGATGATCGCCATGGCGCGGCCGCCGAGCACATAGGACGGGCGCACCACGAAGGGCAGGCCGAGTTCGGCCGCGATCAGGCGCGACTGCTCGACCGAATAGGCGATGCCGTTCTTCGGCTGCTTGAGATGGAGCTTGTCGAGCAGGCGCTTGAAGCGGTCGCGGTCCTCGGCGAGGTCGATCGCATCGGGCGTGGTGCCGAGGATCGGGATGCCGGCCTGCTCCAGCGCATGCGCCAGCTTCAGGGGCGTCTGGCCGCCGAACTGGACGATGACGCCGTGCAGCGTGCCGGCCTGCTTCTCGGTCTCGAGGATCTCGAGCACGTCCTCGGCGGTCAGCGGCTCGAAATAGAGCCGGTCCGAGGTGTCGTAATCGGTCGAGACCGTCTCGGGATTGCAGTTGACCATGATGGTCTCGTAGCCGGCGTCGCGCAGGGCATAGCAGGCATGGCAGCAGCAATAATCGAACTCGATGCCCTGGCCGATGCGGTTCGGGCCACCGCCGAGGATGACGACCTTCTTGGCGTCCGAGGGCTTGGCCTCGTCGGCGGGCGCGCCGGCGAACGGCATGGCGTAGGTCGAGTACATATAGGCGGTCGGCGAGGCGAACTCGGCGGCGCAGGTGTCGATGCGCTTGTAGACCGGGCGCACCTTCAGCGAGCGGCGCAGCGTCCTGACCTCGGCCTCGCTCTTGCCGGAGACGGCGGCGAGGCGCTTGTCGGAGAAGCCCATCGCCTTGAGCTGGCGGAAGGCGATCGGCGTCTGCGGCAGGCCATGGGCGCGGATCTTCTCCTCGGTCTCGACGATGCCGCGCATCTGCTCGAGGAACCAGGGATCGACCTTGCAGCTCTCATGGATCTGCTCGTCGGTGAAGCCGGCGCGCATCGCCTGGGCGATCTGCAGGATGCGGTCCGGCGTCGGGGTCGAGAGCGCCGCCTTGATCGCGTTGCGGTCGTCGCCCTGGCCGATGCCCTCGATCTCGATCTCGTCGAGCCCGTCGAGACCGGTCTCCAGCGAGCGCAGCGCCTTCTGCAGCGATTCCTGGAAGGTGCGGCCGATCGCCATGGCCTCGCCGACCGACTTCATCGCGGTGGTCAGCGTCGGCTCGGAACCGGGGAACTTCTCGAAGGCGAAACGCGGGATCTTGGTGACGACATAGTCGATCGTCGGCTCGAACGAGGCCGGAGTGGCGCCGCCGGTGATATCGTTCTCGATCTCGTCGAGCGTGTAGCCGATGGCAAGGCGCGCCGCGACCTTGGCGATCGGGAAGCCGGTCGCCTTCGACGCCAGCGCCGAGGAGCGCGAGACGCGCGGGTTCATCTCGATGACGATCATGCGGCCGGTGGCGGGATCGACCGCGAACTGAACGTTCGAGCCGCCGGTCTCGACGCCGATCTCGCGCAGCACCGCCAGCGAGGCGTCGCGCATGATCTGGTATTCCTTGTCGGTCAGCGTCAGCGCCGGGGCGACGGTGATCGAATCACCGGTATGGACGCCCATCGGGTCGAGGTTCTCGATCGAGCAGACGATGATACAGTTGTCCGCCTTATCGCGGACGACCTCCATCTCGTATTCCTTCCAGCCGAGGACGCTCTCCTCGATCAGGATCTCGCTGGTCGGCGAGGCGTCGATGCCGCGCTCGCAGATCTCGATGAACTCGCTCTTGTTGTAGGCGATGCCGCCGCCGGTGCCGCCCATGGTGAAGGACGGGCGGATGATCGTCGGCAGGCCGATATCCTCCAGCGCCTCCAGCGCGGCGCCGAGCGTCTTGACGTGGTGCGAGCGCGGGGTCGAGAGGCCGATCTTGGTCATCGCCTCGCGGAAGCGCTCGCGATCCTCGGCCTTGTCGATCGCGTCGGCGGTGGCGCCGATCATCTCGACGTCGAACTTCTCAAGGACGCCCATCTTCTCCAGCGAGAGCGCGCAGTTGAGCGCGGTCTGGCCGCCCATGGTCGGCAGCAGGGCGAAGCCGCCCGGCAGGACATTGCGCTCCTTCTCGATGATCTTGGCGACAACCTCGGGCGTGATCGGCTCGACATAGGTCGCGTCGGCCAGCTCCGGATCGGTCATGATCGTCGCCGGGTTCGAGTTGACCAGGACGATGCGGTAGCCCTCGGCCTTCAGCGTCTTGCAGGCCTGGGTGCCGGAATAGTCGAATTCGCAGGCCTGGCCGATGATGATGGGGCCCGCGCCGATGATCAGGATCGTCTTGATGTCTGTGCGCTTGGGCATGGTCTCGACCGGTTCCGTGCGGGCGCGCACGGCCCGTCCGATCGCAAGGAGCGGAGGCCAGCGAGCGCCAAAGATGAATGCTAGGCGCTCGCTATAGACGGGCGAGGCGGCGGGGGAAAGCGGAAAGCGCGTCTTCCTGTCATGCGCACACAGGTCCTGCGCGCACGAAAGGCGTATTTCACCCTTTGCGTAGTTGAGCGCTGGTAGGCGGGGTATAGCATCCGCTTCCGCGATGGCGTCGAGCCGGTTCGCGTCAGACCCGGCCACGTCCTCCCCAACCAGAGGAGCTTGGCCATGCGTCAATCCGATCCGCAAAAGCTCGATGCCCTCGTCGGACGTCTCGTCGGGGACGTCGGGGCCTGCGTCACCGGCTCGCTCATCGTCCTCGGCGATCAGCTCGGCCTCTACAAGGCGATGGCCGATGGCAAACCGGTCACGGCCACGGAACTCGCCAGCCGGACCGGCCTGAAGGAACGCTATGTTCGCGAATGGCTCTCGGCCCAGGCCGCGGCGGAGTACATAGAGTACGATGAAGGGAGCGACAGTTTCAGCCTGTCGCCCGAGCAGGCCATGGCTTTCGCCGACGAAGGCAGCCCGGCCTTCTTCGCCGGCGCCTTCGAGGTCGTGCAGTCGATGTGGGTCGACGAGCCCAAGGTCGAGCATGCCTTCAGGACCGGCGCGGGCCTCGGCTGGCACGAGCACAGCAACTGCCTGTTCCGTGGCACCGAGCGCTTCTTCCGGCCGGGCTACAACACCAATCTGGTGAGCAGCTGGATTCCGGCGCTGGATGGCGTCAAGGCCAGGCTCGAGGCGGGGGCCGTCGTCGCCGATGTCGGCTGCGGCCATGGCGCCTCGACCATCCTGATGGCGCAGGCCTATCCGAAGTCGCGCTTCTACGCCTTCGACTATCACGAGCCCTCGATCGAGAAGGGCCGGGAGGCGGCGGACAAGGCAGGCGTCGGCGACCGCATCGTCTTCGAGCGGGCGAGCGCCAAGGATTTCCCGGCCGCGAGCTACGACCTCGTCGCTATGTTCGACTGCCTGCACGACATGGGGGATCCCGTTGGCGCCGGCCGCCATGTCAGGGAGACGCTAGCCGAAGGAGGTACCTGGATGATCGTCGAGCCCTTCGCGCACGACAGCCTGAAGCAGAACCTCAATCCGGTCGGCCGGATCTATTACGGCGCCTCGACGATGATCTGCACGCCGGCCTCGATGGCGCAGGAAGTCGGGCTCGGCCTCGGTGCGCAGGCCGGTGAGATGCGTCTGCGCAAGGTCGCAATGGATGCCGGCTTCACCCGCTTCCGCCGTGCCACCGAGACGCCGTTCAACATGGTGTTCGAGGTCCGGGCCTGAACCGGGAACGACAAACCCGCCCGCCGTTATGGCGAGCGGGCTGAGCGATCGATTGGCTGATGTCGATCAGCGCGCAGTCGGAGCGACCGCGACCTCGCTGACGCGGGCGGCCTCGCGCGCCGCCGCCTTGCGCCGCTGCGTCGCGATCAGCAGCAGGCCGAGCGCGCCGAGCTCGCAGGCCGCACCGACGAAGCCGAGCTCCCAGGAGGCGCCGTGGCGCAACACCTGCTGGCCGAGTGCGGCACCGGCGGCGATGCCGATATAGAGAGCCGAGGCGTTGAGCGAGAGCGCGACCACGACCGCATCGGGCGCCATCGCCGCGAGGCGCGACATCTGCGAGGGATGTCCGGCCCAGCCGGCGCCGCTCCAGATCATCAGGATCGCCGGCAGGACGAAGATCGCCACCGCTGGCGGCAGCGTCACCGCGACGAGCGAGGCGGCGGCGAGCGAGGCTGCGAGCAGGGTCAGGACGAAAGTCAGCGTCGGCACGGGCCCGAAGCGGTCGCTGGCCTGGCCGCCGAGCTGGTTGCCCAGCGCCGAGCCGATGCCGGTGACGACCAATGTGGCACTCAGCCAATGGCCGGAGATGCCGGCATGGGCCGAAAGGAAGGGCGCGACATAGGTGTAGAGCGTGAAGGCGCCGGTGGTCCAAAGCGCGGTGGTGCCGAGCGCCAGCAGCACGTCGCCGCGGCGCGCGACCTGCAGCCGCTCGGCAAGCGTATTGGCGCCGCGCGGCAGGCCGGCGGGCATCTTGAACAAGAGGCCAGCGAGGGCGAGCGCGCCGAACAGCGCCACGACCAGGAAGGGGAAATGCCAGCCGAGCGTGGCGACGGCGGTGCCGAGCGGCACGCCGAGGATCAGTGAGACGGTCATGCCGCCTGTGACCAGCGCGATGGCGCGGGCCCGGCGCTCGGGCGGCACGAGCGCCACTGCGACGGCGTTCGCCGCCGGCATGAACACGCCCGAAGCGAGCGCCATGACGATGCGCGCCAGCATCAGCGAGGAGAAATCGCTGGTGAAGGCGGCGACGACGTTGGCGAGAGTGAAGACGGTGAGCGAGCCGACCAGCACGAGCTTGCGTTCGACGTTGCCGAGCAAGGTGGAGAGCACCGGCGAGCCTATCGCGTAGGCGATGGCGAAGATCGAGATCAGCAGGCCGGCCGTGTCGACGCTGACGCCGAAGGCGGCGGCGAGATTGGGCAGGATGCCAGTGATGACGAGGCTGCCGGTGCCGATGGCGAAGGCGCCGCCGGCGAGCAGAAGGAGACGGATATCCATGGCAATGCGCTCCGTGTGGAGTTGCCGACAATTTCAATGATTGTTGAAACATGGGCGTCGGCCGACCATGAGTCAATCCTAAATTCAAGGATCATTGAAACTTGTCAGGAGCGGCCGATGCAATTAAGTCGGAGGTGATGAAGCAGCTCTTCCATCCCGAGATCGAGGACGTCCTGCCGGCTGACGTGTTCGCGGCGCTGGGCGATCCGATCCGGCTCGGCATCCTGGTCTCGCTCGCCGATTGCGACGAGGTCGACAAGGCGCGCTGCGGCGCCTTCACCGAGCTGGCCTCGCCCTCGCTGCTGTCTTACCATTTCGCCAAATTGCGCGAGGCCGGGATCACTCGGTCGCGGGCGGAGGGGACAGTGCGCTTCCTCAGCATCCGCCGCGAGGAGTTCGAGCGGCGCTTTCCCGGCCTGCTCGACAGCGTGATCGAGACGGCGCGGCGCGACCCGTCGGTGCCGCGGATCAAGATCGAGGTTTGATTGTCCTCTCCGTCATGGTCGGGCCGACCGGCGGCTTCCGGCTCGTACGATGCGGCGACGCTTTCCAGAAAGGCGATGAAAGACCTGTCATGCGCGGGGAACCCTCTCCTGTAAGGAGAGGGCAGGGTGAGGTGTAGGCCGCCAGACCAGTTTCGTGAGCGTTCACCGCGCGGTCGGGGGCAGGCCAGCGTTTTCAGTCCGAACACCTCACCCCTACCCCTCTCCTTTCAGGAGAGGGGATCCCGCGCCAATCTCGTCTATCGGGAGTATCGCGGTCAGCCTAACCGCAGCACGGACACCCAGGCCCGAACACCGCCCGGCTGCCGAGTGCCGCCAGCTTTCCGCGCCAGCCCGGTACCTTCTCCCTGATCCGCGCCATCGTGCGCTCGCGGTCGAGGCGGGTCGGGCGGCCGTCCTCCACGACGAGCGCTCCGTCGACGATGCTCGTCACCACATCGCTCGCCCTGGCGTAATAGACCAGCGCGGCGTAGTCGCCGTAATAGGGCTGGAGGTGCGGGCGATCGATGTCGACCATGATCAGATCGGCCTTCTTGCCTTCCTCCAGCGAGCCGATCTCGTCCTGCAGGCCCATGACGCGGGCGGCGCCGATCGTGTGCAGCTCCAGCGCCTGCGCGCAGGAGAGGGCGGTTGGGCTCCCCAGGCGCAGCCGCATGGCGTTGAGGGCGTTGCGCATGCCCTCGAACGGGTCGTTCAGCATCCAGTCGGTGGCGAAGCCGGTCGGAATGCCGCGCGCCATGATCTCCTCGAGCGGCGGATAGCGGCCGCGGCGCGGATAGATCGTCGGGCAATGGGCATAGGTCGCGCCGCTCTGCTGGACGGCGTCGAGATCGCCCATTTCGGCGAAGACGAGATGGGCGAGCACGACATCCGGACCGAGCATGCCGACATCCCGGAGGAACTCGACCGGGCCGCAGCCATGGGCCGCCTTGATCTGCTCGACCTCGGCGACGCTCTGGGCGGCGTGGATATGCATGCCGATGCCGAGCCGGTCGGCTTCGGCGCGGGCCGTCCGAAGCAGGTCGGCCGAGCAGGTGTCGGTCGCGTGCGTGCCGATGCGCGCGGTGATGCGGCCATCGGCGGCGCCGTGCCAGCGCTCGGCAAAGGCGACGCCGTCGCGCAGTCGTTCCTCGCCGATCTTGGGGTGATGGGTGTAGTCGCCGCGCCAGAGCTCGTGCAGGCGGACGTCAAAGACCTTGTGGGCGATCTGGGCGCGTAGCCCGCAGGCCTCGACCGTCTGCGCGAGCCGGTGCGGCGCGTACCAGATATCGTTGATGGTGGTGATGCCAGACTGGAGCATGTCGGCGCAGCCCGCTTCCGCCAGCAGCGCCCACTCGTCTTCGCTGATGTCCTTCTCCATCCGGAAGGCGACTTCGAGCAGCGCAGCCTTGGCGGCGTGGTCGTCGGTCTGGCTGCGGAAGACCAGTGACGCCGCGTGCGAGTGGCAGTTGACGAAGCCGGGGAGGACCGCCCGCCCGGAGCCGTCGATGGTGCGGGCCGGCGACCAATGCCCCTCTGGCTGGCGCGGACCGGCATGGAGGATGCGCCCGCCGGCGATCGCGACCTCGCCATCGGGGATCACCGGCGTGCCGGGACTGACCGGATAGAGGAATTCGGCACGCACCAGCAGGTCGATCTCGATCATGGCGCGGGCTCCTCCATCGGCAAGGGAACGGAGAGCTTAGGGCGCGCGCTGTGGAAGGCCAGCAGCGCGCCTGCACGGCAGCCTTGCATCCGCAATTTGCTCTCGCTATGAAATGTTACAACGTAACAAAATATGAGATCCGAGATGGATGGCCGCCTTCCCGTCACCGTGCTTTCCGGCTTTCTCGGCGCCGGCAAGACGACGCTGCTCAACCACGTCCTCAACAACCGCGAAGGCCGGAAGGTCGCGGTCATCGTCAACGACATGAGCGAGGTAAACATCGACGCCGACCTCGTCCGGGCGGGCGGCGGCGATCTCTCGCGCACCGACGAGAAGCTGGTCGAGATGAGCAATGGCTGCATCTGCTGCACCTTGCGTGACGACCTCCTGGCCGAGGTCGGCCGGCTCGCCCGCGACGGCCGCTTCGATTATCTGCTGATCGAGGGCACCGGCATCGCCGAGCCGCTGCCGATCGCTGCCACCTTCGAATTCCGCGACGAGGACGGCTTTTCGCTCTCCGACCTCGCCCGGCTCGACACCATGGTGACGGTGGTCGATGCGATGAACCTGCTCAAGGACTATGGCTCGCGCGACTTCCTGCGCGAGCGCGGCGAGACCGCCGGCGAGGGCGATGAGCGCACGCTGGTCGATCTCCTGGTCGAGCAGATCGAGTTCGCCGACGTCGTCGTGCTCAACAAGGTCGCCGATGCCGGGCCGGAGGCGGTGGCGCAGGCGAAATTGGTCATCCGGGCGCTCAATCCGGATGCACGATTGATCGAGGCCGATTTCGGCCGCGTTAGCCTCGACCAGATCCTCGATACCGGTTTGTTCGACCATGAGAAGGCGCAAGAGCACCCGCTCTGGCACAAGGAGCTCTACGGCTTCAAAGACCATGTGCCGGAGACCGAGGAATACGGCATCTCGTCCTTCGTCTACCGGGCGCGCCGGCCGTTCCATCCGGAAAAGTTCAATGCCTTCCTCGCCCGGACTTGGCCGGGGCTGATCCGGGCCAAGGGCCATTTCTGGCTGGCGACCCGGCCGGAATGGGTCGGCGAGATGTCGCTCGCAGGCAGCATCTGCCGGACCGAGGCGATGGGCTTCTGGTGGGCCGCGGTGCCGCGCCCGCGCTGGCCCGATCATCCCGAATGGCGCGCCATCCTGAACCGGCATTGGCACTCGGTCTGGGGCGATCGCCGGCAGGAGCTGGTCTTCATCGGCTCTCGTCTCGACGAAGCAGCCATCCGCGCCGGGCTCGATGCCTGTCTCCTCGGCGAGACCCCGACCATCGCCTTCAAGCCCGAGCGCTATCGCGATCTGCCCGACCCGTTCCCGGCCTGGCGCCGCGCCACCGCCGCTTGAACCCTTCCCCTTTCCCGTCCGTCCTGGAGATTGCCATGCGCCCGCTTTCCCTGTTGTCCTCGCTCGCCCTCTCGGCCGTGCTGTCGAGCCTGCCGGCCCTCGCTCATGACCACGCCGTACTGCGCGGCCGGCTGGTCTTCGCCGACCATGAGAAGCCGGTCGTGCGCGTGCTCGATCTCGACAGCGGCGAGGTCACGCACAGCTTCGACCTGCCCAAGGCCAATCCCGGCTTCGCCACTGCGCAGGGCGGCCGCTTCGTCGTGATCAAGACCGGCGACGATGCCGGCACGATCCGCTTCCTCGACACTGGCCTGACGATCGAATCGCATGGCGACCACAACGACATCGAGAAGGGGCCGGTGAAGCTCACCGACCTCGTGCTGACCGGCCAGAAGCCGGCTCATGTCATCTCCGGCCATGGCCAGCTCGCATTGTTCTATGACGGCATCCGCCCCTGGGACGGGCCAAGTACGGCGAAGGCGGTGCTGGTCGCGATCAACGATCTCGGCAAGGACAAGCCGCAATTGACGGAATGGCCGAGCCCGGGGCCGCAACACGGCATCGTCGTGCCGCTGGGCGAGGGGCGCTGGCTGATGTCGGTGCCGAACCCGGTCTATGTGAAGGGTGAGGACAAGAGCGCTTCGTCGCGGCCGGACGGGTTCGAGATCCTCGACCGGACCAAGGGCGGCTGGGCGAAGCTCGCTTCGTTCAACGACCCGGCCAAGCCGGACGCCTCCTGCAAGCTCTATCACGGCCATGCCGCCGCCGATGGTCGCCATGTCTTCGGCTGCGCCGAAGGGCAGGGCGGCGGCATGCTGGTACTGTCGCAGGCCGGTAGCAAGTTCGCCGCGCACAAGCTCGCCTATCCCGACGGGCGCCGGATCAGCGCGATCAAGGCCAAGGCGGGCGCCAAGTTCATGGTCGCCAATTACGGCAAGACCTCGCCCTATGACGGCCTCATCCGGGTCGATCCGACCGCCAAGTCGCTGTCCTCCGCCGACATCCTGCCGGTGCCGGGCGGCCAGTCGGCCTGCCAGTTCGAGCTTTCCGCCAATGGCCGGCGGCTCGCCAATCTGACGCCGGACGGCAAGCTTCGGGTCTATGACGTCGCCAACTGGAAGGAGCTCGCCAGCTTCGACGCGGTGCCAGCCTTCGACTGCCAGTACGGCGCGAAGACACCGACGCCCTCGCTCGCGGTGGTCGGCGGCAGTGCCTATGTCAGCGACCCCACGAATAGCCGCATCCGCGAATACAATCTCGAGACGCTGAAGCAGGCGCTCGATCTGCCAGTCGAGGGCATGCCGGCCAACCTCGCCGGCAGCGATGCGGGCTGAGCTTCGACCTGCATCATAAATGCCGAGTCGTCCCGGGCGGAGCGAAGCGCAGACCCGGGAGCCATTCCGGAACCTCTATCGGAAGGGCTCAGGAATGGATCCCGGATCGGCGCGGCTCCGCCGCTTGTCCGGGATGACTCAAACAGTGGAATCGTGAGGCGTATAGGCTTCCGTTCAGCATCCGGGGTATAGGCATCCCGGATGCTGAACCGTCTTTCCCGTCATACGCGCCAGGTCATCGCCTACGCCTTCTCCGGCGTGATGGCGGCGGTCGCGCATTACGGATTGCTGATCGGTCTGGTCGAGCTCGGCGGGGCCGATCCCGTTCTGGCGTCGCTCGCCGGTTTCGTCCTCGGCGGCGTCGTCTCCTACGTGCTGAACCGCTGGCTGACCTTCGAGGCGACCCGCACCCATGGCGAGGCGAGCTGGCGCTTCGGCCTGATCGCCTTCGGCGGCTTCCTGCTCACCGGCGTGCTGATGCACCTCTTCGTCAAGGTCGCCGGCCTGCCCTATCTACCGATGCAGGTGGTCACTACGCTGATCGTGATGATCTTCACCTTCGGCGGGCACAAATTCTTCTCCTTCGCCGACCGCGAAGGCGCCTGATCAGATTCGACCCGAGGATATTTGGCCGGCGGTGTAGAGCGCCCAGCCGACCAGCAGCAGGCTGGCGAAGCTCGCGCCCGTGCGGACATGGTTCCACAGCGTCCACGGACGGGAATAGCTGTGCCACAGGGTCCGCGCCTGCTCGGGGTCAGTCGGGATGGTGGCGATGGCGAGCGCCTCGTTCATCGGTACATTGACGACGATAGTCAGCAGGAAGGCGCCGGCCAGATAGACGATGGCGGCGAGGGCCAGCAGCAGCGCGACTTGCCCGGCATCCGTCTTCCACCAAAGCCCGGCCGCGATCAGCGCCACCACCGGCGTGCCGAAGAAGGCCGGGAAGAAGATCGCGTTGCGCACGGCGATGTTGATGCTCTGCATCGAGGCGATCGCGGCCCTGGGGTCGACGGCATCGAGCGCCCACATCACCGACATCGAGTAGGCATAGAAGAAGCCTGCCATGGCGCCGGCCAGCGCCAGCGTGACGACGGTGAGAGTGAGCGCGAGCGCGGTCATGGCGTTGCAGCCTCCAGCGCCAGCGGCTTGCGGGCCGAAAAGGCCATGCGATGCGGGTTATGGCCGAAATTCGTGCGGCGTGTGACGCCCTTGAAGCCGGCCGCCTCGACCAACGCGGTGATGCCGACGGCACTGTAGGTCGAGAGCCCGTATTGCGCCCGCAGCTTGCGGTAGTCCGAGAAGACGGTGCGGACGAGGCCGCCGAGCGCCGCGACGAGGAAGCCGCCGCGCCAGGCGAAGCCGAGCAATTCGGTCGCGTCGGTCAGCGGCGAGAGGTCGGGCGGGATCACATCGGCGAGGATAAGCTCGCCGTCGGGCTTGAGCTTGGCGAGCCAGGTCGCCAGTGCCCGCTTCAATTCGTCTTCGCTCAGATACTGGATCAGCGAATTGGCGACGACGAGGTCGAGCGAATCATCCGGCAGCGCCTCGACCTCTTCCGGCGAGACCACCGAGAGGCTGGCGAGCGCGCCGAAGCGGGCCCTCAACTTGTCGCGGACGGTTGGCGCTGCCTCGCACAGGATCAGCTTGCCGCTGGCCGCGGCGACGAGATCGGCCGAGAGTGCCTCGCCGCAGCCGACATCGAGCACGGCGGCGTCTTTTGACGGCACGGCGGCGGCGATATCCTGCGCGATACGGCGATAATGCAGGGCCTTGTGGCGATCCGAGACATAGATCGCATGCTCGCCATTCCAGAAATCACGCCAGGACATCGGGTCTCCATATCGAGAATGGCGCAGGGCGGCGCCTTCGCCCTAAGCCCTAGCATGGCTGCGATGACTGTGGAGTCAGGTTGATTGCACGCAAGGTTTGTGCTGCCTCAGGCGAGCCAATAGCCCGCGCCGACCGACCGGAGCCTGCCCGACCATGCTGCTGTTGCCGAAACTGCTGAAGCGTTCGATCCGCAAGGGCCGGCTGACCGTGATCGCTCCGGATGGACAGCGGCATGTCTTCGGGCCGGGCCGGACCGAGTTCACCTTCGCCGGAAAGCCCGTCGTCGCCGGCGAGGTGACGGCGCGTTTCAAGGATACGAAGATCGAGCGCGAGCTCTTCCTCAATCCGGAGCTGGCGCTGGCCGAAGGCTATATGGACCAGCGGATCGAGTTCGAGGACGGCTCGACGATTCATGACCTTCTGACGCTGTTCTGGATCCAGCGCGGCGAACTGCGCAAGCACCCGCTGCAGGCGGCGATCCGCAAGATGCGTTTCAAGATAAGGCGCTGGCGGATGCACAATCCGCTCGGCGTCGCCGGCAAGAAGGTCAAGCACCACTACGACATCCCGACCGAGTTCTACCGGCTCTGGCTCGACGACACCATGACCTATTCCTGCGCTTACTGGCACAGCCCCGAGGTTGGGCTCGAGGCCGCGCAGAAGGCCAAGCTCCGGCATCTCGCCGCCAAGCTGAAGATCGAGCCCGGCATGCGCGTGCTCGACATCGGCTCGGGCTGGGGCGAGCTCTCGATCTATCTCGCCAAGGCTTGCGGCGCGAAGGTGACCGGCCTCAACGTCTCGCCCGACCAGATGGCAGCCGCTCAGAAGCGGGCGGAAGCCGCCGGCGTCGGCGATGCCGTCAGCTTCATCAACAAGGACTATCGCGAACTGACCGGGAGCTTCGACCGCGTGGTCTCGGTCGGCATGATGGAGCATGTCGGCGTCGCGCATTACCTCGAATATTTCGAGAAGATCCGCGACCTCTTGACCCCCGACGGGATCGCGCTGGTCCATTGCATCGGCCGCGTCGGCCCGCCCGGCTTCACCGGCCCGTTCTTCGACAAGTACATCTTCCCCGGCGGCTATGCGCCGGCGCTGTCGGAGGTCTTCGCCGCGGTCGAGCAGACCGGGCTCTGGCATTCCGACTGCGAGTTCTGGCGCCGGCACTATCACTGGACGCTGGAGGCCTGGCGCGAGCGCTTCATGGCGCACCGGCCGGAGGTGGTCGCGATGCTGGGCGAGCGCTTCGCGAGGATGTGGGAGTTCTACCTCTCCGCCTGCTCGATCTCCTTCGACATCGGCGGCGACATGGTCTTCCAGCTGCTGCTCGGCCCGCACAAGAGCGCCGTGCCGGTGATCCGGGATTATATCACTGAGGCGGAAGCCGAGCTGGAGGCGAGGGGATTTTGACAGCGCTGTCGAATCCAGTTGGCCCTCGCATCAGCCCGGTCTCAACACGAAGGCGGCCTGTGACGAGGTGGATAAGCCATCTGCCAAAACTTCTGTTGATCTGCATAATCTGGGCCGCTGGCGTCTGCGGCGCGGCGGCTCAGGCTTCGCCGCTCACGGCGGAACAGACCGCGGAGCTCTACTACCGGGCATGGCTCAACTACGATCGGACGAGCGCCTTGCGCCTGCAGCGCGAATGGGGCGCTTCGAACGGCGGGATCAACTATATCGACCTGAAGCGGACCGCCGATCCGATCGGCTGGACTCTCAAGCATGCCATGTCGAGGCCTCCGGCCGGCGCCGGCCGCGAGCAACTGAAGCTGTTCGCGCGGCTTATGGTCGAGGCGAGCAAGCGCGTCCGGTGCCAGGCGGAGGCAGCGCATGTCGGGGCGCAATTGCCGACCGGTTCTCACCTGGCGAGGGTCGAGCTCGCATGCGCGGTGCCGGATGCCGTGCCGGCGCTTCGCCAGTTGAGGGCTCGCGCCGGAGCGAGCGAGATCGGAGGCGCTGACAGCATGCCCTCGACAGTCATGCTGCGCGGCATGGTCGACGCTTTCGCGACAGCGCCGCTGACACGTCAGGTTGCGACTGAGATCGTGCTGACCGGAGACGCGGACAAGCGGGTCTGGCGAGCAGGGCCGACCGAACTCGGCGTCGAGCGCGTCTCGGCCGATCTCTCACGGCAGCTCGTCCAGGCGGGTTTCCTGCAATGATGGCGAACATCTGGATTTCAGGAGCAGCTCGACCATGCTGATCGAACAGGTTTCGGACGTGCTGCGCGAGGTCGCGGCCGAGGTGGTGATGCCGCGCTTCCGGAAGCTGGGTGAGACCGAGGTCCGGGTGAAATCGCCGGGCGAGGAGGTCACGATCGCCGACGAGGAAGCCGAGCGGCTGCTCAATGTCCGGCTTCCGGCGCTGTTGCCCGGCTCGCGGGTGATCGGCGAGGAAGCTGTCTCGGCCCGGCCGGAGCTGCTCGAAGGGCTGGGGGAGGGCACGGTCTTCGTCGTCGATCCCGTCGACGGCACCGCCAATTTCGTCAAGGGCAGCCCGTGCTTCTCGATGATGGTGGCGCTGCTGCGCGAGGGCGAGCCCGTCGCCTCCTGGATGCTGAGCCCGGCGACCGGGGCGCTTCACGTCGCCGAGCGCGGCTCCGGCGCCTGGATCGATGGCGAGCGCGTCAGGGTCGGGCAGCCGCCGCACTGGGCCGGGCTGCGCGGCGGCGTGCTCACCCGCTTCCTGCCGGCGGAGACCACGGCGCGGGTGCAGGCCAATGGCCGCGACCTCGCCGCCATCCTGCCCGGCATGCATTGCGCAGGCGAGGAATACCCGGCGATCGTGCGCGGCGAGCAGCATTTCGTGGTGTTCTGGCGTGGTCTGCCCTGGGACCATGCGCCGGGCACGCTCTTCCTCGAAGAGGCCGGAGGTCGGGCGGCCCGCTTCGACGGACGCCCCTACAGGCCGGCCGAGCAGGGCTTCGGCATCCTGGCGGCGCAAACGCCGGAGCTGTGGGACGAATTGCAGCGGCGGCTGTTTGCGGAGGCGTGAGCCAAGCCTCGCGCGCTGGTCAGGGCCTGCGCCAGACATAGCGGATGTCGGGCTCGCGCTCTTCATTGCGCACCCCGTCGGTCAGTTCGGCCGCGACGAAGCCTTGTCTCTCATAGAAGCGCCTGGCGATGGCGTTGCGTTGGAACGTCCAGAGGCTCAGCTCGGAGTGGCGAGCCTGCGCGACCTCCAGCAATGAGCTGCCGATACCACGGCCCTGATAGGCCGGCAGCACATAGAGCTGATCGATCCAGCCGGCGCGGAAGGCGATGAAGCCGGTCAGCGCCGGCTCGTCGAACGTGCCCCATACCTCGCATTCGTCGAAGACGGCGCTCCGGAAATAGGCGCGATCCTCCTCGGGCGTGTGCAACCCGGCGAGCCAGGGCAGGCGTTCGGCGAAACTCGTACGGTGCACGATCGCTGCGGCGTCCATGTCGCTGCGTTCGAGCCGTTTCGGGGGCTCGGTCATCCTGCATCGGTAGCAAGGGTTTGCTCTTATGGGGAGCGTTGATGCCGTGTTTTTAAAACTAAGGAATTGACCTAAGTATTGAGTCCACCTATCAAGGCCGCCGGCACAGGGGAGGATGTCGTGACACCGCAGATCGGCACGGGTGCACCACAGGCGGCCGATGCCGTCATCGTCGACCAGATCTTCCGGGCGCTGTCGGACCCGACGCGGCGCAATGTGCTGGAGCGCCTGACCGCGCGGCCGGCCTCGGTGAGCGAGCTTGCCGCGCCATACAAGATGGCGCTGCCGTCCTTCGTCGAGCACCTCAAGGTGCTCGAGACCAGCGGCCTCGTGCGCTCGCACAAGGCCGGGCGGGTCAGGACCTACGAGCTCGCCGCCGATCAATTGAAGCTCGCCGAGGACTGGCTCGGGCGTCAGCGCAATCTGTGGACGCGCCGTCTCGACCGCTTCGACGCCTATGTCATGAGCCTGAAGGAAGAGGAGAGCAAATGACCCTGTCTGCGATCACCATCAATCCCGAGCTCGACCTGGTGCTCGAACGCAAGCTCGATGTCCCGGTCGAGCTCGTCTGGCGTGCCTGGACGACGCCGGAGCACCTGCGCAACTGGTTCGCGCCCAAGCCGTGGGTGATCACCGCCTGCGACCTCGACCTGCGTCCCGGCGGCGCCATCAACTTCACCATGCGCTCGCCCGAGGGCGAGGAATATCCCAACACCCAGTGCTATCTCGAGGTGAAGCCGCTGGAGCGGCTGATCATGACCGACACGCTGCTCGGCGGTTATCGGCCTTCGCCGAACCCGTTCTTCACCGCCATCCTGGACCTCGCCAGGGACGGCAGCGGCACGCATTATCGGGCTGTCGCTATCCATGGCAGCGATGGCAGCCGCAAGCAGCACGAGGAAATGGGCTTCCACGATGGCTGGGGCACGGTGGTCAACCAGATGGTCGAGTACATCAAGGCCGGAGGCCTGAAGGCCTGACGGCGAGGCAAGCCGGTCGACCGAGAGGGCAGCGCTCTGCGCTGCCCTTTTTCTTTTTTGGGGAGAGGCTCGCGCCTGCTCAGCTCGCCGGCATCGCCGCCATGTCGGCGAAGACCGCCTCGAAAGTGTGGCCGTCGGCGTCTTCGAAGGCGCGGTTATAAAGCCAGCCCAGATCGGTCGCGGGGCGCGGATCGGCCTTGCCACCGGCGGCGGCTGCCGCCGCAACCATGGCGTCGACCTCGGCGCGGCTCTCCAAGGTGAGCGCCAGCAGCACCTGCGCCCCGGCATGGGCGTCGGCAACGGGCTTGCTGATGAAGGTCGCGAAGAAGTCGCGGGTCAGCAGGTGGAAGGTGATCGTATCCGACCAGACCATGCTGGAAGCCTGGTGGTCGCTGAAATCCGGGTTCTGCTTGCAGCCGATCGCTTCGTAGACGCGGGTCGCGGCGAAAAGGTCGGCGACGGGCAGGTTGACGAAGAGCATCTTGGGCATGGTGGTTCTCCCTGGTGTGGTCGGTGATCGTCAAAGGTTCTGCTGCAGAATCCGCTCGTTCGGGTGGACGCAGATCAGTTCGAGCCGGCCTTCGCCAACATTCTCGAAACGGTGCGGGACATCCGGCGCGGCGACGACGATGTCGCCGGCATGGCCGCGGGTGGTCTGCCCCCCGACTGTGAACTCGGCCTCGCCCTTCCGGACGATCCAGGTCTCGGAATAGGGGTGGACGTGCAGCATCGAGCCCTGGCCCGGCTCGGCGTCGACGATGAAGAACGAGACCGGGCCGCCGAGCGCCTCGCCCTCGAAACGCACCGTGCGGTTGGCGCCGCGCTGCTGATCTTCGGACCGAAGGACGTTGAACATGACTGCCTCCCTGGCTGGTCGTGAAGTGAGTTATCTTTGCGAGAAGATATCTAATCGAGAGATATCTTCTCGTCAAGATAATTATCTTCGCGTCGAGATATCTTGGCGGTGGCCGGCGCGGCGTGTATGTCTGTTTGCTGGGAACCCAACAGCCAAGGCGCTGAAATGGCAGACGAATCGCAGAACCAAGATCGTATGATGGAGGATCATGTGGATCGGCTGCGCCGGCAATGGGCACGGGAGCTGCCCGATCTGAACACCGAGCCGATGGCGATCCTCGGCCGCGCCTTCCGGCTCGGCAACATGATCCGGCCGAGCATCGAGGCGACTTTCGCGGGCTTCGGGCTCGACCGCGGCGAGTTCGACGTGATCGGGACGCTGAAGCGCTCGGGGCCGCCCTACCGGCTGACGCCGACGGAGATGTATGCGCTCCTGATGATTTCCTCGGGTGGGCTGACCCACCGGCTCGACCGGCTGGAGAAGGCCGGGCTGATCCGGCGCGAGAAGTCGCCGAAGGACGGGCGCAGCGTGCAGGTGGCGCTGACCGAGGCGGGCGCGGCGCTGGCCGAGCAGGCCTTTCGCACGGACATGGCGAGCGAGCTGGCTTTTTTGCAGCCGCTCGATGCGCAGGAGCGAGAGGTGCTGGCGGGGCTGCTGCGCAAGCTGATTTTGGGGATCGAGGCGAACTCGCGACAGAACGAGGAAGAGCGCGGGGAACCCTCTCCTGGAAGGAGAGGGCAGGGTGAGGTGTAGGCGATTGGACCAGTGCCGCGAGGGCTCACCGCGCGGTCAGGTTCAAGCCAATGTTTGCAGTCCGAACACCTCACCCCTACCCCTCTCCTTCCAGGAGAGGGGATCCCGCGCGGGCTGGTCTCACCGCTTCAGGTTGACGAGCACCACCCCCGCAAGCGCCATGGCGCCGCCGATCAGGCCGAGCGCGGTCGGGACCTCGCTGAGCCAGATGAAGCTGATCAGCATCGCGGCCGGCGGCACGCAGTACTGGAAATTGGCGGCGCGGGCGGCCGGCAGGCGCGATAGGGTGATCGCCCAGGTGCCGTAGGCGACGACGCTGGAGACCAGGGCAAGCCAGACCACCGACCAGATCGCCTGCGACGGGGCCGCCGGCAACTGCTCCAGCGCGCCGGGCAGGAAGGGGGTGAGGGCGACGCCGCCGATGGCCATGTTCCAGGCCGCGACGGTGAGCGGCTTGTGGCGGGCAAAGAGCGGCTTCTGCACCACGGTCGAGACCGAGTTGCACAGCGCGGCGCCGAGGATCAGCAAGACGCTGACGCCGATATTGAGGTCGAGCCCGTTGCCGACGGCGATCACGCCGATGCCGGCGAAGGCCAGCGCGGTGCCGGCCCAGGCGAGGGCGCTGAAGCGCTCGTTCAGGACCAGCATGGCGAGCGCCGCCGTCATGATCGGGTTGGTGTTGATGATGAAGCTCGCCGCGCCCGCCGGGACGACGCGCTGGCCGAGATTGAGGAAGATCGCATAGAGCGCGATGAAGACGATGCCGCCAGTGAGGAAGCGCCAGATGTCGGCGCGCTCGGGCAGCTTCGGGCGCGTCACGGCCAGGAAGAGCGCGGCGAAGACGCCGGCGATGGCAAAGCGCAGCGCCGCCAGTTCGAGCGCGCCGAAGCCGGCAAGGCCGGCCCGGATCGCCGGGAAGGAGGAGGCCCAGGCGATCACGGTGAAGGGGATGGTGAAGAGCAGCATGGCGTCGAGGGTGGAGCCGGGTCGGGTGGCCGAGGGGACGGTTGTCATGACGGGCCTCATCAAGGGCGAATGACGGTTCGCCTCCGATAAGCGCCTCGGCGAGCTGATTGACAAACGAGTAATTCAATGACGAGCTGTGAGCATGGATCACAGCTCGCCACTTCCGCCCTTAGACACGCTGCGCGCCTTCGAGGCCGCTGCCCGCTCCGGCAGCTTCTCGGCCGCGGCCGAGGCACTGAACCTGACGCATGGCGCGGTCTCGCGGCAGGTCGCCAAGCTCGAGCACTGGCTCGGCCTGCGCGTGTTCGAGCGGCAGGCCCGCGGCGTCGCGCTGACGCCGGAGGGGCAGCGCCTGTTCCAGCGCACGCAGGAAGCCTTCTCGGTCTTCGCGGATTCATCCGATCGCTGGAGCGAGCCGCGCGGGGCGGCGGTGGTGCGTTTCAGCGCGACGCCGTCGGTCTGCTCGCTCTGGCTGATGCCGCGCTGGCAGCGTCTGGAAAGCGGCGATCCTGCCGTGCGGATCATGCTGCAGGTCGACCATCGCAAGGTCGACCTTGAAGAGGAGGGGATCGACCTTGCCATTCGCTGCGGCCGGGGTGGCACGCCTGGCCGGGTCTCGGTGCAGCTCTTCGAGGAATGGTGCTACCCCGTCGCCTCGCCCGAGCTGGCCAGGGCGATCGGCGAAGGCAAGCCGGAGCGCTTCCTCGACCAGCCGCTGATCCATGATTCGGACGCCGCCGGCTGGCGCGCCTGGTTCAATGCCCAGGGGCTGGATTTCCGGCCCCGTGTGAACGACCGCCGTTTCGAGGACTACAATCTCGTGCTCGACGCTGCTGCCTGTGGGCTCGGCGTCGCGCTATCGCGTCCGCCCCTGGCGCAGGCGCAAGTCGATGCCGGGCGGATCGTCAGGGTCGATCAGCGCACCGCGCTGAACCCGGTCTCCTACTGGCTCGACCGGCCGATGGGCCAGCCGCGCCCCGCCGCCGTGGCATTGGCGACAAGGATCGCGACCGAGGCCGGGCTGCCGGCGAGCAAGCTGGCGGGTTTCCTGAGGACCGAAGCGAAGGCAGCCTGAGCGATCGCTGGTCGAAAGGGCGCGGGGAACCCTCTCCTGGAAGGAGAGGGCAGGGTGAGGAGTAGGAGATCAGACCAGCCCAGCGAGGCCCGACCGCGCGGTTGAGGGCACGCTAACGTTTTTAATCCGAACACCTCACCCAACCCTCTCCTTCCAGGAGAGGGCTCCCGCTCTTCGCTGGTTGAACGGTTCTGCAGCATCCCGGTTGAGGTGCGTCCGCATCTCCTCGGCGAGGGCGAAGAAGCGGTCGCGCACCGGCCTCGCATGCGGGTTGGCCTGCTCGATGGCGAGGAAGACGGCCGGGCTGTCATGGCGGACCATCTCGGTCGCGCGCATCAAAAGATCGAAGCTCGCCGTGGTCATCCGGCGTGGCAAGGGCTCCATCCGGACCAGGATCTTGGCGATGAGATGGGTCAGGCCCTGGACCATGGCCGCCTCGCGGTCATGCGCCTCCGGCGTCGTCATGATGACCTTGAGGCGCAGCACCCGGCGCAGGAAGGCTGCGATGTGCCAGGCGCTGGCGCCGCGGATCGGGCAGATCGCGATCTTCAGGCCGGCAATGCCATTGCGTCCGCTCTGCGGGCCGAACAACGGATGGGTGCCGACGATCTCGACGTCATCGGGCAGCTCGGCAAGCATGGTCGCGGCCGGGCCGATCTTGACCGAGCCGACATCGACGACGATCGCGCCGGCGCGCAGATGCGGCCGCAAGGTCGCGATCGCCTCGGAGAGGGCTGCAACCGGCACGGCGAGGATGACGATGTCGCAGGCGGCGATCTCGGCCGGATCGGCGGCGATGATCCCGCCTGAGGCGGCATCGGCCGGCAATGCCGGGTCGAAGGCCAGCAAGCGGCAATGCGGCTTGAGGTGGCGGGCGATCAGGCGGCCGAAGGCGCCGAAGCCCATCAGGCCGACGGAGAGATTGGTGGTGTTCGGGGTCAGCATCGCGTTTTCCTCTGGAGGGGCCGCGATGCCGGGTGACTGCCTGATTTCAACCGCCAGCGCGGCGGTTGAGACATGAAGATGCCACCGCCTCTATGAGGACGGGGCGTAATAATTGCGGGCGAGCAGGCAGGCGAAGGTCATGGCGTGCTTAGAGCGCGGGCGCGGCGCCCTGTCAATCACAGCGGCCAATCACAGGGGCGGCGAATAGTCGGTCGGCAGCAGCACCCGGTCCTCGATCGCGCCGACGAGGTCGCCGTGCTCGATGACGCTGACGCGCTTGATCTCGATCCATTCGGGATCGGCCATGAAGCTCGCCCAGCGCGCCGCCTTGGTCTCGAGATCGGGCCAGGCGAGGAGATAGGCGAACTCCGTGCGACCGGCGCTGCGCGTCTCCCACATCGACAGGATGCGGAAGCCGTGGTGGGCCATGATCCGGCTGGCATGATCACGGAAGCGGGCGTGGAATGCCGCCTTGTTGCGCTCGAAGATCTCGTTGATGCGCAACTGGTGGATCATGGCACCCTCCGTGATCAGGCGGCCTTCTTCGCCTTCTCCGCTTCCATCAATTCGACGAAGCGGGTGAAGAGATAATGGCTGTCCTGCGGGCCCGGCGAAGCTTCCGGATGGTGCTGGACGCTGAAGGCCGGGCGGTCGTTCAGGGCGATGCCGCAGTTCGAGCCGTCGAAGAGCGAGACATGGGTCTCGGTCGCGTTGGCCGGCAGCGTCGCCGGATCGACGGCGAAGCCGTGGTTCATCGAGACGATCTCGACCTTGCCGGTGGTCTTGTCCTGGACCGGATGATTGGCGCCGTGATGGCCCTGCTTCATCTTCATGGTCTGGCCGCCGATGGCGAGCGCCAGCATCTGGTGGCCGAGGCAGATGCCGAAGGTCGGGATCTTCAGGTCGAGGAGTTCCTTGATCACCGGCACGGCATATTCGCCGGTCGCGGCCGGGTCGCCCGGGCCGTTCGACAGGAAGACGCCGTCGGGATTGAGGGCGAGGATGTCCTTGGCCGAGGCGGTCGAAGGCACGACCTCGACCTCGCAGCCGGCCTTGGCCAGCAGGCGCAGGATGTTGCGCTTGACGCCGTAGTCGATGGCGACGACACGGTGCGCCGCGCTGTCGCGCTTGCCGTAGCCGCGCGGCCACTGCCAGGGTGTCTCGTCCCAATCATAGCGCTGGGTCGCGGCGACGAGGGGCACGAGGTCGAGCCCGGCCATGTCGGGCAGGGCCGCGGCCTCCTTCTTCAGGGCCTCGATGTCGAAATTGCCGGCCGGATCATGAGCGATGACGGCGTTGGGCATGCCGTTCTCGCGGATCAGCGTAGTCAGCGCCCGGGTATCGACGCCACAGATGCCGACGATGCCCCGGGCCTTGAGCCAGGCGTCGAGATGCTTGGCGGCACGCCAGTTTGAGGGCTGGGTGACTTCGGCATGCAGCACGACGCCGCGCACGCCGGAGGAGGCGGCGGCGTTGACCGTCTCGGTGTCGTCCTCGTTGACGCCGACATTGCCGATATGCGGGAAGGTGAAGGTGATGATCTGCCCGGCATAGGACGGGTCGGTCAGGATCTCCTGATAGCCGGTCATCGCCGTGTTGAAGCAGACCTCGCCGGGAGCCTGCGCGACGGCGCCGAGGCCGAAGCCCTCCAGCACCGTGCCGTCGGCCAGCACCAGTACCGCAGTAGCGCGCGGCTCAACCCAGCCCTCTTGCCAGCCTTGCGAGGCGGGGTTTCCTTCGTGAGCGGTCATGTCTATGTCTCGTCCAGGCCGCTGGAAGCTGCGGCAAGCGTGAAGGCTGCGCGCATATTGGCGCGGCCGGTCTGGAGCGCGAGCCTTAATCGGCTGACCGTGCTCCGTCAATGAATGAAGAAGGTTCGTAACATCATGTCCAACCTGCGCGAGCAGTTCACCGCCGACCTCAAGACCGCGATGAAGGCCGGCGAGAAGGGCAAGGTCGCCGCCATCCGCCTGGTCCAGGCGGCGCTGAAGGACAAGGACATCGAGGCGCGCGGCGCCGGCAAGGGCGAGGCCTCGGCCGACGAGATTCTCGCCTTGCTGCAGAAGATGATCAAGCAGCGCCAGGAATCGATCGCGATCTACGACGCCAATGGCCGTCCCGAGCTCGCCGAGGGCGAGCGCGCCGAAGTCGCGGTGATCTCCTCCTATTTGCCCAAGCAGATGAGTGACGAGGAGATCAAGGCGGCGATCGAGGAGGTCATCGCCGAAACCGGCGCATCCGCAGTGAAGGACATGGGCAAGGTGATCGGCGCGCTGCGCGGGGCCTATGCCGGCCAGATGGACTTCGCCAAGGTCTCCCCTATGGTAAAGCAGTTGCTGGGCGGCTGATCAGCCGGAGCGGCATTTCCGCCATGTCGACGGGGCTGCGTTTCGGCAAAGGAGGCTTCCGATGTCGAAACAGTGGGTTGCTGTCATCGCGCTCGGCCTCGCCTTGCAAGGTCCCATTGTCCTCGCCCAGTCGGAGGGCTGGGGCACCGGCTACCAGATGGGCACCTCCTATGCCGGGGTGAGCGGCGCCGACGGGACGCGGCTCACCTTCTATTGCGGGGATCCAGCGGCGGCGCGCGCCAATCCGGCGATCGCGGCCGGTCCCTATCTGATGGCCGTCCTGCCCAAGACGCAGCTCAAGGATGCCTTGCCGTCGGCGATCGAGATCGTGGCCGACGGCAAGGCGACGCGCGTGCCGGTCAAGGCCCAGGCTGGCGTCGACGAGGTCGAACTGACCTGGACGCCAAGTCGCGACTTCGGCCTCTCGGAGATGCAGCCGGTCGTGACGGATCTGCGCGAGGCGAAGAGGATCGAATTGCGCGCCGCCGAAGCCTCGGTCCTGCTGCCGACGGATGGCGTGGCAAAGGCCCTGGCCGGCGATCCGCTGAGCTGCCCGTAGGAGCCGGCTGCTTACGGCGAATAGCTCGTGCGCCGCATCACCCGCTCCTCGATCGCGCCGACCATGCGGCCGTGCTCGGCGGCGCTGCTGTCCTTGATCTTCGACCACTCCGCATCCTGCATGAAGCGGGCCCAGCTTTCGCGCATCGTCGCCTCGCTCGGCCAGCGCAGCACGTAAACGAACTCGGTTCGGTCCTTGGTCTTGGCCTCCCACATCGTCGCGATGTCGAAGCCATAGGTCTTCATGATGCGGGCGGCGTGGTCGCGGAAGCGGGCGTGGAAGGCGTCCTTGTTGCTCTCGAAGATCTCGTAGATACGCAGTTGCTCGATCATGGTCGCTCGTTCTGTTGCCGAGGTCGGGATGGTGACAAGGGTGGCTGCGGTCAGGGCCGCTGCGATCAGGCCCCATCGTCGCAAGCGGGGTGGCATGGCGAAGACTCCTCGCTGGTTGCTGTCGAGGCGAAGGTGCCAGCCGCTATGGTCGTCGTAAAATATATTGTTCGTTCTATTTTGATATGAATTACATATCGCGCGCGACCTGCCTGAGCACGGCGAGGAAGTTGTTTCGCGCCGGCGAGCCGCGTGTCGCATCCCAGGCGGCGATCAGCTCGACATGCCTCATCTCCGGCGGCGCTTCGACAGCGATCGGCCGGAAGGCGACGCCGGCGCGTGGCATCAGCGCAAGCGAGGCCGGGATCAGTGCGACGCCGAGCCCGCTTGCGACCAGGCTGGCGATGGTCTGCATCTGGCGGGCTTCCTGGATGATGCGTGGCGAGAAGCCGGCGAGGCGGCAGAGCCCGATGATCTGGTCGTGAAAGCCGACGCCGAGCTGGCGCGGCGTGCCGATGAAATCGTCGCCGGCAAGCGCGGCGAGAAGGATGTTCGCCTGCCCGGCGAGTGGGTGATCGTCCGGCAATGCGGCGAGGATCGGCTCGCGCAGCAGGCATTCGCTGGCGAGCTGCGCGACGATGATGCCGGGATGGCGCATCAGGCCGATATCGGCCTCGCCTGAGGTGATCGCCGCGAGCTGCTCGCCCGTGGTCGCCTCGCGCAGGATAATCTCGATGCCGGGATATTCGGCGCGGAAGCGGCGCAGCGCCGTCGGCAGCAGGTCATGGGCGGTGCCGACGAAGCCGATCGCAAGCCGGCCGGCCTTGCCGGAGGCGACGGCCTGCGCCTCGCGGATGCCTTCGTCGAGCTGGGCCAGGACGCGCCGGGCGCTGCCGAGGAAGGCCGCGCCTGCGGGCGTCAGCGCGACGCTGCGATTGCTACGCTCGAACAGAGATAAGCCGAGCGTGTCCTCAAGCTTGCGGATCGCCTGGCTGAGCGGCGGCTGCGCCATGTGCAGCCGTTCGGCGGCACGGTGGAAGTTGAGTTCCTCGGCCACGGCGGTGAACTGGCGCAGCAGCCGCGTCTCGACCGCGGGAGGCATCAGGCCCGCTCGATATCGGTCTGGGTGAAATCCTCACCCTTGTAGAGCAGGGGCCAGCCGCGCGATTTGGCGAGAGCGTATGCCGCGCAGTCGCCCATGTTCAGCTTGGCGGGATGGCGGCCCTTGCCGTAGCGGCGATAAGCGTCGAAGGCGAGATTGGAAAGCGGTTCGTCGAAGGCGATGACCTCGATGTTTTCGTTCGCCAGGAAATCATCGACGATCTCGGCGGGAATGCCCTTCGAGAAGACCAGAACGAGGCGTGCTTCCAACAGGTTGACGCTCGACATGAGGCGACGCCGGGCGAGTGCTATTCTCCTGGCGAACTCGGCAGCTTCCGGCTCATCGGTCAGGCAGGCGACCACTGCTGAGGTTTCGATGACGATCACGACCAGATGCCGTTCTCGTCATAGCCGAGGATATCGTCCATCTCTTCCTTCGTCATAGCGCGCTCGGCAGGCTTGACGTTGTATTTCTTGTAGAGCGCTTGCATCCGCTCATGCGCCGCCGCCACCCGCCGCGCCTTCTCCTCCTCGGACAATTCATCCTTGTCGAGCTCGCTCCTGACGGCCATGCGCACGGCTTCGGTCAGGCTGAGCCCGCGCCGGCGCGCCAGCTGGCGCACCACCTTCTCGGTCTCCGGGTCCTTGATGTTGAGCGCCACGGCTTTCTTCCTTTTCCGTGATTTTCTTTATCATATGGGGCTTGCTGTGGATATGGACCATAAGCTCGGCCTCGGCGGTTTCCGCGGTTGGCAAGCCGGCTCGCAGCAGCCAGATAGGAAGCCATGAAGTTCCCGCCCTCCGTCCTTGAGGAGATCAAGGCGCGGCTGCCTGTCTCGGCGGTCGTGGGCAAGCGCGTGCGCCTCGCCAAGGCCGGCCGGGAATGGAAGGGGCTCTCGCCCTTCAACGCCGAGAAGACGCCGTCCTTCTTCGTCAACGACCAGAAGGGCTCCTTCTTCGATTTCTCCTCCGGCAAGAATGGCGACATCTTCAAGTTCGTGATGGAGACCGAAGGGCTCTCCTTCCCCGAAGCGGTCGAGAAGCTCGCTTCCGAGGCCGGTGTCACCTTGCCGAAGGTCTCCTTCGAGGCGCAGGCGCAGGAGGAGAAGCGTAAGGGGCTGCACGAGGTCGTCGAGCTGGCGGCGCGCTTCTTCGAGGCCGAATTGCAATCCGAGCGTGGTGGGCTGGCGCGGCGCTACCTGTCAGGGCGCGGGCTCGAAGGCGAGGCGCGCAAGCTCTTCCGCATGGGTTATGCGCCGCCCGACCGATTCGCGCTGCGCGACCATCTCGCGGCCAAGGGCGTCGGCGTCGATGCGATGATGGAGACCGGGCTGCTGGTGCATGGCGAGGAGATCGCCGTGCCCTATGACCGCTTCCGCGACCGGATCATGTTCCCGATCCATGATGCGCGCGGGCGGGTGATTGCCTTCGGCGGCCGGGCGATGAGCGCCGACGTGCCCGCCAAGTACCTGAACTCGCCGGAGACGCCGCTCTTCCACAAGGGCGCGCTGCTGTTCAACCACCATAATGCCCGGAAAGCCGCGCACGACACCGGCCAGGTGATCGTGGTCGAGGGCTATGTCGACGTCATCGCCATGACGCTTGCCGGCTTCCCGCAGGTGGTGGCGCCGCTCGGCACGGCATTGACCGAGGATCAGCTCGGACTGCTCTGGCGGATGGCGGGCGAGCCGGTGATCTGCCTCGACGGCGACAAGGCCGGCCGCAAGGCGGCGGGGCGGGCGATCGATCTTGCGCTGCCGCTGCTCGAGCCCGGCCGCTCGCTTTCCTTCGCGCTGTTGCCGGAAGGCCAGGACCCCGACGACCTCGCCCGCTCGGGCGGCAAACCCGCCGTTGCCGAGGTGATTGGGGCGGCAAAGCCGCTGGTCGATATGCTCTGGGCCCGCGAGTTCGAGGCGAGCCAACTCGATACGCCCGAGCGGCGCGCCGCCTTCGAGCGACGGCTGAAGGAGCCGCTCGGCCTGATTCGTGACGAGGCGACGCGCCGGCACTATCGCCGCGAGATCGACGAGCGCATCGGCCAGCTCTTCGCGCCGCCGCAGCAGGAGCGCTTCGAGGGACGGCGCCAGAACGGAGGTGGCGGAAATCCACGTGGCGGGCGCGGCTTTCCCCGGGGCCCGGAGAGGGCGCCGCTTTCGCTGGTGCGACCGAGTCCGCAGCTCAGCAGTTCGCCGTTGATGCAGCGGCGGCATGGCGAGAATCAGCGCGAAGCGTTCATCCTGCTCGCTTTGGCGAGCCATCCCGACCTCGTCATGCGCTGCGTCGACGAGATCGCCGAGCTCGCACTCGACGGGACGGCGGCTGAGCGCTTCCGCCAGGCGCTGCTCGACGCGGCGATCGACGGCGCCTTCGACCAGGAGGCGTTCGGACGGCGGCTGGAGCAGGGGCGTGTCGCCGAAGCGCAGGCGGCGCTGCTCGCCGTCACCCAGCCGGCCGAGCGGCTGAAGCTGGCGCAAAGTGCTGATCCGGAATCGGTTTTTGATTCGATTCGTCAGGCTCTCGTCTTGCATCATCGCGCACGCACGCTACATAGCGAGCTGAAGGCAGCCGAACGCGCATTGGCTGACGAACCAACGGAAGCCAATTTCGCCTGGATGAAGGACGTCAAGGCCCGCCTCGAGACGATCGAGGGGACCGAGGCTAATTCTGACAAGTAGCCAGGCTGGCGCGTTGCCTTTCGTCGGCGGATCGAGGGCGGTTTTCGAGATGGTGCACGATTCATCAACGATGGTCGGCGCTATCTGCGGTGGATGATTTGGGTGGGTGCGCGGCAGCGACGGCTGCCGCGGCGCCCTTTTATGCGTCGGAGCGACAGCGCCGGCGCGCAAGAAGGCGGAGCGCTGATTGATGGCGACCAAAGTGAGCGAGCGGGACAAGTCCGAACCGGGTTCTCCGGAAGCGCCCCCGAGCACGGACAGCCCGCTCCTCGATCTCACCGATCAGGCCGTCAAGCGGATGATCAAGCTCGCCAAGAAGCGCGGCTATGTCACCTATGACGAATTGAACGAGGTCCTGCCTTCGGAGGAGTTCTCCTCCGAGCAGATCGAGGACGTGCTCGGCCAGCTCAGCGAGCAGGGCATCAACGTCGTCGACAACGAGGACCCGGAAGCGGCCGGCGAAGAGCGCGCGGCCCGCGGCAAGGACGATGGCGAGGACGAGGCCGAGGGCGGCGATCTCGTCGAGGCCCAGCGCTCGGCGCTGCCGGTCGAGACCAAGCGCAATCTCGAGCCGACCGAGCGCACCGACGACCCCGTCCGCATGTATCTGCGCGAGATGGGCTCGGTCGAGCTGCTCTCGCGCGAGGGCGAGATCGCGATCGCCAAGCGCATCGAGGCCGGCCGCGAGGCGATGATCGCCGGGCTCTGCGAGAGCCCGCTGACCTTCCAGGCGATCATCATCTGGCGCGACGAGCTCAACGAGGGCAAGGTCCTCCTGCGCGACATCATCGACCTCGAAGCGACCTATGCCGGCCCTGACGGCAAGAACCCGGAGCAGATGCCGGGCGAGGGCGAGGAAGGTGCGGACGCCGCCGAGGAGTCTGCGCCGGAGGGCGAGACCCCGCCCGAGGGCATGGACGACGACGATATCGAGAACAACGTCTCGCTCTCGGCGATGGAAGCCGAGCTGAAGCCGCGCGTGCTCGAGACCTTCGATTCGATCGCGAGCAACTACACCAAGCTGCGCCGCCTGCAGGACCAGGACATCGCCAACCGGCTGGAGAACACCAAGCTCTCGCCGTCGCAGGACCGCAAATACAAGAAGCTGAAGGACGACATCATCGTTTCGGTGAAGTCGCTCTCGCTCAACAACAACCGCATCGAGGCGCTGGTCGAGCAGCTCTACGACATCAACAAGCGCCTGATCTCGCACGAGACCCGGCTGCTGCGCCTGGCCGAGAGCTATGGCGTCGCGCGCGACGACTTCCTGAAGCAGCATATCGGCGGCGAGCTCGACCCGAAGTGGCTGCTGCGCGTCTCCAAGCTCGGCTCGCGTGGCTGGCGGGAGTTCGTCGCGCAGGAGAAGGACCGGATCAAGGATCTGCGCGAGGACATCCATACGATGGCCTCGGAGACCGGCCTGGAGATCCAGGAGTTCCGCAAGATCGTGCTGATGGTCCAGAAGGGCGAGCGCGAGGCAAGGCAGGCGAAGAAGGAGATGATCGAGGCGAATCTGCGTCTCGTGATCTCGATCGCCAAGAAGTACACGAACCGCGGCCTGCAGTTCCTCGACCTGATCCAGGAAGGCAATATCGGCCTGATGAAGGCTGTCGACAAGTTCGAGTACCGCCGGGGTTACAAGTTCTCGACCTATGCCACCTGGTGGATCCGGCAGGCGATCACCCGCTCGATCGCCGACCAGGCCCGCACCATCCGCATCCCGGTGCACATGATCGAGACGATCAACAAGATCGTCCGGACCTCGCGCCAGATGCTGCACGAGATCGGCCGCGAGCCGACCCCGGAGGAACTGGCCGAGAAGCTGGCCATGCCGCTGGAGAAGGTGCGCAAGGTCCTGAAGATCGCCAAGGAGCCGATCTCGCTCGAAACGCCGATCGGCGACGAGGAGGATTCGCATCTCGGCGACTTCATCGAGGACAAGAACGCGATCCTGCCGATCGACGCGGCGATCCAGAGCAATTTGCGCGAGACCACCACGCGCGTGCTGGCCTCGCTCACCCCGCGCGAGGAGCGCGTGCTGCGCATGCGCTTCGGCATCGGCATGAACACCGACCACACCCTCGAAGAGGTCGGCCAGCAGTTCAGCGTCACCCGCGAGCGCATCCGCCAGATCGAGGCGAAGGCGTTGCGCAAGCTCAAGCACCCGAGCCGCAGCCGGAAGCTCAGGAGCTTCCTGGACAATTGATCCGGAGATCAAACGGGGCGCTTCGGCGCCCCGTTTCATTTGGTGCGAGCGCGAGGGTCTTCCCGCTGCGCGGCTTTACTGGTTTGCCGCCATGGTTTTCTGGTATTCGCTGTACGCGTCCATCACGTCCCAGGCAGCGAAGACGATCGGAATCGTGACGCCGCCGGCTCTGGCGACGGTTGCCATGCGATTGTGCCTGGCGAGTTCCGCCGTCCGCGCCGCCACACGTGCGGTATCGTCGGCGATCCGGCGGGTCGCCTTCTCAGTCCCCTTTCTGGTCAGGGTCTGCTGGGCGAGCCGGGCCGACTGCTTGTTGATCTCGCCCTGCGCCGAGCGGATCGCGCTCTGGGCCTTTGCCGAGCCGGCGAGAGCCTTGTCGAGCACGCGCCCCGTGCCGCGGCCCAACGCTTCACTGACCGAGGCTTTCGCGACTTCCGTCCCGACATCCTGGTTGACGATCGCCGCCACCTGGGCATCGGCGCCGGTCTCCCAATTCTTGATAACCGAATGGGTGATCGAATGAGCGGCACCGGCGAGCGCGAACGCCGTCCCTCCCGCACCCGCCTGGAGGCCGAGAATCGTGAGGCCGCCGCCGGCGACCGCAGTGCCGCCGACCAGCGCAGGGACGACGAGTCCAACGCCGACGACGACGCCGATCGCGGCAACGCCGACCTGCGCGCCAAGCTTGATGCGGGCGAGATTCTGGATGCCCTGCTGGGTCTCCCGCATGACGTCGCTATTGATGCCGGAGACCTCGCGATAAAGGCTCAGGATGTCGTTTCGCGCCATGTCACGGAGATGCCCGAGGAACGACAGGTACTCTTGTCCGCCGCGGGGGCCCTGTTCGGCCAGTTTTCGAATCCAGGTCAAAATGAACCGCTCGAACATCTGATCCGTGCGGCGTTCGATTTCGGCCGGAGCTCCGTCCTTCACCACGGCCATGCCGGGTGGTTCCTTCCAGAAGAAGACCGTGTAGATCGCATTGATGACCTTGCTGTCCCTGTACGTCTCCCACTCGACCTTCATGGAATGCTGCGTCGCGATGACGAGTGCGCAGGAGCGAATAAACCGGCTGACCGTGGGCAGATCGTAGCAGATAACCGAAATATTCTTTTGCATGCTTTCGCCCTGGTTGGAATCGAACGAGGTTTTTCGATGTGCTGATGATGACGTAAGGGAATTCGATATGCCTAGAGGTGGGCCCTTCGTGTCGCGCTCAGCTTTTATCGCTCGATCTCAACGAGCGATTGGACACTTCAGGGCTGGTTTCGACCTGAGGTTGTTCACAAGGGGCGGTGTGAACCGCCAGTTCTGCTGTGGATCAGCCTGCTGGCAAGGAGCCTTGCGACGGGCGGCGCATCAGCAGCCACAACGGCGATCAGCCGGGCAGACCCGGGCCCCAAGCAAGCAAAATCGGTCCTGTCTGCCACAGTTCTGCTAAGGTGAGCCTCACAATCGAGGCTTCCGCTGGAGGAGCAGAGATGACCGGTATCCCGACCGCCGAGGAGATCGAGGCCGCAAAGGCGGCGTTGCAGGCGAATCTTCCGCCCCAGGCGAAGAAGCAGGAAGAGGAAGGCTCGACGGCCGGAGACATCGTCAGCGGGGTCCTCGACGTCGCCAGCAATGTCTCGGTCGAAGCGATCGGTGTCGCGGTCGAGGTGGTCGGGACCGTTGTCGAGGGCGCCGGGACCGCCGTGGTTGCGACCGGCGAAGCGGTCGTCACGGTGATCGGCGGCATCTTCGAAGGGCTGGGCTAGAGCGTCTCCGCGTTTCGCTGAAACGCGGAAACGCTCCATCTCGTTGTTTTATCGCATCTTCTTCACGCGAACCGGTATCCGCTTCGCTCGAAAATGCTCTAGCAAGCCGCCCGAGAGAGCGATATCGATGCGGTTCCGGCAGCGTCGCTGGAGCTGGAGTGAAGCTGTGTCCCTCGAATTCCTGCTGACCTCGCTGATCATCGTCGCTTCGCCCGGGACGGGCGCGATCTATACCATCGCTGCCGGCCTGACCCGTGGGGCCAAGGCCAGCGTGCTCGCCTCCTTCGCCTGCACGCTCGGTATCGTGCCGCATCTGATTGCCGCGATGCTGGGCCTGGCGGCGCTGCTGCACGCCAGTGCGCTCGCTTTCGCGATCGTCAAATATGCCGGCGTCGCCTATCTGCTCTGGATGGCCTGGCAGACGCTGAAGGAGCAGGGCGCGCTCAGCGTCGAGACCAAGGCCGACAAGCGTTCGGCCTGGCGCGTGCTGGTCGACGGCCTCGCGCTCAACGTGCTCAACCCCAAGCTCTCGATCTTCTTCGTCGCCTTCCTGCCGCAGTTCATCGCCGCCGACGAGATGAGCCCGATGGCGCGTATGCTCGAGCTCTCGGGCGTGTTCATGGCGATGACCTTCGTCGTCTTCGCGCTCTATGGCCTGTTCGCCGCGGCGATGCGCGATCACGTGGTAAGCCGGCCGGCGGTGATGGCCTGGCTTCGCCGCACCTTCGCGGCAGCCTTCGTCGCGCTCGGCGCCAAGCTCGCGCTGACAGAGCGCTGATGGCGGGCAAGCAGGGCCGCCTCGCGATCGAGACGCGCGGGGCGGGGCTCTACGAATTCA
This sequence comes from Allobosea sp. NPDC003192, assembly GCF_050275675.1. Taxonomy (NCBI): domain Bacteria; kingdom Pseudomonadati; phylum Pseudomonadota; class Alphaproteobacteria; order Hyphomicrobiales; family Alloboseaceae; genus Allobosea; species Allobosea sp. NPDC003192. Next base: position 280,154 of record NZ_JBNNPK010000005.1, read on the forward strand.
CCGACGCGGTCGTTCGCTTCGTACGCGAGGCGGCCGTCGATACCGGCCTGCTGACGCTGTTCGTGCGCCATACCTCCTGCTCGCTGCTGATCCAGGAGAATGCCGATCCGGACGTGCAGCGCGACCTTTCCGCCTTCTTCTCGCGGTTGGTGCCGCCCGCGGACGATCCGGCGATGGTCTATCTCGTTCATCGCGCCGAGGGGCCGGACGACATGCCGGCCCATATCAAGGCGGCGGTGCTGCCGGTCTCGCTTGGTATCCCGGTGAGCGGAGGGCGACTGGCGCTCGGCACTTGGCAGGGCATCTATTTGTTCGAGCATCGCACCAGCCCGCATCGGCGCGAGGTCGTGCTGCATCTGGCTTGAGCCGTCAGCTGGTGCTGGGGCGGACGAGCAGCCGCATGAAGGTGCCATAGCAATCGTGCAGCTCGTCCGGCGACAGGCTGAGGTCGAGCTGCTGGAAGCCGATGAAGGCGGCGTATTCGACGCGGGCCAGAGCGAGGGCTTCCGGTGGCGTGAAGCGCCCGCTCTCGCCATGGAGCTTTTCCAGATAGCCGATGCGCTCGCGGTCGACCTCGGCGCAGGTCGCGGCGACCCCCGGATCGAGCTGGGCGAGCCGGCGCATGCCCTGTTCGATGCGCATATCGAGGGCGAGGGCCATGCGGTCGAGCGCGATCAAGCGATCCTGCGCCGGGCCGCTCTTATCGGTCTCCTGCATCAGGCGATGGGTATGGGTCTCGCGCCAATGGCCGGCGAGCGCGACGAGATAGGCCTCTATCGCCGGGAAATGGGCATAGAACGAGCCTTTCGTCTTGCCGGCGCGACGGCAGAGCGCCTCGATCGTCAATCCGGCCGGGCCCTGTTCCGCGAGTGAGACAAGACCGAGCGCGAGCCAGTCGCCCAGACGGAAGCGAAGCGGGGCAGGGGAGGTCACTGCCACAGGCCGATCGCGCCGCTGGCAGCGATCGCCGCGAACAGCGCCCATTGCGGGAAATGCACGACCCGCAGGCGGAAGAGGACGATCATGCCGAGGCCCCAGAAGCAGAACAGCGCAGCACCGGCGGTGGCAAAGAGGGCGAGGTCTCGGCTGCCCAGGCCGGTCGCAACGAGGCCGAACGCGAGCGCCAGTGCGGCGAGCACGATCGTCACCAGATGCCAGCAATAGTACATGGTGAACTTCGGCACGGCGTGCAGGCGCTCGGCGGCAAGCAGGGGGGCAGCGATCTCGCGGCCGCCGAGAATGACGTGGATCAGCGTCGTGGCGGCGGCGAGCGCGGCGGCAAGGGCGAGCCAAACGTTCATGATGGCCTCTCAAAATAATACCATACTGTACGGTATTATTTTTAGAGAATGCAAGCCTCCGAACTGCAGGCGGCGACGGTGCCGATGGCGGGGAGGTGCCCGAGGCGGCGAAGGCGAGCGCGGCGACTCTTGTCTGAAGCGGGGCGGATCACCGACCGGCGTAGTATTCGGGCTCGGGCGGCGGCTCCCAGGACTGGCCAGTGGCGATCAGGCAGCTCACGCCTTCGGGAAATGTCGCGAACAATGTGAAGGAGCCGTTGGGTGAAGCGAAGAGCTCGATCACGCTGCCGTTTGCGGCGAGACCGTAGCCCATCCGGCGCTCGCCGTAGAGTTCATGCAACTGGCTCGTCGCCATACTGCGCTCGGCACAAGGAATGCCGGCAGGAGCCTCGGCGCGGACCGGGCCGCAGGACAGTGCCAGCGCCAGCGCGGCCGGCAAGCAGGGTGCGAGGAAGCGCGTCATGGCTGCTCCTGCGACAGAGCGGCATGGAAGCGCGCGCGAAGGTGGACGGGCTCGGCTTTTTCCGCCCTGTCTGAAAAAGACATGGTGATCTCGATGCCGGTGCACCAGAGGCGCAGGGCAGCGGGGGCGACAGATCTGGCTCTTGGCCAAGTGGCCGGCATCTGCGCTATACAGCGCGGACAGATGGAGCCCGCCATGTCCTTTCTCAAATCCCTGTTCGGTCGCAAGGAAGCCAAGCCGGCCGGCCAAGCGGCGCCGCTGAAGAGCACCGAGTACAAAGGCTTCACCATCCATGCGACGCCGTTTCCTGAAGGCGGGCAGCAGCAGCTTTCCGGGGTGATCGAGAAGGAGATCGACGGCGAGATGAAGAGCCACCGCTTCATCCGGGCGGATCGCTTCCCCGGTGCCGAGGAGGCTGCGGACTTCGCCATCGTCAAGGCCAGGCAGCTGATCGACGAACAAGGCGAACGACTGTTCAAATAGGATTTATGGTAATCTCTGTTCTGGGCAGGAATGTTGCTCCAATATTGTAGGCTCAATATCGGTTCAAAATTTCAAATCTAAGCGACCATTGCGGTTTCCCTACGAAATGGCCCAAATTTAAGTCAAATAATACGGAGCATGCTGTGGCCTTTGACCTCTTCGGGGTGGCCATTTGGCTGGGGGCTCGGATTCGCCTCTGCCATTTAAAACTTTATTCGGTTTTTTCCGCTTTGATGCCATCACGTTGTTCGTCGTATCGAGATCGTCCGCATGCCTCCCAATTCCCCCGGCAGCCAGAAGCCGGATGAACCTGCGGGTGCGCAAGCCGGCGTCGCCGATGACAGCTGGTTCCGCGAAGTCGTGACGCAATTGCCCCTGGCGCTCTACGCGACCGATGCCGAAGGACGTGTGACCTATTTCAATCAGGCTGCTGCCCGGTTCGTCGGACGTCAGCCGCAGCTCGGGCATGATCGCTGGTGCATCGCCCATCGCCTCTTCCAGGTCGACGGTTCGCCGCTGGCGCATGAGGACTGCCCGCTGGCGGTCGCTCTGCGGGAGAAGCGGCCGATCCGCGGCGTCGAAGCGCTGGCCGAGCGGCCCGATGGCAGCCGTGTACGCTTCATGCCGCTGCCGACGCCGTTCTACGATGCCGAAGGCAGGCTCGCCGGTGCAATCAATGTGATGGTCGACGTCAGTACCGGCCCGCAGGCCGGGAGCGATGCCGCATCCTCCGCCCACCACCTCGCCGAAGAGCTCGCGGCCGCGATCGCGCAGAAGCAGCTGCATCTGCACTATCAGCCGGTCTTCTCCGCGGCGGGCGTCCTCACGGGCTTTGAGGCGCTGGCGCGCTGGGTCCATCCCGAGCGCGGCGTGATCCCACCATCCGACTTCATCCCGGCGGCAGAGGAGAGCGGGCTGATTCTGCCGCTGGCACGCGAACTGCTGTGCCAGGCCTGCACCGAGGCGGCGAGCTGGGAGAAACCGCTGCGCATCGCCGTCAACGTCTCGCCGCTGCAGTTCCGCCACGGCGACCTGCCGGGGCTGATCGACGAGATCCTGGTCGAGACCGGGCTGGAGCCGGAGCGGCTCGAGCTCGAGATCACCGAAGGGGTGATGATCACCGATTTCGACCGCACCATGCTGGTGCTGCACCGGATCAAGGCGCTCGGCGTGCGCATCGCGCTCGACGATTTCGGGACGGGCTATTCCTCCCTCTCCTATCTGCACATGTTCCCGCTCTCGACGCTGAAGATCGACCGCAGCTTCGTCGCCAATCTCGGCGTCGCCTCGGAGGCGGCGGCGATCACCCGCGCGGTGATCGCGCTCGGTCATGCGCTCGGCATCGAGGTGGTGGCCGAGGGCGTCGAGACGCGCGAACAGCTCGACTTCCTTATCGACGAGGGCTGCAACTACATGCAGGGCTATATGCTCGGGCGGCCGCTGCCGCCCGAGCAATATGCCGACCTGACCGGCCGCAAGGGCTGAGCTAGCCTCGCCGGCCCGCTGCCTGCAGCTCGGCGAGCAGGGCCTCGCCGTTCCAGCGCTTCCTGTCGTTTTCCGCGGCTTTGACGAGCAAGACCAGCAGCGCATTCACCGGCGCCTGCCGCCCGAGCCGCTGCGCCAGGCTGACAACCTCGCCATTGATCCAGTCGATCTCGGTCCTGCGCCCGGCGGCGAGGTCGTCGGCCATGGAGGAGCGCGCCGACGGGTCGATCGCCAGCATCTTGCGCGCCAGCCGGGCGAAGAGCGCGTCGGGCAGGCGCAGCAGCATCGGAATCCAGCGCGCCGGCAGTGGCGTCAACCGGGCGGGCGCGATCCCTGCCTGCTTCAACAGAGCGAGCGCCTCGGCCTGGGCGAGAGCGAGGCAGCGGCGATAGGCGCGCTGCGCCAACTCCTGCTGCAGCGGCAGGCCGGAGAGGGCGTTGACTGCATTGTTGAGGTTGAGAAGCAGCTTGGCCCATTGCACCGGGACCATGTCGCGATGCCTACGCAGGGCGAAGCCGGCGCTGGCGAAATCATCAAGGATGGGTGCGAGGGCCGGGGAGTCCGCGACCTCGGGCTCGCCCTCGGAAGCTTGATGGAAGGCGCCAGGGCCGCGCCTGATGACGTTGAACGGCACCATGCCGGCAAGCACGATGCGGCCGGGTAGAGCTTCGTGCAGCGTATCCGCATTGCCGATGCCGTTCTGGAAGCTGATCACGACGGCGTTCGGCCCGATGACGCCGGCAAGCTCCGCGGCCGCCTGCGCCGTAGCGCCGGATTTGACCGTGACGAGGATCAGCTCGGCTGCCGTAGCCGCCTCCGGCTCGGTCGAGAAGGCGGTGGCTTCCGGCGGAACGCGCCAGTGGCGGCCATTGTAATGCGTCAGGGTCAAGCCGTGCTGCCGAAGCTCCTCGCCGATGCCGGGGCGACCGACGAAGCCGACCTCGGCGCCGGCGGCGGCGAGCCGGCCGCCGAGATAGCAGCCGATCGCGCCGGCGCCATAGATGCAGATTCTCGCCATCATCTCCTCGCGACAGGCGGTCAGCATGCCGGGCAGGCCGCGCCCAGGGCAAGAGCATCGCCCGGGGAGCGGCTGCTCCAACATCCGCGCTGCATCACCCCGCCGCCCGCGCGCTTGTGGTGCGGTTCGCCGCTGCCTAATGCTCAGGCACGGAGAAGAAACTTCTCCGATGGGACGGTGAGGAAACATGAACGCCCAGGACGCGCGCTATGCGCCGGATTCAGCCTATGCCTGGATGAGGCTCGCGCTGGCCTTGCTGGTCGGGACGATCGCCTGCGTCGGCTCCTGGTCGGCCGTGGTGGTGGTGACGGCGGTGCAGAAGGAGTTCGGCGTCATGCGCGCCGATGCTTCGCTGCCCTATACCTGCGCCATGATCGGCTTCGGCATCGGCAATATCGTCATGGGCCGCCTGGTCGATCGGTTCGGCATCGCCCTGCCGATCATGCTTGGCGCCGTGCTGCTGGCCGCTGGTTATTCGCTCGCCTCGGTTGCTGGCTCGCTCTGGCAGTTCGCGCTGGCGCATGGCTTCCTCATCGGGCTCGGCGCCGCGACCGGATTCTCGCCGTTGATCGCCGATCTCTCGCACTGGTTCCGGCGCTATCGCGGCCTCGCCGTCGTCTTCGGCGCCTCGGGCAGCTATCTCGCCGGCATGTTCTGGCCCCAGTTGATCAACTGGGGTGTCGAGACGCATGGCCTGCGCACGACACATCTATGGCTCGGCATCGCCTGCCTGGTGGTGATGCTGCCGCTGGCGCCGCTGTTCCGGCGCCGGCCGAATGCGGCGACCCTCGCGGCGGCCGAGGTGACAAGCGCTGGTGCACGCGGCAGCCTCGGACTGTCGCCGAACCAGCTGCAATTGCTCCTGGTCGTGGCCGGCTTCTGCTGCTGCGTCGCGATGTCGATGCCGCAGGTCCATATCGTCGCCTATTGCAGCGATCTCGGCTATGGCGTCGCCCGCGGCGCCGAGATGCTGACGGTGATGATGGCGCTAGGCATCGTCAGCCGTGTCGGCTCGGGCTTCGTCGCCGACAGGATCGGCGGCACGGCGACGCTGGTCCTGTCCTCGCTGATGCAGGGCATCGCGCTCTTCCTCTATCTCTGGTTCGACGGCTTGAGCTCGCTCTTCATCGTCACCGGCATCTTCGGCCTGTTCCAGGGCGGGATCGTGCCGATGTATGCGGTGGCGATCCGCGATTACATGCCGCCGCGCGAAGCGGGCGCACGCATCGGCGTGGTGATGTCGGCGACGATCTTCGGCATGGCCTTCGGCGGCTGGGTCTCGGGAGCGATCTTCGACGCGACCGCGTCCTACCGGCTCGCCTTCCTCAACGGCCTCGCCTGGAACCTGATCAACCTCTCGATCGTCTGCTGGCTGATGCTGAAGGCGCGGCCCAAGCTGGCGGCTGCCTGATCAGGCGGGGGCGGCGCCCGGCCGATAGGTGCCGAAGCACCAGACATGACCCTCCGGGTCCTTGCAGATGAAGTCGCGGCTGCCATAGGGCTGGTCGGTCGGCTCCATGCAAATCTCGGCTCCCGCCGCGCGGGCGCGCGCGCAGAGCGCGTCGATCCCGGCCGTCGCGACATAGGGCGAGGCGGTGGTGCCGCCGAGCTCGGCCGGGCGCGAGACCAGCTTGCCGATCGCGTTGTTCTCCGACGAACCGAGCATGATGAAGCTATCGCCCATGCGCAGCTCACCATGCAGCAGGGTCTTGCCGTCCTCGGAATAGTAGGCGGCATGCTTCTCGAAGCCGAAGGCTGCGATCAGCCAGTCGTACATCCGCGGTGCGTCGGCATAGCGCAGCGAGATCGAGATCATCGGCGGGGGGTGCTCATCGCGTTCCTCCTGCAGTGTCGTGGCTTGACCCAGCATGCGGGTGCGCCAAGCTGGGCTCAAGACTGGCCGGAAGGAATCCATGCTGCAGTTCGAGCGTCGTCACGAGCGGCTCGTCCCGATAAGGCGCTTTGCGCTGCGCCTGGGGCGCGCGATCCTGCTCTGGCTGGGGCTCACCATCGTCGGGCTCGCCATCGGCATGATCGGCTACACCGCCAGCGAAGGCATGAGCGGGGTCGACGCTTTCGTCAACGCGGCGATGATCCTCTCGGGCATGGGGCCGGTGACCGAGCTGAAGACCGCCGGGGGCAAGCTGTTCGCCGGCTTCTATGCGATCTTCTCGGGTTTGTTTGTGGTGATCGCCACCGGCTTCGTGCTGGCGCCGATCCTGCATCGTGTGCTCCACTCCTTCCATATCGAAGAGGGGAAGGGCAACGATGACTGAGCCTGGCGCGAATCCTGCCGAAGAACCCTGCGGTACCCTGACCGTGCGCACCATCGCCATGCCGGCGGACACCAACGCCAATGGCGATATCTTCGGCGGCTGGGTGATGTCGCGCATGGACCAGGCTGGCGGCATTGCCGGGGTCGACCGGGCGCAGGGGCGCGTGGTGACGGTCGCAGTCGAGGCGATGACCTTCATCCGCCCGGTCAAGGTCGGCGACGTGCTCAGCGTCTACACCTCGGTGAAGTCGGTCGGGCGCACCTCGATGAAGATCCAGGTCGAGGCCTGGGCCAAGCGCTTCCGCACCACGCTCCATGAGAAGGTCACCGACGCGACCTTCACCTTCGTCGCGATCGACGACGAGGGCCGGCCGCGGCCGGTTCCGGCCCTGCCGGCGGGGTAGGGGAGGGATTGTCCCACGCAGGGCTGATCGTCTTGGCTCCTCCCTTCCCCCTTGTGGGGAAGGGTTGGGGATGGGGGTGGTGCCGCTTGGTGACCGCTCGCCAGAACGGGGCTGGCAGCAGCGGAACCGCCGTCTGGTTCAGCCGATCACCTCGGCTTTGCGCCCCCACCCCTGCCCCTCCCCCCCAAGGGGGAGGGGTTCGCGCGCTCGGCAATTCCTAACAACCCGTAACCTCACCCTATCGCCGAGTGATTCAGAAGAATCC